>CAYLZN010000166.1:0-12059 GCA_964387935.1 uncultured Vicinamibacteraceae bacterium | reverse complement strand
TGATCACTCGCGAATTCCCGAGGGAATTCGTGATTCTGACAAAGTAGTACTAGAGTGAACCCGCCATGACGCCGCACTTCCCTCTCCACGCGCCCATCCGCGTCTTCGCCACCGGCGGGACGTTCGACAAGGAGTACGACGAGATTCGCGGGCGGCTGCACTTCAACGACACGAACGTGCCAGAAATGCTCCGTCTCGGCCGCTGCCTGCTCGACGTCTCCCTCCGGACGCTCATGATGATCGACAGCCTCGACATGACCGACACCGACCGCGCGCTCATCGTCGAGAACTGCCGTGGCTGCGAGGACACGCGGATCGTCATCACGCACGGCACGGACACGATGGTCGACACGGCACGCGCCCTGGCCGAGGCGCACCTCGACAAGACCATCGTTCTGACGGGCGCGATGATTCCCTACGCCTTCGGAAGCTCCGACGGGTTGTTCAATCTCGGGAGCGCGCTCTCGTTCGTGCAGGTGCTGGGGCCGGGCGTGTACGTCGCGATGAACGGGCGGTGCTTCACCTGGGACAACGTCCGCAAGAACACGCAGACCGGCAGGTTCGAGGAAACGACGTGAGCCCCGAGCCCTGAGCCTTGAGCCCAGAGCCCGCTTCTATTCCACCGCCCCGATTGCTTCGTCGAGGATGCGCAGCGCTGTGTCGGCCTGATCGCGCGTCAGGACCAGCGGCGGCGACAGGCGCAGCGCGTTGCGGCCGGCGCCGAGCACGAGCAACCCCCGTTTGAACGCCTCGTCGACCACCCGGTCGCGCTCGGTCGTGGCGCGTTCCTTCGTCTGGCGATCCCGCACGAACTCGACGCCGATCATCAGTCCCTTGCCCCGAACGTCACCGATGAGCGGGTGCCGTTCCGCCAGGGTCCTGAGGCCGTCGAGGAGGTGCGCACCGACACGGGCGGCGTTCGCCATCAACGCGGACTTCAGCAGCGCGATGGTGGCCGATGCCGCGGCGCACGACACGGGGTTCCCTCCGAACGTGCTCGCGTGCGACCCGGGCGGCCAGTCCATGATGCTGGCGCGAGCCGCGGTCACGCCGAGCGGCATCCCGGACGCCACGCCTTTCGCGATCGTGATGATGTCGGGTTCGAATGCGAAATGCTCCGAGGCGAACATCTTCCCCGTCCGCCCCATCCCGGACTGCACCTCGTCGGCGATGAGGAGGATGCCGTGCGTGCGCGCGAGCGCCTGCAGGCGCTGATGGAACTGCGCCGGCGGCACGAGATACCCGCCCTCGCCCTGGATGGGCTCCACGACAATCGCGGCCACGTCACTCGGGGCCACGAGGTGCACGAGCACCTGTTCCTCGAGGAACCCGAGGCACTCTGCCTGGCACGATCCGGGCGTCAGGCCCGCCGGGCAGCGGTAGCAGTCGGCGTAGGGCGCGTGGAAGACGCCGGGCGCGGTCGGGCCGAAGCCCTTGCGCTGCTGCGCCCTGCTCGCCGTGAGCGAGAGCGACCCCAGCGTCCGGCCGTGGAACGATCCGAGGAACGCGATGAGGAACGGGCGGCCGGTCGAGTACCGCGCGAGCTTGATCGCCGCCTCGTTCGCCTCGGTGCCGGAGTTGCTGAAGAATGAGCGCACCGGCCCCTTCATCGGGACGATGGAGGCGATCTCCTCCCCGAGTTGCACCTGCGGCTCGTAGTAGAAATCGGTGCCGGACATGTGCAGGAAGCGCTGCGCCTGATCGACGATGGCCTGCACGACGTCCGGGTGCGAGTGGCCGGTCGCGTTGACGGCGATGCCGGCCGCGCAGTCCAGGAACAGGTTCCCATCGACGTCCTCGACGATGGCGCCGGAGCCGCGGGCCATGACGAGGGGATAGGCGCGGGTGTAGGACGGGGACACGGCCCGTGCGTCGCGGTCGATGATGGCACGGGCGCGGGGCCCCGGGAGTTCGGTCGTGATGCGCGGGCCCGACAGGGCCGGGTCGAGATGCAGCGTGGACATGATGACGGCTACTTCCTCTTCCAGCGAGTGCCCGCGGCCGTGTCCTCGAGCAGGATGCCGTGGGCGTCGAGATCCTGGCGAATGGCGTCGGCCGCAGCGAAATCCCGGCCTCGCCGCGCGGCCTGGCGCGCGGCGATGAGACGCTCGATTTCCTCGATCGGCACGGGGGGCGCCGCGTCCTCCGCCCGGCGCAGGGCCATGACGCCCAGCACGCGATCGAAGGCGTCGAAGGTGTGCCGGAGGAGCGCCACGTCGGGCAGGCCCACCTCGCCGCGGTCGATCGCGGCGTTGACGGCGCGCACGAGGTCGAAGACGACGCCGAGGGCTCCTGGCACGTTGAGATCGGCGAGTACGAGCCGGTTGAACTCCGCGTGCGCCTGGGCCACGCGCTCCTGCAGCGCAGGGTGGGCGTCCGATCCGGCGACGGCGTCGAGTCGCGCGAGGAAGTCGGCAAGGCGCGATACGGCCTCTTCGGCCTGCTCGAGGCTCGCCCACGAGAAGCGCAACTGCTTGCGGTAGTGGACCGACAGCAGCAGGAACCGGAGGGCCGATGCGCGCTGGCCCTTCTGCAGGATGTCGTGCACCGAGAAGACGTTGCCGAGCGACTTCGACATCTTCTCGCCGTCGTCCATGAGCAGGTGCTCGACGTGCACCCAGAACCGGGAGAAGGGCTTGCCGGTGGCGCCTTCGCTCTGCGCGATCTCGTTCTCGTGGTGCGGGAAGATAAGGTCCACGCCACCGGCGTGGATGTCGATCGTCTCCCCGAGCAGGCGGCGGGCCATGGCGGAGCACTCGATGTGCCACCCGGGTCGGCCAGGGCCAATCCCGTAGTCCCAGGTCGGCTCGCCGGGTCGGGTCGCCTTCCACAGAACGAAGTCGCGCGCGTCCTCCTTCTCGTACTTGTCGCTGTCGATGCGCGCGCCCGGCTTGATGCCCGACTGGTCCAGCCGCGCGAGCTTGCCGTAGGCGGGCAGCGTCGCGATCTTGAAGTAGACCGAGCCTTCGCTGCGATAGGTATGGCCGCGCGCGTCGAGCGCCCGCACGATCTCGCACATCGCCTGCAGGTTGTCCGGATCCGTCGCGCGGGGGTTCTCCTCGACGGGCTCGAGTCCGAGTGCCGCCGCGTCCTCCCGGAACGCGGCGATCCACCGGTCGGTGTACTCGCGCAGCGGCAGGCCGGCCTCCTGCGCCGCAACGATCGTGCGGTCGTCGACGTCGGTGAAATTCATGACCTGCCGCACCTCGAAGCCCGCCACGTACTTCAGCACGCGCCGCAGCACGTCGAGGGACACGAAGGTGCGGAAGTTGCCGACGTGCCCGCGGGCGTAGACGGTCAGGCCGCACGTGTACATCCGCACGGTGCTGCCGTCGAGCGGCGCGAAGACCTCTTCCTGTCGCGTGAGGGTGTTGTAGAGATGCATGGGCGATCGAAGACGGGACCTGGCACGCGGCGTGGGAGCCCTTGCGGTCCCCCGCTCACCGCACGTCGCGGATCTGACGGGTCAGGCAACAGACGGGACGGCCGCCGGCCTCGGCGAACTCGACCCGGTCCACGAGTTGCCGCAGCCGATCGACTCCCACGGCTCCGCCGAGGGCGCCTTCGAGCGTGACGCCCGCGGGCAGCGACGACGTGCTCGCCAGCTCGACGCGGAGCACGCGGTCGTTGCCGCTGAATACGATATCGAACCGGCCAATCGGCGCGTCTGCCGGCAGGGTGGACGCGGCGGTCAGCGCACACCCGACCGCCTCGCCGAGGTGGCGAGCATCCGAGGCCGGACACCCGACGTACTCGCTGATGCGAGCGGCAAGCGCCTCCAGCGTCGGCACGAACGCCAACTGGTTCGAGACGGTAATCGTCAGCGCCAGCGCTGGCCGTCCCTCGTGCGGCGAGTCGTCGGCCATCCCTCAGGATTCTACAGCGAAATGCTCCGGAACAGATCGCGGGCCCGGTCGCAGTCGGCCCCGATCTGCGCGCGCAGCGCCTCGAGATCCGGGAACGCCCGCTCGTCCCTGAGCCGCTGCACGAAGGCCAGTCGCAGCGGGGTTCCGTAGAGATCGCGATCCAGGTCGAGCACGTGGGTCTCGATGGTCGGCCGCCCGTCGGCCACCACCGTCGGGCGCGTCCCGATGTTGGTCACCGCCGGGTGCAGACGCTCGCCGAGCACGGCCAGCGTCGCATACACCCCATGGGGCGGCAGCAGCTCGTTCCGCGTGGCGAGGTTGGCCGTCGGAAAGCCGATGAGGCGCCCGCGCGCGTCTCCCGCCTCGACAACGCCCTCGAGCTCGAAGTGACGCCCCAGCAGCGCGCCCGCTTCATCGACCCGCCCCTCGAGAACCAGTCGGCGGATCCGGGTGCTGCTCACGACGAACTCGCGGTAGCGCACCGGGTCGATCTTCTCCGCCCTGAACCCGTACTGGACGCCGAGCGACCGCAACAGCGAGTAGTTCCCGCTCCGGTCACGGCCGAACAGGAAGTTGGCTCCGACCCAGACCTCGGCCACGTGCAGCCACTCCACGAGCACGGCACGCACGAACTCCTCGGGCGACCACTGCGACAGCGCGAGCGTGAACGGCACCACCGCGAGCCCGGCCACCTCCGCGCGCTCGAGGGCCGCGCGCTTCTGGTCCGGCGTCATCAGCAGCCGCGGGGCCTTCTCGGGGCGGACCACTCGCGGCGGATGCGGATCGAAGGTCAGGACCATCGCCGTGCCCGCGCGCTCGCGGGCACGCCGCGCGATCCGGTCGAGGATCTTCTGGTGACCACGGTGCACCCCGTCGAAATTGCCGACGGCCACGACCGGCAGCCGCCACTCCACGGGTCGTCGGTCCTCGGGAAAGCGGATGACGTCCATCGTCATGGGTCCACGCTCAGCTCGAGGCCGTCGTACGCCGGTGCCATCCCGGCCGGCAGACGGGCGAGCAGCGCCGCGTGGCCCAGATCGTGACACATGTGGGTGAAAAACGTCTGCCGCGCGCCAATACGCCGCGCCGCCTCCACCGCCTCGGCGACGCTGAAGTGCGTCGGGTGCGGACGATCGCGAAGGGCGTCGAGCACCACGACCTCGAGCCCTGCCAGAAGCGCAAAGGACTCCTCGGGTATCCCGCTGCAATCAGTGAGGTAGGCAAACCGTCCGACCCGGAACCCGAGGATCCGGCGAGACCCATGAACGACGGGCACCGGGATGATGTCCTGGCCGAACAGCGTGAACGGCCCGGCCACGCGAAACAGCGTGAGCGAGGGGACGCCTCCGCCCTTGGTCTTCACCCGCGAAAACGCGTACGCAAAGGTACGGCACAGATCCGCCCTCGTCGCCTCGTCAGCGAAGAGCGGCAGGGGCGCGCCGCTCAGCGTGGTGAAGCGACGCGTGTCGTCGAGGCCGAAGATGTGATCGGCGTGACTGTGGGTGAACAGGACTGCATCGACCCGATCGACTCCGTGCCGCAACGCCTGCGCGCGAAGGTCCGTGCTGGTGTCCACCAGCACGCGGGCGGCCCCGTACGTGAGCAGAATCGAGGGCCTGGTCCTGGTGTCGCGGGGATCGGTGGACCGGCACACCGCGCACGCGCACCCGATCATCGGGACCCCCTGCGAGGTACCCGTTCCCAGGAAGAGCACTTTCACGGCGGATGTCAGGGGGTGATGATGCGCTTCTGGCCCTGGCTCGCCTCGACGTACCGCATCCGCAACTCGTAGAGCAGCCGGGTCACGAGCTCCGTCTCCTCCGGCGCGAGGTTGCCCTGGGTCTTGTCGTGGAGCATGGCCAGGATGTCGATCATCTGCGCAGCCGCCGGCAGGTTCGGCTGGCTGGTCCCTGTGACCGGATCGGCCACGTCGCCGAAGTGCACCGCCGCCGTCTGGGCCAGCGAGAGGACGAACGCCGTGAAGGTGATGCCGGGCTGCTCGCTCATGCCTTGGGATGCTAGCATAGCGCCTCGCATGTCCGACCGTCCCCGCCTCCAGCCCCCGAAGGCCGCCACCGCGGACGCGCCCGGTGAGTTCGCCCGGCTGCTCGAGATCATGCGCGTGCTGCGTTCGCCCGAAGGCTGCCCGTGGGATCGGGAACAGTCGTGGAAGACCCTCGCCCCATACGTGCTCGAGGAAGCCTACGAGGTGGTCGACGCCATCGAGCGCGACGCGGTGGACGAGCTTCGAGATGAAATCGGCGACCTGGTGTTCGAAGGCGTCTTCCTGTCGCAGGTGGCAAGCGATGCCGGGGCGTTCACCATGGCCGATGCGCTCTGCGCGGCCTGCGAGAAGCTCATCCGCCGTCATCCCCATGTCTTCGAGCCTCTGGACGACATCGCGGGCACGACCGGTGACGCCATCACGACGCCAGACGCGGTGAAGCAGCAGTGGGACGCGATCAAGGCGCGTGAACGCGATGCCGCCGGCACGCCCCGCGTCAGTGCGCTCGACGGTCTCGCGACCTCGGCGCCCGCCCTCTCGCGCGCGCGGGACCTGGGCAAGCGCGCGGCCGGCGTTGGCTTCGACTGGTCCAAGGCCGCTGACGTGCTGGACAAGGTGGAAGAGGAACTGCGCGAAGTCCGGTCGGCTCTGAGCGGTGACGCCGCCGACGCGCTCGCCGAGGAGTGCGGGGACCTGCTGTTCGCCCTCGCCCAGTTCGCGCGCAAAGCAGGGCTGGACCCGGAGAGCTGCCTGCGGGCGGCGAACACGAAGTTCAGCGCCAGGTTTCGCGCGCTCGAGCGCCAGGTCTCGACCGCAGGCCAGCGGATGGAAGACCTGTCGCTCGATGAACTGGAGGTCCTCTGGCAGCGCGTCAAGCGCGCTGGGTAGGTCCTCCGCCACATCGGTTGCCGTCAGCCGCCCACTCGCCCGCCGGCCGCGGGCCGCAGTACCACCCACCCGTCCTGGGTCCACGTCGAGACGGTCACACGCTCGCCGTCGGTGACCACCGCCACGGCCCCCGCCAGATCGGTCCGAAGCACCGGAACTCCGACGTTCGCGTACCGCGCGAGCATCGCCGGGGCAGGATGACCGAACGGGTTGCTCTGCCCCACGCTGACGACGGCGAGCGAGGGCGCCAGCCACCGCAGCCAGGGCTCGCTGCTCGACCCGCCGCTGCCGTGGTGGGGCACCTTCAGCACCGTGGTGCGCGATGCGGCGCCGGCGGCGTCGCGAGCCAGCCGCTCCTCGACGGCCCGTCCGATATCCCCGGTGAACAGCGCGCGGAACCCACGGTAGGTGACCTCGAGCACGAGGCTGTCGTCGTTGCGCACGCGCCGGCGCTCCCAGTCCGGCGGTTCCGGATGCCGCACCGCCACGAGGACCTCACCGACGTGGACCTGCACGCCATCGTGCTGGCGTCGCCATCGACTGCCGGTTCGCGCGGCCGACGCCGCCGCCCGCTCCAGGACGGGATCGCCAACCACAGGCACGCCCTCCCACACCTCCCGGACCGCGAAGTCGTCGATGAGTGACGGTGCGCCGCCGGCATGGTCCGGATGGCCGTGCGAGAGCGCGAGCACCTCCAGCCGGCGCACCCCCAGCGCCCACAACGCCGGCGCCACGATGCGCCCCCCCACGTCGAATCCCGTGCTCCCCGGCACGCCGCCCGTGTCGATCACCCACGCCTCGCCCGTCGGAAACCGGACGAGCGCTGCGTCTCCCTGACCCACGTCGAAGAACACGATCTGCAACGACTGGTTGTCCGGCGCGGCACGCGTGCCCGGCGACGTCGCGAGCGCGGTCACGCCCGGCGGCTGCCCCACGGTCCGGGCGGGAAGCCAGGCCGGCGCCCAGGCGATCCAGGCCGCGCACGCCAGGGCTACCGCCAGCGCGACCGGGCGCCACACGCGACGCCAGCGTCCGACGCGTAGCATCAGGACGGCCGCCCACGCGGCGTAATACAACACGACCGCCAGCCACCACGGCGGCGGCATGCGCCACGAGAGCCACGGCCAGAGATCGACCAGCGCGGCGGAGGCCAGCAGGCCCCGAACGGACTCGCCCGCGACCCAGCCAGCGCCCAAGGTCACGGCCGGCACGAGGCCGGAGGTGGCCACCATCACGAGGCCGCACCCTTGGGCGATGGCCATGAGCGGGATCGCCGCCAGGTTGAGCAGCAGCCCCGCCAGGGTCGCGCGAGAGAACACCGTGGTCACCACCGGCAGCAGCGCCAGTTCTGCCCCGATGGTCGCTGCGATCGTCGTGCGGGCCCAGGCCCGCAGGCCTCGCGGGTGTTGCGAACCGTCGCGCCCGGCCTCCTGTCGGTCTTCGAACAGGAACCCCGACAGCAGGATGCCGATCGTGGCCCCGCTGGTGAGCAGGAAGCCCGGGTCGAAGAGGGCCAGCGGCGACCACAGGAGCAGCAGGCACATGGCGCTCCACAGCACGGCGAACCCGGCGGCGCGCAGGTCGAGCGCCCTCGCGGTCATGTAGATCAGGGCGACCACGGTCGCCCGCGTGACAGACGCAGACCCGCTGGCCACGAAGCCGTAGGCGCCGATGGCCACAGTGGTCATCAGGGCGCCCACCCTTGGGGGCACCCTGGCGAGCGTCGAGGCGCCAAACACGAGCGCCGTGAGCATCGCGATGTTGCCGCCCGAGATGGCAATCACGTGGAACGTGCCCGCCCGCTGGAGTCGCTCGGTGATGTCGGGCGGAATCCCGGCGCGGTCACCCACCAGCACCGCGGTGACGATGGCGGCGCGCAGCGGCTGGCCTTCCATGCCGACGAGAACTGCGGCGCGCGCCCGCGCTCTCGCCGCCGCGGCCCACTCGCTGAACAGGCTCCCGCGGGCGACCTCCTCCACGAGGGCACCGCTCTTCACGCTGCCGAGCCACGACACCCCACGCAGGGCGAGCGCACGCGTCTGATCGGGCACGCCGGGGTTCCGGTAGGCCTGCGGGCGCCTCAACAGCACGGGCGCGCGAATGCGCCGCCCTGCCCGCCACGAACCGAGGCGCTCGAGGCCGATGGTGCCACCCACGCTGATGCGCACCCCGCCAGACGTCCTGCGCCTCTCTCCTCGCCACTGCACCTGGTCCACGTCCACCACCAGGCTCACGCCGTAGTCGGTGGGGCTCGCATCCCCGCGCAGCGTGCCCTCGACGACGAGGATCTCGTCACGTCCCTCTGCGAGCACGCGCGTGCCGAACTCCGCAAGCGGCGCCGCGAGCGCGCCCTGCAGCGCCCGGAGCCCGTGCCCCCAGCCGGCGAGGAGCACAAGGATCGCGATGCACGCGAGGCGGCGGCCGGCTCCCTGCCGCCACCACACCACGACGGCCGCGAGCGCGGCCGCCAGGGCCCAGGAGACGAGATCCGGCTGGTCCAGCGTCCCGAGGAGGACACCGGCCACGTAGGACAGGAGCATGAGCAGCGCGCGGGAGGACACCCCACGCGTTCATGCAAGACCTCGCACGTCGGCCGCCAGGGGCAGGTCGTGGTGCGCGACGCCCGCCACACGCCGATTGGCGTGCGCCTGCCGCACGGGGTGGTGCGGGACCCGCTCCGGGGGTTGGCAGAAATTGCGCCCGGCTCAGGCGCGTGAGGTGGCAATCCCTGCGTGGTACTCCTGCAGGGAGCGCACGTCGAGCCCATGCTCGCGGAGGGCCTTGATGGCAGCGACCGTCGCCGAGCCGCCGGTCAGTGTGGTCACGCAGGGCACGCCGTGCATCATGGCCACGCGCCGGACGGTGCGATCGTCGAAAAACGACTCGCGACCGAGCGGTGTGTTGATGACGAGCGCGATCTCGCCGTTGAGGATGCGGTCACCGACGTGCGGGCGACCCTCGTTGATCTTGTAGGTGACGTCCACCGGCAGGCCGTGCGCGCGCAAGTAGGCGGCCGTGCCCCTGGTGGCGATGAGCGTGAACCCGAGATCGGCAAGGCCCTTCGCGATCGGCACGACGTTGGCCTTGTCGTCGTTGTTGACACTGATGAATGCCGTGCCCTCCAGCGGAAGCTCCTGTCCCGCGCCCATCTGCGCCTTGGCGAACGCGACCCCAAAGCTCGACGCGCCGCCCATCACCTCGCCCGTGGACTTCATCTCGGGCCCGAGAATCGTATCGACCCCGGGGAAGCGCATGAACGGGAACACCGGCGTCTTCACGAACACGCCCGCCACCTCGAGGTCGTCGGTCAGCCCCTGCGCCTCGAGCGAGGTCCCGGCCATCACGCGGGCGGCCACCTTGGCCAGCGGCACGCCCGTCGCCTTCGACAGGTAGGGCACGGTGCGCGACGCGCGCGGGTTGACCTCGAGGACGTAGACCACGTGGTCCTTGATCGCGAACTGCGCGTTCATCAGGCCCACGACGTTCAGCGCCCTGGCGATCTTCCGGGTGTAGTCGCGGATGGTCGCGAGGTGCCGGTCGGCGACGAGGTACGGCGGCACGACGCAGGAGCTGTCCCCCGAGTGAATGCCCGCCTCCTCGATGTGCTCCATGATGCCGCCGATGACCACGGCGCCCGTGCCATCCCCGACGGCATCCACGTCGAGTTCGAACGCGTCCTCGAGGAACCGGTCGACGAGGATGGGATGCTCCGGTGAGGCATCGACTGCGGTCTCCATGTACCGGTCCAGCGATGCCGGGTCGTAGACGATCGCCATCGCGCGGCCGCCGAGCACGTACGAGGGGCGGACGACCACCGGGTACCCGATGCGTCCGGCGATCGCGCGTGCGTCCTCCCGCGACGTCGCGATGCCCGACGGGGGCTGCGGGATGCCGAGTTCCTCCAGCAGCGCCGAAAAGCGCTCACGGTCCTCGGCGAGGTCGATCGAATCGGGCGACGTTCCGAGCACCGGCACGCCGGCCGCCTGCAGGGCGAGGGCGAGCTTCAACGGCGTCTGCCCGCCGAACTGCACGACGCACGAGACGTCCCCGCCCGCCTGCCGCTCGGTGTCCACGATGGCGAGGACGTCCTCGAGCGTGAGCGGCTCGAAGTACAGGCGGTCCACCGAGTCGTAGTCGGTGGACACCGTCTCCGGGTTGCAGTTGACCATGAGGGTCTCGAGCCCGTCCTCCCGGAACGCGAACGCCGCGTGCACGCAGCAGTAGTCGAACTCGATGCCCTGCCCGATCCGATTCGGTCCGCTGCCGAGAATGGCCACCTTCCGTCGAGGCGTGGGCCGGGCCTCGCACTCGGCGTCGTAGCTCGAGTAGAGGTACGGGGTGTGCGACTCGAACTCCGCGGCACAGGTGTCGATGCGCTTGTAGGCCGGGATGAGTCCGTCCGCCCGGCGTCGCTGCCGGACCGCGGCTTCGCTGGTGCCGCAGGCGCTCGCGACGTCCTTGTCGGAAAACCCGGTCTGCTTCCACTCCCGCAGCTGCCCCGGCGTCACGGCGTCGAGACCGCGGCCCGAAGCTGCGGCGAACATCTGCGCGATTTCGCGGAACTGCACGAGGAACCAGGGATCGATCCGGGTGAGCTGCTGCAGGTCCTCCACGGACATCCCGTGCTGCAGCGCGCGGAAGATGGCCCACATCCGGCGTTCGTTGGGCACGACGAGCTGCCGGTGGAGCTCCGCCGGATCGCTGTCGCCTGCCCCGGCCCGGGCGAAGAGCGAGGTGCGCCCGCCCAGCTCCAGCGACCGGATGCCCTTGAGGAAGGCCTGCTTGAACGTCCGCCCGATCGCCATCGCCTCGCCCACGGACTTCATCTGCGTGGTGAGCGTCGGGTCGGCCTCCGGGAATTTCTCGAACGCCCAGCGCGGGATCTTGACGACGATGTAGTCGATCGTCGGCTCGAACGAGGCGGGCGTCACCCGCGTGATGTCGTTGGGAATCTCGTCCAGGCGGTACCCGAGTGCGAGCTTCGCGGCGATCTTCGCGATCGGAAAGCCGGTGGCCTTCGAGGCCAGGGCCGACGACCGGGACACCCGGGGGTTCATCTCGATCGCGACCATGCGCCCGGTGTCGGGGTCGATGGCGAACTGGATGTTCGACCCGCCGGTTTCGACGCCGACGCGGCGGATGATCCGGCGCGCCGCGTCCCGCATGCGGTGGTACTCCTTGTCGGTCAGCGTCAGGGCCGGCGCGACGGTGATCGAGTCCCCCGTGTGCACGCCCATCGGGTCGATGTTCTCGATGGAACAGATGACCACGAAGTTGTCGGCGCCATCGCGCATCAAGAT
>CAYLZN010000165.1:0-12061 GCA_964387935.1 uncultured Vicinamibacteraceae bacterium | reverse complement strand
GGCGTCCCAGGTCTCGAAGGGCCCGAGCTCCCAGGCGTAGCCCCAGCGCATGGCGCGGTCCACGTCGTCGATCGAGTGGGCGATGTCGGGGGTCACGCGGGCGGTGTAGATCAACGTGGCGCCCAGCGTGCGGCGCAGGAACTGGCCCACCTTGTCGGGCCCGAGGAACAGCTTCCTGATCCGCTCGCGCGGGTCCTCGATGCCCTTGGCGGCCTCGAGCGACGCGTGGTGCACGCGCTGGCGCGGCCGGTAGTCCATCGTGGCGGGATCGAGCACGAGGATCTCGGTGCCCGAGGCGCCCTTCACACGTTTGTAGAAGCCGGCGCCGACCTTCTCGCCGATCCACTTGCGCGTCTCGAGGGCCTCGATGAGCGCGGGCATGGCGAACGCCTCGAGCTGGGCCTGGTCCGTGATGCGGCCCCGCAGGTTGCGGATCACGTGCCCCAGCACGTCGATGCCCGCGATGTCCATCGTGCGGAACGTCGCGCTCCTCGGGCGGCCGGTGGCCGGGCCGGTGATCGCGTCGATTTCCTCGATCGTGTACTCGCCGCTCGCCAGGGCCTCCATGATGCGGATCACGCCGTAGGTGCCGATGTGATTCGCGATGAAGTTCGGCGCGTCCTTGGCCAGGACCACCCCCTTGCCCAGGCGCCGATCCGCGAAGGTGCGGATGCGATCGACGACGGCCGCGTCGGTCTCCGGCGTCGGGATGACCTCGAGGAGCGGGAGGTAGCGCGGCGGGTTGAAGAAGTGCGTGCCGAGGAAGTGACGGCGGAAGTCGTCGCTGCGCCCCTCGGCCATCGCGGCAATCGGGATGCCGGAGGTGTTCGAGCTGACGACCGCCCCGGGACGGCGGTGCTGTTCGACCTGCTCGAAGACACGCTGCTTGATGTCCAGGCGTTCGACGATCGCCTCGATGATCCACTCGCAGTCCTTCACGCGCGCCATGTGCGTGTCGAACCCGCCGACGGTGATCAGCGCGGCGTTGTCGGCCACGAAGAAGGGGTCGGGCCTGAGCTTGCGGGCCCGTTCGAGGCCCTCGCGTGCGATCTTCTCGTCGAGATCCAGCAGGAACGTGGGAACACCCGCGTTGGCGAGGTGAGCCGCAATCTGGGCCCCCATGGTGCCCGCGCCAAGCACCGCAGCAGAACGCATCAGGCCTTCACTCCATGAAGAAAGAGGTCGAGGACGGCGTCGGCGTCGGCCACGGGAGCGTAGCGGCGCCGGCTGAGGATCCAGTTGGTGGCCATCTCGTCGAGGGCGCCGAAGAGCACCTTGGCGGCGATGGTCGGGTTCACGTCGGGGCGGAGCAGGCCCTGCTGCTGCCCGTCGGCGATGACGTCGCGGATGATGCCGAGGTATTCGCGGACCTGCGTGGCGGAGAACTGCTCCATGAACTTGGTGCTCTGGCGCAACTCGACCTGGAAGACGACCGCGAGGTCGCGGTCGCGGCCCATGCGCTCCAGGTGCAGGCGGGCGATGCGGCGGAGGCGATCGACCGGATCGGTGAGGCCGGCGAGGGCGGCGCGGCCATCGCTGATGGCTTCGCGCATGGTCTTCTCGAAAATCGAGACCAGCAGGTCGTCCTTGGAGCGGAAGTAGAGGTAGACGGTGCCGGCGGCGATGCCGGCGGCGCGGGCGACGTCGGCGACCTGGGCATTGAAGAACCCCCGCTCCGCGAAGACCTTGGTCGCGGCGCGGAGGATCAGTTCACGCTTGTCCCCGCGGGGCGCGGGGGGGCGCGTGCGGGCGGGCGGGCCGGCCGCCTGGCGCACGGGCGACGCTAGGCGGGGACTGGGACGACGCGTCGGCTTGGCGGGTGCGGCGATGGGCACGACCCCTCCACTGAATGGACGTTCATTCAGATCCTCCACGCAAAGCCGCACCGTGTCAAGCGCCTGGTGACGCAGTGCGGCGCTGCGCCGCCCCTCCCGGGGGACACGGGGCGGGCCGCACCGGAGGGGGCCGCAACCAGGGGCTGCCGACTCGCGACCGTCCGCCGCGCTCGTCCCCTGGGACTACGCGGGGCTCGCAGACAGCGCCGGCAGCTGGCCCAACACGTGTTCGAGCATCAGTTCCCTCTGCTTCAGCAGCTGACGGAACGTCCGATCGTCGGTGTGGTGGATCTCGTGGCGGAGGTCACGCGCCTGAACCTCGAGCATCTCCCGCAGCATCATCGCGTCGTTCTCCGTGAGCTCGATGGCGACCATGTCCGTCCTCCCGCGGCAAGTATACCCTGCCGCGGTGCGGCAAGAAATGGGGTCGGGAGTCCTTTTCGCAAATTCTGCGAAAAGGACTCCCGACCCCTTACCCCCAGGTCAGCATCCGCTCCGGCTCGAACGCCGCCACGCTCAGCCCCAGCAGCGCCAGCCACACCACCGCGAGCACGACGATCATCCCCAGGATCGCCGCCACCGTCAGCCAGAAGGCCCCGGTGCCCTGGGCCACCAGCAGGCCCATCAGCGGCAGCACGACCAGGACGCCCACCTGCTGCGCCGAGCGCGGATCCCGCGCCCGGGTCGAGCTGAGCACCACCAATTGCAGAGCCACCGCGGTGATCAGGGGGCCCCCAACCACCACCAGCAGCCCCGTGCGCAGCGACACCAGCGCCGACAGCACCCCCGGTTCCGCCGCGGCCGCCACGACGCCGAAATACAGGACCGTCGCCAGCAGCCCCATCGCCACTCCCGGCACCCAGGCCGTCAACATCTTCGCCAGCAG
Source organism: uncultured Vicinamibacteraceae bacterium (assembly GCA_964387935.1). Taxonomy (GTDB): domain Bacteria; phylum Acidobacteriota; class Vicinamibacteria; order Vicinamibacterales; family JAFNAJ01; genus CAYLZN01. The sequence continues at coordinate 9,340 of CAYLZN010000165.1, read as the reverse complement.
CAGCTCGACGGTCGTCATCGGGGTCGCCAGCAGGGGCTCGAGCGTCCGTCCCTGACGCTCGCCAATGACGCCATGCGCCGCGAGCGACATCGCACCTGTCACGGGCACCAGGAGGACCAGCATCAGGAACTGCTGGAAGACGAGCACCTGCACCGCCGCTCGCGGCGGGAGGGACGCCACCGCCGGCCATGCCTGCCGGAACGCGTCGAGATGCGCGCCGAAGTCGGAATCCTCGAGCGGTTCGCCCGCCAGCTCGGGGATCAGGACCCCGAAGACGAACGGAAGCCCGACGACGGGCAGCATGAGCAACCCAGGCAGCCACGGCGCCAGGGTGCCCCGCAGGTCCAGCCACTCCTTGTGCAGCAGGGCCGCCACACGGGCGCCGCTCGACTTCATGGCCGGTCCTCCGATTCCGACATGAGCGCCAGATAGATGGCTTCGAGGCCGGCATCCTCGGGGACGACCGCACGGATCCGGGCGCCCGCGCGAACCAGGCCTTCCACCAGGGCCGGCGTCTGTCGCGACACATCACCGAGCGAGCAGGACAGCGTGTCGGCGTCGGCTCGCACGTCGGATGCACCGGCCGCTGCCGCCGCGGACGAAAACGGCGCCGCTGCACCTGCCACGGTGACCCGCACGCGACCGACGCCGAGGCGTGCTCGGAGCCTGCCCGGGGTGTCGACGGCCACGATCGTCCGCCGCATGACCACGACACGGTCGGCCACCCGCTCGGCCTCGTCGAGATTGTGCGTCGAGAGCAGGACCGCCCGGCCGCGCTCGCGCAACTGCAGGATCAGGTCGCGCACGCTGCGCGTCATCTCGGGGTCCAGACCCGCTGTTGGCTCGTCCAGGAGCACGACCGACGGGTCGTGAAGCAGGGCACGCGCCAGCGCGACTTTCTGGCGCAGGCCCTTCGACAGGGTGCCTGCCGGCTCGCGCGCGCGGTCGTCGAGGCCAAAACGTTCCAGCGATGTCCGGACGCGGCGCGTGGACTGGTCGAGACCGTGCAGCCTGGCGTAGGTCAACAGATTGGCTTCGATCGTGAGCCGGTCCCAGAGGCCTGGGGTCTCGGTCAGGAAGCCGATGTGCCGACGGGCGGCCGGCCACGACGCCTGATCGCGGACGACCCCGTCCACCGCCACGGTTCCGGACGTGGGGGCGAGCAGCCCGCCGAGCAGCCGGAGCGTCGTCGTCTTGCCCGCGCCGTTGGGGCCGAGCAACGCGACGACCTCCCCGCTCGACAGGGTGATCGAGACGTGCTCGACGGCAGTCCGTGCCCCGAACGTCTTGGTCAGGTTCGTGGCGACGACCATGGGGACCATGGTATCCCGCTGAGGGGCCGACTCGCCCGACGCCGCGTCGGGAGACGTCTGCCGGAGTGGGCGGCCACTGATCTAGCGCCAGTCCGTTGCATCACTCAGGCAAGTGCGCTAGGCTATGGGCCTTCAATCCTGGGGATTCGTAGGCTTGCTGGCCAGGCACGCGCTGCGCCGTTCCAGCAGGTCTTGACGATTGCCAGGGACGGCGCGTGTCGCGGGTGAAGGTGTGTCCAGGCCTTCCCGACCTGCGCCGAGACCTGGTCGCTGTTCTGGAGAGGGCCAATCCGCCGCCCTCGCGCGAGCGCGAGCGACTGCCGTGAGCTCGCGGGTTAGAAGCGGACACGATCTTCGTCGACGGGAGCGAGGAGCGACCAGGGGGTGGATGCATGACGAGGCAAAGGAGTCGGGCGATTCTGTGGGGAGCCCTGGCTGTCGTCTTGGCGACGGGCGGTCCAGTGTGGGCGCAGGGGGGCAGCGCGAGCCAGACCGGCACGATCCAGGGTCGCGTGACCGATTCGAGCGATGCGGTCATGCCGGGCGTTTCTGTGACGGTGGCCGGTCCGGCGCTCATGGGCACGCAATCGGCAGTGACCAACGACCAGGGGGCCTATCGGTTCCCGGCGCTTCCCCCTGGTACCTACACGGTGACCTACGAGCTGCCGGGGTTCAACACCCTGAAGCGCGAAGGGATCGAGATCGGTCTCGGCTTCACGGCGAACGTGAACGTGCAGCTGGCCGTCGCCTCGCTCGAGGAGACGGTGACGGTGAGCGGCGAGTCGCCGGTCATCGACACGGCGGCGACGCGCGTCCAGCAGAACTTCAAGCTCGAAGACCTCAAGAGCATCCCGAATGCCCGCGACATGTGGTCGCTGCTGGCGGTCACCCCGGGCGTCTCCATGGGCCGGATCGACGTGGCGGGTAATCGGGCTGGCACCCAGACCGGCTACACCGCCTATGGCTTCGGCAATCGCGACCAGCAGGTCCAGGTACGCGTCGAGGGCATCAACACGACGGAAGGGACCGGCGGCGCGGGCTTCTACTTCGACTACGGGTCGTTCGAGGAGGTGTTCCTCGGCACGGTTGCGCAAGGCGCCGAGGCGCCGACTCCGGGCGTGCAGAGCAACTTCCTCGGCAAGTCGGGGGGCAACCGGTTCCAGGGCGGCTTCTACTTCGACTGGTACAACAACAGTCTGCAGGCGTCGAACCTGCCCGACGAGTGGCTGCAGTCCACCGCGTTCAACGGCAATCCGATTCGGCCCGGCAGCAACGAGATCAAGAAGTACTACGACATGAACATCAACGCCGGTGGCCCGGTCAAGCGGGACCGCCTGTGGTGGTACGCGTCGTACCGCAAGCAGTTCAACGCCGTGGACCAGGTGAACTTCCTGTTCGACCAGACGTTCGACACCCAGTTGTGGAACCTCTCGGGAAAGGGCACGTATCAGCTCACCCAGAACAACAAGCTGATCGGCTACTACCAGTGGGGCCAGAAGGCGCAGCCCAACCGGCTCTTCAGCGGCGCCTACACCTACGCCAAGCCGGAATACACGCGCAACCAGGACTCGGGCTCCTGGGTGTGGAAGGGAGAATGGAACTCGACGATCACCAACAATCTCTACCTGGAGACCCGTTTCGGTGACTTCGGGTACTACTTCCCGCTCGTCGGATACGGCGCCGAGCCACTGTTCGAAGACATCGGGGCGCGTACCTTCACCGGCAGCGACTATCAGTGGCAGCAGGATCGCGAACGATATCAGTTCACGGGCGCCCTGACCTACTTCGTCGACGAACTGCTCGGCGGAAGCCACAATTTCAAGTTCGGCGGGGAGATCAACACCGAGAAGCAGTGGAACGGCGTGTCGAAATACTACGGCACGGGCGTCAGGCATCAGCTGAACAACGGTGCGCCCTTCCGCGTCATCATCGGGTTCCCCACGTCGACCGAGGAGGTCGGCAGCAAGAGCGCCAGGGCAGGGATCCTGTCCATCGCCGGGTTGAAACATCAGAATTTCTTCGTCACAGACCAATGGTCGCTCGGCCGACTGACCGTGAACGCGGGGCTGCGCTGGGACCGTTACGAGTCCTACATTCCCGACCAGGAACAGGTGGCCAGCACGGTCGCGGGCTTCTCGATTCCCGATCGGGACTTCCCAGGCCAGACCTTCTTCACGTGGAATTCGGTCGCGCCTCGCGTGGGCGGCGTGTACGACCTGTCAGGCACGGGCCGGACCGTCGTGAAGTTCAACTACGGCTACTTCAAGCACAACCCCGGTCCGGGCGCGGCCGCCAGCGGCAACCCGAACCAGAACGAGAAGACGATCACCTACACGTGGAACGATCTGAATGGCGACCGGGTTTTTCAGTTCGGCGAGCAGGGCTCCCTCGTGTCCGACCTGACCGGCCCGCGAGGCGTGGCGGTGGACCCCGAGATCACGCAGCCGTACACCAACGAGTTCACGGTCTTCTTCGAGCAGCAGTTGAGCAGCACCGTGGGCGTGCGGGCGGGGTTCGTCTACAAGGACCTGGCCAACGACACGTCCACCTACTTCCCTGGCCGCCGCATCGAGGACTTCACCGTGCCGTTCACGGTGGCCGACCGCGGTGCGGACTGGGCCAGTACCGCCGACGACGTCACGCGCACGTACTATGGCTTGCCCAACGCGCTCAACACGGCGACTGCGGCGGTGCAGCAGTTCCAGAACGTCGACGTGAGCAGCAACTGGAAGACGTTCGAGTTGTCCGCGACCAAGCGGATGTCCGACGGATGGTCGGCAGGCGCCGGCTTCGGCTACACCTGGTCCGACGAGTACGGCAACGCGTATGGTGGCAACACCGTTTCCGGGTCGTACTTCCCGAACGCGCCGAACGACACGAGCGAACACGAGTTCACGGGCTGGGGCTTCCGGGCGTTCGGCACGTACGAGGCGCCGTTCGGCATTCGCCTGTCGCCGGTCTACCGACACCAGTCCGGCCTGCCATACGGGCGAACGCTCACCGTAAACGCCCCGGCGAGCTGCGCCTGCTTCTACTCGGGGACGATTCTGGTGGAGCCGATCGGCACGCGCCGCATGGACAATTTCAACATCATCGACGTACGCGTCGAGAAGATGTTCACGCTCGACCGGACGCGCCTGCGCGGGTTCGTCGACTTCTTCAACCTCACCAACGGCCATACACCGGAGATCATCTCGTTCTCGACCGGCTCGACGTTCGAGCGCCCGACCAACGTGATCGCCCCGTTCACGATGCGACTCGGCGCCAGGTTCGAATGGTAGGGCGGTCGGCGCGAACCGGCATCGGGAACTGACCCGTGGATCCAGGGGCGGGACGCACGATGTCCCGCTCCAGACCCGAGCCATCACGACGGCGCGAGTAGCACCTCAGCAGCGAGGCGCCGCTCGCGCCGTTCGAGTTTCCCGGCAACTGGCAGCAACTGGCAACTGGCAACTGAAAACTGAATCCATGCCCACCTTCATCGACACGCCGACCCGAATCGCCGCGGCTGGCAACAAGCCCAAGCTCATCGACGAGTTCGTGGGGCGCGTGAACTCGGACACCGCGAGCGTGAGCGTTGCGCGCATGCAGAGCCCCCCGGGCTGGGTCGAACCGGGCCAGACCCCGGAGTTCGACGAGTACACGGTCGTGCTGCGTGGCCGGCTGCGCGTGACCTCACGTACGGGGTTCCGGGACGTCAGCGCCGGGCAGGCCGTGATCGTGCCCAGGGGGGAGTGGGTGCAGTACAGCACCCCGGCACCGGAGGGCGCAGAGTACGTCGCGATTTGCCTGCCCGCGTTCGCACCAGACACGGTGCACCGGGACGCATGAGGGCACGGAGACCTGCGCGACACGCGGGCCTTTCGGAGCGCGTGGCCTTGCAGGCCGCGCGATAAGGGATCTCATGGGGCACGCACAACGGGCGACCGGCGGCCCGGGCGCGGCAGCGCTGGTGGGAGTCCTCTGCGCGTCGGTGAGCCTCGGGGTCCTCGTCGCACATGACCAGCCGCAGGCGGTCTCCGTCACTTCAGCCCCGCAGCCAGGTCCGGCGGCGGTGCCTCAACGTCCGGCCGATCGCAGCGCCGAGCCCGTCTGGTGGCTCGGCCAGGCCGACGCGCGCAGTTACGTCGGGTCGCCGGCGTGTGAGCGCTGCCATGAGGAGGCCTACCGCCAGTGGAACGACGCCTTCCATCTGCAGATGACGCGGGAGGTGGCGGAGTCGCGCGTCCTTGGCGACTTCTCGCGTGGGACCCGGTTCGAGCAGCACGGCCGGCGTTACCGCATGGAGGTGCGCGACGGACGCTTCTTCATGTCGGTGGCGCACGGCGCCCGCCCGCCCGAGCGCTTCGAGGTGCATTACACCCTCGGGGCCCGCCGGGCCCAAGGATATCTGTCGAAGCTCCCGGACGGGCGCATCTACGTGCTGCCGGCCTTCTGGCACCGCGAGCAGCAGCGCTGGTTCGACTGGAAGGAGATCACACCGGTCCCGGACACCGAGGAGGACCTCCGGCAGCTCTGGAACGTCACCTGCTTCAACTGCCACGCGACCAACCTCGCCAAGAACTTCGATCTCGAGTCGAACACGTATGCCACGACGTGGACCGAGATGGGGGTCGCGTGTGAGGCCTGCCACGGACCGGGAAAGGCGCACGTCGACCTCATGGTCGCGTGGGAGAGGGATCCGGCCTCCACGCCGGTCTACGACCGCCGCCGCTCGAATCACCTGTTGAGCCGCGCGCTGAAGATCTTCGCGGCCCGCACGGCGGACCGACGGCAGGTGTTCGACACGTGCGCCTACTGCCACGGCAACAAGAACAATCTGTTCACCGGGTTCGTGCCAGGCGCGCGCTACGAAGACTTCGCCCTGCCGTTTCTCGTCTCGCAGCCGGTGCCGCAGGACGACCCGCAGGGCGACTTCTGGGCAGACGGACGTCCCAGCCGTTTCAACCGGCCGCAGGCGCTGATGCAGAGCGGGTGTTTCCTGCGCGGCGACGCCACCTGTGTGAGCTGTCATGTCGCGCACGGGTCGAAGAACGAGTCGGCGCTCAAGGTCCCGATCGCGCAGAGCGACGCGCTGTGCACGCAGTGCCACGAGGCCACCAGCCCGGGCCACACCTTTCACCGCGCTGACTCACCGGGCAGCCGCTGCGTGAACTGCCACATGTCCACGGTCAACTGGCGGCTGCTGATGCGACGGCGCGACCACACGTTCCGTCCGCCCGTGCCGGAACTGACGTCGCGGCTCGGAGTGCCCAACGCCTGCAACGAGTGCCACGACGACAAGGCGCCCGAATGGGCCTCGGCCCAGATGGACCGCTGGTACGGGGAAGGCGACCGTGCGCGCCGTGTGCGCGATGTGGTGCGTGCCGAGGCGTTCAACTCGGCCGCGGTCGGCGATTCGGCGGCGCTGCCTGCGCTTGCGTCGATCCTCGTCGATCGCCGCTGGGACCCGGTGGCTCGCGCGAGCGCGGGTGAGTTCCTGACGCAGGTGATTCTGAAGGTGCATGGGGGCAATCCCGCTGGCGCCGGACGCCAGTCGCAAAGCCAGACCTCGTTCGAGAACGCCTCGGAATCGGCGTCACTCCCGGCCGCCGGTCGCACCGGATCGTCACCGGTCTCAGCAGGGTCCGCGTCCCCCGCGCCCGCCGTGATACCGACTCTCGTCAACGCGCTGATTGGCGGGGCCGCCGATCCCGAGGCGATGGTGCGCGCCCATGCCGTACGCGCTCTCGGGTTCCTCGGGGAACGGCGCGCGCTGACCGCGCTGTCGTCCCGCCTCGTCGATCCCGCCCGCGCCGTGCGCATCGCGGCGGCCGAGGCGCTGCTGCACCTTGGCTTCGCGCAACTGCCGGGGCCGGCAGGCGCGGCTCTGGCCCGGGCACAGGACGAGTACGCGCAGAGCCTGTCGAGCTTCGGCGACATGGCCGGCGATCACCTCGCGCTCGGTTGGCTCCAGATGGAGCGTGGGCTGACCGCCGAAGCCCGAACCGCCCTGTCGAACGCCCTGAGCCTCCGGCCGGACCAGCTCCAGTCTCGCGTCTACCTCGGCGTGCTGGCCGCCCGCGAGGGTCAGTACGGCGAAGCCATCCGCGAGTGGGAACGGGTGCGGGCCAAGGCGCCGTCCTGGCCGAACATCGACAGGCTGATCGAGGAAGCGAGGAAGCGAAGGTCGCGCCCGAGGCCATGAGTCCTGGGCCCCGGGCCCCGGGCCCCGGGCCCCGGGCCAGAATTCCTGCACTAACGCTTGAGCAGTTCCTTCGCCCGGGCGGCATCTGGACCGTCGCCATCGAGCGCGACCACCCGCTCGAGCAGCGAGCTGGCCGTCGCCGCGTCTCCCCGTTCGAGCGCGATCTGCCCCAGTGCGAGCAGCGGCGCCGACCAGGTGGGCTCGGCCTTGACGGCCTTGTCGAACCAGCGCGCCGCTTCGACCGGCTCGCGACGATCGCGCATCAGGGCACCCATGGCGTTGAACGCCAGGGCACCCGCGCCAGGGCGCTCGGCGGCCGTCCGCAGGGTCTGCTCGCCGGCGCTGGCATCGCCCAGATCGAACTGCGTCTGGCCGAGCATGACCTGCGCGGTCTCGTTGGCGGGGTCCTCCTCGAGGGCTCGATGGTAGGCGTCCGCCGCACGGCCAAAGTCGCGTTTCGCGCGATAGGCCCTGCCGATCTCGATGTTCACCGAGGTCAGCGCCGGGACCTTGACCAGGATGGCCTCATACGCCGCGATGGCGTCGTCGTACTGCCCGCGGCTCATCAGCGTGTCAGCGGCGACGAGATCCTGTTGAAGCGCCTGGACGTCTACCGTCGCCAGCGGGCTCACCGCCGCCGTCGGGGCCTTGGTGAGCGTGAGATCGACCGACGGCCCAGACCCGAACGAGGCGACTCGCGTCGCGCCCTGCAGCGGGAAGTAGCCCGGGGCCGTGACGGTGAGGAGCCAGATGCCGCCCCTCAGGCCGAGCATCGAGAATCGACCCTTCTCGTCGGACACGGACGTGAACGAGCCCGGTACCGAACTGGTGCTCTCGGCCACGATGGTCGCGCCCTTGATCGCATCGCCTGTCCGCGCGTCCTTGACGCGACCGGAAAGACGCCCGGCCTGGCCAAGGGCCGACATCGGTGAGGCGACGATCGAGGCCAGCACGACTGACACGACGCCACACACGCGAACCAGACGCAGACTCATCACAGGTCTCAGCAGTGGAAGTCCTGTCAGTATAATCCAGGCCACCGAGGTGCGATCATGAGGTTCCCACTCCTTCCTGCGACCCTCCGAACCAGGCCGGCTGGATTGGCCGTTGCGCTGATCCTGGCCATGGTCGCCGGCGAGACGGCTGCCGGCACGACGCCACCGGCGCCACGGTTCGACCAGGCCCGGCTCGCGCGGATCGACGCCGTCGTCGAACGGGCCACTGCCGCCGGAGAAGCCCCTGGTGCCGTCGTCGTCGTGGGCGATGCGCGCGGCGTCGTGTTCGAGCGGGTGTACGGCCGACGGGCGGTGGAGCCAGCGGTCGAGCCGATGACGATCGATACGGTGTTCGACGCCGCGTCACTCACCAAGGTCGTGGCGACGACCTCGGCCGTGATGCTGCTCATCGAGGAAGGGCGCCTGCGCCTGACCGATCGGGTCGCGACCTACATCCCGGAGTTTGCGCGGTACGGCAAGGAGGCGCTGACCATCAGGCACCTGCTCACGCACATGTCGGGTCTGCGCCCGGATCTCGATCTCACCTTCGACTGGCGCGGGCCAGACGAGGCCGTGCGGCTGGCGTGTGAGGAGGTGCCGGTCGCGCGACCGGACGACCGCATGATCTACAGCGACATCAACTTCTTCCTGCTTGGCGACATCGTGCGCCGGGTGAGTGGTGAACCGCTCGAGCAGTTCGTACGCGCCCGGGTGTTCGAGCCCCTGCGCATGACCGACACGCGCTTCCTGCCGCCGGAATCGGCTCGCGCACGCATCGCCCCGACGGAGAAGTGCACGCCCTACGGCTGGCCGTGCGATGGCCCCGGGGCGAGCATGCTGCGCGG
>CAYLZN010000164.1:0-12064 GCA_964387935.1 uncultured Vicinamibacteraceae bacterium | reverse complement strand
GCTCGAGGGCAAGGAATTGCAGGAGTACCAGGCGCTGCTTGCCGATGGGCTGTGGAGGCCGACGGACCTCGAAATCTTCGTGATGAAGAGCGACGGCACGGACGTGCGGCAGGTCACCAACCTGGGCGGGTCGAGTTTCGCACCCTACTTCCACCCCGACGGCAAGCGGATCATCTTCGCGTCGAACCAGCACGATCCGAAGGGGCGCAACTTCGACCTGTACCTGATCAACATCGACGGCACCGGCCTTGAGCGCGTCACGTTCAACGACACCTTCGACGGGTTCCCGATGTTCTCACCGGACGGCCGGAAGCTCGTGTTCGCCTCGAACCGCAACAACGCGACGCCGACCGACACGAACATCTTCATCGCCGACTGGGTGGAGAAGTAGGACCCATGACCTCGGCAGACCAGGACCCCGTCGTTGCGCTGCTGCGCGAGCTGGTGGCCATCGACTCGCGCAACCCCTCGCTCGTCGCGGGGGCGCCGGGCGAAGGCCGCATCGCCGAGCACCTGCGGCAGGTGTTCGGCGCGGCCGGCATGGCCGCGCACCTGATCGAGGTCACGCCGGGCCGGCCGAACGTCGTCGGCGTGCTCGAAGGGCGGGCTCCCGGGCGGACGCTGATGTACTGCGGGCACACCGACACGGTGGGGACCGAGGGCATGGCGGCGCCCTTCGATCCCGTGGTTCGTGACGGCCGGGTGTACGGGCGCGGGAGCCAGGACATGAAGGGCGGCGTGGCGGCCATGGTGGACGCCGCGCGGGTGCTCGCGCGGTCGGGCCTCGAGCGCGGCCGCATCGTGGTGGCGTGCGTGGTGGACGAGGAACTCGCCAGCCTGGGCGCGGAAGGCCTCGTGCACGACTGGCGCGCAGACGCGGCGGTCGTGACCGAGCCGACGGATCTCCAGATCGGCGTGGCGCACAAGGGCTTCGCGTTCATCGACATCGAGACGCGCGGCGTTGCGGCCCACGGCAGCCGTCCCGCCGACGGGCGTGATGCCATCTTCCGCATGGGACGCGTCATCGGGCTGCTCGAGGAGCTCGATCGCAACCTCCAGGCCGGCGAGGCGCACCCGCTGCTCGGGCCCGCGTCGCTGCACGCGGCCATCATCAAGGGCGGACGCGAGCCGTCGGTGTATCCGGACGCCTGCTCGCTGCAGATCGAGCGCCGCACGTTGCCTGGTGAGTCACCGGACCGCCCGCTGCGCGAGGTGGAGTCGCTGCTCGCAGCGCTCAAGCGGCGGGACCCGGAATTCGAGGGCTACGCGAACAGCACGTTCAGCCGGGCGCCGTTCGAGATCGCGCCCACCGCCGAATTGCCCCAGCAGCTTGCCGCCGCGTGCGCGGCGGCCGGGCGCCAGACGTCGTTTGTGGGCATGTCGTTCTGGACCGACGCGCAGATCCTGGGCGGATCGGGGATTCCGTCGGTGCTGTTCGGCCCGGGCGGATCCGGCCTGCACAGCGTCGAGGAGTACGTTCGGATCGACGAGGTGATCGCCTGCCGGGACATCCTGATCGCTCTGGCGAGAAGATATTGTTGAGAGGGGTGCCCGGGCCTGAAGGCCCGGGCCTCCATCTGTCTGGAGCCCCGGCACCCGGAGCCCTGCACTCGGAGCCCCGGGGCTTCAGCCCCGGGGGCCTCCCTACCGCTCCCCCAGAATCCCCCGCACCACGAACCCGACGTTGGCGGGGCGTTCGCCCAGCCGTCGCATGAAGTAGGGGAACCACTCCTTGCCATACGGTAGGTAGACGCGCATGCCGTAGCCTTCGGCGTGCAGCGCTGCCTGCAGGTCGCGGCGCACCCCGTAGAGCATCTGGAACTCGTAGCGGTCCTTGCCGATGCCCCTGGCCGCCGCGAACTCCTTGGTGGCCGCGATCATCTTCTCGTCGTGCGTGGCGATGGCGGGGAAGGTGCCCTCGGCGAGCAGCGTCTGCGTCATGCGCACGAACGCGGCGTCCACGTCCGCCTTCGCCTGGTAGGCAACCTCGCGCGGCTCCTTGTAGGCGCCCTTCACGAGGCGCACCCGCGCGCCCGCCGCGATGACGCGCTTCAGGTCCCGCTCGCTCCGGTGCAGCGCCGACTGCAGGACGACACCGACGTTCTTGAATCCCTGCGTCCAGACCTTCTCCCAGATGTCGAGCGTGACGTCGACATACGGGGAGTTCTCCATGTCGATCCGCACGAAGAAGTCGTGCTGCTGCGCGGCCTCGAGGATCTGGCGCAGGTGATCGGCCGCCTTCGCCGGATCGAGGTCCAGCCCGAGCTGCGTGAGCTTGAGCGAGATGTTCCGCGTGATGCCGGCCTTGACGATCTGAGCGACGATGCCGAGGTAGGTCTTGGTGGCCGCCGCCGCCGCATCGAGCGACGTCACGCTCTCGCCGAGCAGGTCGAGTGTCAGCGTCTGGCCCCGTGCCTCGATCTGCCGGGCGGCGCCGATGGCCTCCTCGAGCGTCTCGCCGGCGATGAACCGCCGCGCGAAGCTGTGGGCGTTGCGCATGCCGTAGGTCGAGGCCAGCGATTTCAGCGCGGCACTCCCCGCCAGCGTGTGGAAGAAGCTCTTCGAGAGCGCGTCGAGCATCAGTGCGTCCTGCCTGTTCGCCTGGCCGGAGCCAGCAGGTGGTCGATCGTGCGGGCGTAGTAGCGCAGCGTGTGGCGATCCCGGACGCGCACCACGCCGCGCTCGAGGGCGACGACCCCGCGCTCCGCGAGCAGTTCGAGGCCCTGCTCGACGACGATCCGCGGGTCGGTGGCGTCCATGTTCGCCGGCGCGCCGAGCAGCGTGTCCACGTGGCGCGACACCCCGTCCAGCAGGTCCGCCTGTGAGATCGACGGACGCGTGGCAGCGGCGACGATGGCCGTCGGCAGCACCTTGTAGAGACGGCCGATGATCTCGAGCGTGTCCTTGGCCAGGCGCAGGATATCGCGCCGCGCGTGCGGGTCCCAGTCCGCCACGGGGATGGGCTCGCCGAAGGTGACAAACGCCCGCGAGTGGTAGCCCACCGCGGCGCCGACCATCTCCGCCAGTTCGAGCGCGAACGCCCGCTGCCGCCGCTTCGCGCCCTGGTGCGCGAGGATGCTGTCCTCGAGCACGATGTCGTACGACACCGCCACCGGGACGATCACCAGGCCCGGCTCCTCGGCTTGCAAGGCCGCGTGGAGCAGGCCGGTCTTGGGCGCCTTGATCTCGCCACTGTAGCTGCGGCCGCCCTCAGGGTAGTAGAAGACGTCGTGGCGCTTCAGGATCTCCGAGATGTAGGCCTTGAGCGTGACGAGATACGCCGGATCCTTCGCGCCGCGACGGATCGGGATGGCGCCGGTCACATGACGATGCAGCAGGCCGAGCGGGCCGCCGAACAGGTTGATCCCGGCCGCGATGACCGGCGGCCGCACCTGGTGGTCCTCCAGGATCAGCGGCTCGATCATGTAATCGAGGTGGCTCTTGTGGTTCGACACGTAGAGCACGCGCCCGGCCGCCGTGGCACGCGTCGCGATGCCGGCGTGCTCACCGATCCGGTCGATCTTCCGCAGAATGGGGTACAGCGGGTGCTTCAGCGCCTTGTAGATCGAATGGCGCTGCGTCGTCCTGAGCTCGTCGAGGTAGGCCTGGATGCGCTCGCGGGCCTGCAGTTCGGTGAGGCCATCGCTGGCCTTCAGGTAGCGTCCGACATCCTCCCGCGCCAGGACCGCCCGTGTGACGTCGTCCTGCACGGCCCCGACTATATCACGGGCGTTCCACCGTTCCGGGGTGCTCGATCGCGCGGCAGATGGCGTCGGTGAACTCACGCGTGGTCGCCGAGCCGCCCAGGTCGCGCGTGCGCGGGGTGCCAGCGACCAGCACCGACGAGAGTGCCGCCGTGACGGCGTCGGCCGCCCCGCCCTCGCCGATGTGCCGCAGCATCATCACCGCGGAGAGCAGCAGCGCCGTCGGGTTCGAAATGCCCTGGCCCGCGATGTCGGGCGCGGTCCCGTGCACGGCCTCGAACACCGCGGCGTAGTCGCCGAGGTTCGCGCCCGGCACCACGCCGAGCCCGCCGACGAGGCCCGCGCACAGGTCCGAGATGATGTCTCCGTAGAGGTTCGGCAGCACGAGGACGTCGAACCGCGTCGGGTCCATCACGAGGTGCATCGACACGGCGTCGACGATGCGCTCGTCGTACTTGATGTCGGGGTAGTCGAGCGACGTGCGGCGGACGCTGTCGAGGAACAGGCCGTCGCCGAGCTTCATGATGTTGGCCTTGTGGATGGCCGTCACCTTGCGGCGCCCCTTCTCGCGCGCGTACCGGAACGCATAGTTCGCGATCCGGTCCGAGGCCCGCGACGTGATGATCTTCAGGCTCTCCACCACACCCGGGACCACCTCGTGCTCGAGACCCGAGTACAGGTCTTCCGTGTTCTCCCGGACGATGACGAGATCCACGCCGTCGAAGCGCGACTTGACGCCGGCGAGGTTGGTCACGGGCCGGACGTTGGCGTAGAGATCCAGCGCCTTGCGGAGGCCGACGTTCACGCTCGTGAAGCCCTCCGCGATGGGTGTCGTCACGGGCCCCTTGAGCGCGACGCGATTGCGCTGCACCGAGTCGATCAGGTCGCGCGGCAGCGACGTGCCGTGGCGCGCGAAGGCGGTGACGCCCGCGTCGTGCCGGTCCCACTCGATGGAGACGCCCGCCGCCTTCAGGATGCGCAGCGTGGCCTCGGTGACTTCAGGGCCGATGCCGTCGCCAGGGATCAACGTGATTCGGTGGCTCATGATGTTTCCCAGAAGAGCAGGCACGCGCCGCCGACCAGCGTGGCCGACAGCAGCGCCGTCGAGGGCGGGTTGGCCGTTCCCGCGAAACCCGTGAGGCCCGTGGCGACCAGCATGAGTGCCAGCACGACCACGCGCGCGCCGAACGGGCGCGGGCGCGGTCCCAGCAGGGCCATCGCCACCAGCGCGACCAGCATCACCCCGCCGCAGATGGCCGCCACGACGTGGAACTGCCCGAGGATGGCCACGAACGGCGCGACGAGACCGCCGACCCACACGATCAGGGCCAGCAGGTACACGAAGCGCAGGGCCCTCACGCGCCTCATTATACCGGCTGCCCTTCGGGAACCGCGTGCTACACTTTGCGATTCGAACATTGGCTCTGGTGACCACCTCATTGTCGCGAACGGGCAGGCTGGCGCTGGCCGGCCTGGCCGTGGTGTGCGCCTCGATCGCGGGAGCCTCCGGCGCGCGGGCGACGCTCGCCGCTCTCGAGGCTGGCGAAGACGTGGCGGCGGTCCGGGATCCGGCCTGGGCTCCCGACTCGCGGCGTCTCGCGGTGAGCCTGTACGACCGCATCGTCGTCCAGGCCGTCGGCGGCAAGGTGACCGGTCCGATCGTCACCTGGAACGTGCCCGTCGTGGCAGAACGGGACCCGGCCTGGTCTCGCGACGGGTCTCGACTGGCCTTCGCGGCCGACACCGGCAACGGCTTCGATCTCTACGTCGTCGAGGCACGAGGGGGGACGCCCCGGCGCGTGACGTCGCTGCCCGGCGACGAACGCTGGCCCTCATGGAGCCCGGATGGCCGCATCGTCTTTGCGGTGTCGGACGGCAGCCAGTGGGATCTGGCCTGGGTCGATCCCAGTGCGCCGGCGGCGTCCGGGCCCGGAGACGTGCGCCGTCTCACCGACTCGCCGGTGGTGGAACGCGAGCCGGCCGTGTCGCCCGACGGCGCGCGGATCGCGTTCGCGTCGAACCGGGACAACGAGGATGGCGATCTGGACATCTGGGTGATGAAGATGCCGCCCAGGGGCAGCGGAGAGCGCACGCCGGGTCCAGAGGCCGCACGGCTCCTGCAGATGCGAGGCGACGATCACCGTCCCTCGTGGGCGCCAGAAGGTGATCGGATCGTGGTGTCCGCCGTGCGCGACGGCGTCGGCACGCTGTGGGTCATCGGCGTGCCGGTCTCGGCCGAACCGGGGGCGAACGCCCCGCGCGAGCGTCCCCAGACGCCGCCGGTTCTGCTGTCGCGGCAGCCGGGCCTGGCGGCCTGGTCTCCTGACGGGCGCACGATCGCGGTGACCAGCGTTCCGCCCGACGAGCCCGGCTACAACGGCAACCCGCTCAGGGATCGCCGGGAGGGACCGCCGCTCTTTGCCGGCGACGCCGCCTTCAGGCTGCGCATGCTGCCAGCCCCGCGGCGACCGGACCAGGACGCGCGGGCGGTCGCGCTGTCCATCGCGCCGGAACCCGCCACCTGGGGACGGCTCTTCGATCGGGTCTGGTCGACGCTCGAGGCCCTCTACTACCGGAGCGGACCGTCGGCCGAGGCGTGGCGCGCGCTCGCCCGGAAGTACCGGGACGACGCCGCGGCGGCCGCGGACGCCCGTGCGTTCGAGGACGTCATCGATCGCCTGGTGCTCGAGCAGCCACTGATCAAAGCCCCCGTGTCGTCCTCCGGCGCCATCGTCGTGTCCGGTCACCGCCTCGCCTCGGAGGCCGGGGTGTCCATCCTGGAGCAGGGGGGCAACAGCGTGGACGCGGCCATCGCCGTGTCCTTCGCCCTGGGGGTCGTGGAGCCAGACGCGTCGGGCCTCGGGGGCGATGGCATGGCGATCCTCTACCAGCGCGGGATGCCGCAGCCGGTGGTGATCGATTACAAGGACCAGGCGCCGATCCACGCCACGCTCGACAACCCGCTGATCATGCGGGACGGGCGGCTGGTGGCCGATGGACCGGCAGCCGCGAACATTCCTGGCGTCGTCGCCGGCATGGACCTGCTGCATCGGCGGTACGGCAGCGGGCGGGTGTCGTGGGCCGACCTGATGGCGCCGGCGATTGCGCTCGCGGAGCGGGGGGTCGTGCTGGACGAAGCGCTGCCGACGACGATCGCGGAAGGCCGGGGGTACTTCGAAAAGTACCCGGCGTCGGCCCGGGTGTTCCTCCCCGGGGGGCGCGTGCCCCGACCCGGCGATCGATTCGTCAATGCCGACTACGGCCGGACGCTGCGCGTGCTGGCCGCCGAGGGCGCCGACGCGTTCTATCGCGGGAGCCTGGCGCGGCGGATCGCCGAGGATTTCGAGCGCAACGGCGGCCTGATTGGTGTGGACGATCTGGCGCAGTATCGGGCCATCGAACGTGCGCCGCTCACCGGCCGGTTCCGCGGTCACGTCGTGTATGCGGCGCCGCCGCCTGTGGCGTCCGGGGCCGCGCTCGTGGAAGCCCTGCAGATCCTCGACCACTATCGACCCACGGGGACGGCGCGAGTGGCCACCGACCCCGACTACCTGCACTACCTGATCGAGTCGTGGAAGGCGCGCGACCCGATCCGTCGCATCGCGGACCCGGCGCTGTGGCCCGTGGACCTGGAGCCCCACCTGGATCCGGCGCACGCCGCGCAGCGGTTCCAGCGCATCAGCCGCACGGCGTCGCTGGGGCTGGAAGCGAACGTGGACGACCCGCGCGACGACCCGCGCCAGCAGGGGCAGGGCGAGCGGATCGGCCGCGGCACGACGGCCTTCGTCGTGGCGGACGTGTCGGGCGACATGATCGCCGTCACCCAGACGCTGAGCACATGGGGCGGCGCCTTCTACGTGTCGGACGGGCTCGGGTTCCTCTACAACAACCACCTGCGCTCCCACCGCACGCGTCCGGGCGCCTACGGGCAACTGCTGCCCTTGACGCGCTCGTCGTCCACGAGCGCGCCGACGCTGGTCTTCCGGCAGGCCACTCCCCAGCCCGTGCCGTGGTTCGCGCTCGGGGCGGCGGGCAATGCCTGGATCACCGCCTCGGTCTACAGCCTCGTCGCGGCGATCGTGGATGGCGGGCTCACGGCTCAGGAGGCGATCGAGGCGCCGCGGTTCCTGGTCACGCGCGACCCGGCGGACCCGCTGGGCACCGCGGCGCAGGTCCAGATCGAGGATCGCGTTCCGCGCACGACGCTGGAGTCGCTCGAGGCGCGCGGTCAGCGGTTCGTGAAGATCGGGCGCAAGGGCGAGGTCCGATACGGGTATGCGGCGGCAGTCGTGGTGGACCCGTCAGGCGGGCAGGTGCACGGCGCGTCGGAACCCCGCCGCAGCCACGCTGCCGTTGACTGGACGCGGCGGCCTGCCACGAGCGACGGACGAACCGGAGTGCACCCGTGAGCGTGACGGTCGGGGACAGGATCGGCCGCACGCGCGGCCCGTGGGCGCGTGCGGCGCTGCTGGCGGCCTTGTGGCTGGGCGCGACGGGGAGCCCCGCGTCCGCGCAGTCCGCGTCGACGCAGCCTGCGTCCCCTCAGCCGGCGGAGGGGACATCGCCGGCGGCACCTGCGACGCGCGCGGAGCTGTGGCGACAGAAGCGAGAGGCGAAAGCCCAGGCACTCGCCCCGCCGTCGAAGCCGGGCCTGACCGCGAAGATCTGGGAGTTCACGGAAGACACCTACGGGCCGTCAGCCTCCCAATGGGCGGGGTTCTCCCCGTCGTTCGGGAGCGTGACGCCGGGCGGCGGCTTCTCGGTGGGTGGCCGCTACCGCAACACGCTGCTGTTCGATCGCCGCGCCGGCATCGACCTCAAGGCGCTCGGCTCGTTCAAGCAGTACTACATGCTGTCCGGCAAGTTCCGGGCCCCGCGCATGGGCGGTACCCCGCTGTTCGCCGTGGCGGAGTTCGACCAGTTCGAGTTTCCGCAGGAGGACTTCTTCGGCATCGGCGCCGATTCGAGCCGGGAGGATCGGTCCAACTTCCTGCTGCGCGATCGCCGCTATGGCGGCCGCGTCGGGTTCGACCTCTTCGACCGCGTGGTGATCGGCGGCAGCCTGCATCGGCAGCGCCCCGGCGTCGGGCGGGGCGAGGACTCGAACTACCAGTCGATCGAGCAGCGGTTCACCGACGTCGAGGCCCCCGGGCTCTCGAGTCAGCCCCCCTTCGTCGTGACGTCCGCCTACCTGGACATCAACCGCGTGGGGAGCGCGGATCACCCGCGGACTGGCGGGCAATTGCTCGTCAGCTTCACGCATTTCGACGACCAGGACACGGGGCGCTACTCGTTCGACCGCGCTGACATCGACTTCCGTCACTACTTCCCGTTCCTGCAGGGCAAGCGTGTGTTCGTCGTGCGCGGCTGGCTCTCGACGAGCGAAGCCGACGCCGGGCACGAGGTGCCGTTCTACCTGCAGCCGTACCTGGGCGGACGTCGGACGCTGCGCGGCTACGACGATCAGCGATTCCGCGGGCCGCACATGGTCCTGCTGCAGGCCGAGTATCGGTTCGAGGTCTGGCCGGTGCTCGACATCGCGCTGTTCGTGGATTCCGGCGAAGTCGAGGAGAAGCGGAAGGACCTGAACTTCAAGGGCCTCCGCAGCGACTACGGCGTCAGCTTCCGGTTCGGGGGGCAGGACGCCATTTTCCGCGTCGATTTCGCGTTCGGCGGCGAGACGCGACGCGTGTCGGTGGCCTTTGGTGACGTGTTCTAGGTCTTCGCGGCTGCGCGTGTGGCTCGGCGCGGTGGTGCTCGGCGCGGGCGGGCTCCTCGTCGGCCTCGGTGCCAGCAGCCCGCGCTTCTTCCCGGACGATCCCCTGTGGGTCGATGACGATCGCGCGATGGACGCCTCGCAGGTGCAGCCCACGCGGGTCGTCGGCCTCGAAGACCTCATGGTGAACACCGTGCGGGAGAAGGGGGATCGCCGCGACGTCGCCGCGATGAACATCAACACGGCGGACGAGGTGCCGGATTCGAGCTGGTTCACCAGCCGCATCGGTCGCCCGGGCATGACCATGGAGGCGATCGCCCGGGGCCCTGATCGGTTCGAGACGCTGTCCATCCAGGGACTGCCGATCGTCGAAGGCAAGGGTGTAGGCCTGCAGCCAGGGTTCCGCGTCCGGGACGCGCAGGGCCATCTCTATCAGGTCAAGCTCGATGGCAAATCCACGCCGGAGATGTCCACCGCGGCCGAGATGATCGGGACCACGTTCTTCCACGCGATCGGCTACAACGTGGCCGAGGCGTACCTCGTGGAATTCGACCCGGCGGCGAGCGTGATCGCGCCGGACGCCCGCATCGAAGACGGCGGCGGACGGGAGCGGCCGCTCGTGCGCAAGGACATCGAGGACGCGCTCGCGTCGGCCGCACGATTGCCCAACGGCCGCTACCGGGCCCTGGCCAGCCGGTTCATCGACGGCAAGCCCCTTGGGGGGTTCCGCTTCTGGGGCACCCGGCCAGACGACCCGAACGACGTCTTTCCGCACGAGCATCGCCGCGAACTGCGGGCCTTGCGTGTGTTCGCCGCCTGGCTGAATCACGATGAGGCCGACAGCACCAACACGTTCGATGCCCTCGTCGAAGCGGGGGGCCGAGCCTGGGTGAAGCACTACCTGCTGGACTTCGGGTCGCTGCTGGGCAGCGACACCATGAGGCCCCAGCGAGGACGGAGCGGCAACGAGTACCTGCTGGATTGGGGGCCGGGCCTGAAGACAGCGGCCACGCTTGGACTCTACGTCAGGCCGTGGCTGCGGGTGGACTATCCCGACGACCTGCCGCAGGTGGGAAGGTTCGAGGCGGACTTCTTCGATCCCGTGGCGTGGCGCCCGGTCTACGCCAATCCGGCGTTCGACAACCTGCGGCCGGAGGATGCGTTCTGGGCGGCCCGCATCGTCGCCCGTTTCGACGAGGCCGCGGTGAGGGCCGTGGTCGCCAAGGCCCGGTACTCGGATCCACGAGTCACCGAGTACATGGTGCGCACCCTGCTGAAACGGCGTGAAAAAGTCCTCGAAGCGTGGTTGAATGCCGTCAACCCGGTGGTGGAGCCGCGTCTGGCGGCCGACGGGGTGCTGACGTTCGGCAACGCCGCGGTCGACGCCGGGGTGGCCACCCCGGTGGAGCGGTATCGCCTGGCGTGGTTCCGGCTCGACAACGCCACCGGGGCGAAGACGCCCATCGGGGATGAGCGCGTGATCGAGGGCCGGCGGGCCGAGGCTCCGGACCTGGCCGCGGCGGGCCCATTCGTCGGGGTCACCCTCACCGGGGAGGTGCCCGATCGGCCAGAGTGGAAGCGGCCCGTCACGTTCGTATTTCGGCGGACCGCGGAGGGGTGGCAGACCGTCGGCGTCGATCGATGAGCAGCGGGCGAGGCGACCGTGAGCACGGAGCAGACCGCGTCAGCGGGTGAACCTGTCAGAGTGTTGATGATCGAGGACAACCCGAGTGACTCGGTCATCACGAGCCGCCGGCTCCTGAAGGACCCACCCGTGCCGCTGGAGTTGGCGTCGGTCAACTCGCTCGAGACCGCCTGGCCGATCCTGGATCGCGAAGGGGTGGACGTCGTGCTGACGGACCTCAACCTGGCCGACAGCGACGGGCTCGACACGCTGCTCGCGCTGCGGGCCCGCGCGCCGCGCGTGCCGGTGGTCGTGCTCACCGGGCTGGGCGACGAGGTCGTGGGGGTGCGCGCCGTGCAGATGGGGGCGCAGGACTTCCTGCAGAAGGGCCGGTTCGACAGCCATACCATCCAGCGCGCCCTGCTGTATGCGGTGGAGCGGCACCGCCTGATGCAGACGCTGAGCGACCTGTCGCTCATCGACCCGTTGACGGGGCTCTACAACAGACGGGGCCTGCTGGCGGTGAGCGGCAAGCGCCTCGAGATGGCCCAGCGCCTGTCCTGCCGCGCCTTCGTGCTCTTCGCGGACCTCGACGATCTCAAGCGGGTGAACGACGAGCAGGGCCACCAGGCCGGCGACACCTACCTCCGGCTGGCCGCCGAGACCATGAAACAGTCGTTTCGTGCCGCCGACGTCGTGGCCCGCGTGGGCGGCGACGAGTTCGTCGTGCTGGGGCTCGAGACGAGTTCGTTCGACCCGGGAATCCTGACCGATCGCGTGCAGCGCACGCTGCAGCGCCTGGCGCGGGAGCACCAGGTGTCGCATCCCGTGTCGATCAGCTGCGGGATCGAGCGCTTCGATCCGACCGGGATCTCGCTCGAAGCGGCCATACAGACGGCGGACGCCGCGATGTACGAGGTCAAGCGCCGGCGGGGGTGAGAAAAAATGCGAAAAAGGGGTCGGGAGTTGATTTCGCAATTTTTGCCAAATCAACTCCCGACCCCTTTTTCGCGAACACCA
>CAYLZN010000163.1:0-12064 GCA_964387935.1 uncultured Vicinamibacteraceae bacterium | reverse complement strand
CGGACCTGGACCAGGCACTGGCCTGCTCCAGTGAACCCGTGGAGGGACGGGAGGGCGACCTGGCGGGCGTCCGCGCCTGACCGTGACCGGAGGGTCGCGGCGGGCAACGGTCTCGAGGTCGCGTCTCAGGAGCAGGTCCCATGAGCAGGCTGACCGAGACGGAGTGGATCTGGCGCGACGGCACGTTCATCCGCTGGCACGACGCCCACATTCACGTCCTCAGTCACTCCGTGCAGTTCGGGTCCTCGGTGTTCGAGGGTGTGCGCTGCTACGCGGCACCGCACGGGCCCGCGATCTTCCGGCTGGCGGACCATCTCCGTCGTCTGGCGGACTCCTGCCGGATCTACCGCATCGATCTGCCGTACTCCGGCGCGGAGCTCACGGCCGCCTGCCGTGAGGTCGTTTCGCGCAATCGCCTGGACGCCTGCTACCTGCGGCCGATGGTCGTCCGGGGCTACGGCGCGTCAGGCATGGTGCCGACCGGCAGTCCCATCGAGGTCTACATCCCGTGCTGGCCCTGGGGCGCCTATCTCGGCGACGAGGCGCTCGAGTCGGGCGTGGACGTGTGCGTATCGACGTGGTGCCGCGTGGCCCCCAACACGCTGCCCGCCATGGCGAAGATGGCCGGCAACTACCTGGGCGGGCAACTGGCCAAGATGGAAGCGCTCGCAAACGGCTACGTCGAGGCCATCGCGCTCGGACCCGATGGCACCCTCAGCGAGGGCTCCGGGCAGAACATCTTCCTGGTCCGGCAGGGCACGCTTTTCACTCCTCCGATCGACGGCACGCTGCTGCCTGGCATCACCCGTGCCTCCGTGCTGACGCTGGCGGCGGAGGCCGGGATCCCGGTACGCGAGGTGGTGCTGCCGCGCGAGATGCTCTACATTGCCGACGAGGTCTTCTTCTGCGGGACCGCGGCCGAGATCACCCCGGTGCGCAGCGTAGACAAGGTCATGGTCAGCCAGGGCCGGCCGGGTCCCATCACTCGACAGATCCAACAGCGGTTCCTGGACATCGCGCACGGCCGCGCCGACGACGTGCACGGGTGGCTGACACGGGTGCGCGCATAGCCCGTTTCAAGGCTGAACCCGAGGCTGGACAACTGCCAGCGCTGCGTCCATCTGGCCGGTCTCTCCGGCGCGCGTGAGGGCCGCCCTGAACAGCACGGGGCCCACCAGTTCGTGGATCGCAATCAGCGCGACCATGAGCGTCTGCAGCGCGGAACCCCAGTTCGGGAACTCGCTGGCGACGATGATGGTCAGCCCGAGCGTCACGCCTGCCTGCGACACGAGCCCCATCCACGCCCGTTGTCCGTGGCACGGTTCGAGGCCTGCGAAGCGAGCCCCGAGCAACGTGCCCGTGCGAACGAAGGCCAGGCGCAGCAGCGAGAGGGCGAGGGCCGCCCCGCCCACCGCGGCCAGCGCGTCGACCTGCAATGACATGCCGGCCGCCGCGAAGAAGACGATCAGCACGGGCAGCGAGCCGCGCTCCACCGCCTCTCGCAGGCTGTCGCCGCCGACCCCGGCCACGTTCTCCACCACGAGCCCGGCTGACAGGGCCGCCAGCAGCGGCTCCAGATGCCACACCGCGCCGGCCGTGATCACGGCACAGAATGCGAGGAGCATCACGGTGAGCTCGCGCCCGAGTGTGCGCAGGTACACGCCGAAGCTCGCGCCGAGGGCGGCGCCGAACGCCAGCGACCCGAAGATCTCCCAGGCGACGTTCGCCACGACTGGCACGTCGCTGCTGGCCTCATGACCGAACACGAACCGGGCACCCTGCAGCACGAGCGTGAAGGCGACGATGAGCGCGAGGTCGGCGAGCACGACGAGCGCGATGACGAGCTCGGTCAGGGGGCCACGGGCACGTGCATCGGCGATCACGGCGATCGTGACGGTCGGTGAGAAGGACACCAGCACGGTCGTCACCATGAGGCCCTGGATCAGGCGCTCCAGCCCGGTGGCCTCCGGCGCGATCGGGAGCCACGGCCAGGCGATCCAGAGCACGGTGAAGAGCCCGGCGTAGCACACCGCGAGCGTGACCGCGCCGAGGCGCACGATCGCCCCGAGGCGGGGCCTGAGCCGCGCGAGGTTCAGCTCGAGCCCTGCCATGAACGCGATCAGCGCCACCGCGAGCCCGTTGACGAGTTGCAGTTCCCTCGCCATGGCGCGGCTGACGACGTTGGCGAGGTAGGGCCCGCACAGCAGGCCGAAGACGAGGTAGCCCGTGATGCGGGGAAGCCGCAGCCGCTCGAAGATCTCGCCGGCCAGCGCGGCGGCAATCAAGGCGAACCCGAGGGCGAGCGACGTCCCCGTCGAACCGGCCGCCTCGTCCGCCAGGTGCCGGGCGAGGACGGCGGTCAGCACGACGATGACGAGCGCCGCGATCCGCCCGATCACGACGGGTCCGAGGCCGGCACGACGATCATGGCGATGACCTCGCCCGCCAGCGTGCCGAGGACCACGGCCGACAGGACCGCCCGGCTCGTGTCACTTGGCGTGATCCCGAAAAAAGCGAGCGCAAAGGCCAGGCCGATGAGACCGGGAGGCAGCAGCCAGACCCCGAGGTCGGTCGGCGCCAGCCCCAGGGCCAGACGAGACGCGAGCCATCCGCCCGCGAGCTTGCCCGACAGCCGGAACACGACGAACGGGACGAACAGCCACAACGCCTCCAGGCTGGCTTCAAAGGCTGCGCCGGCGCCGATGAGCAGGATGACGACGAGCGGGTGCTGGAGGCGCCGCAGATCGTCGCGAATGATCTGGTCGGCTCGGCCGGGTGCGTGCGTCCAGAACAGACCGGCGATGAGCCCGGCGAGCAGGGCGGAGAGCCCCAGGAATGCGGGCGCGCCGCCGAGCAGCGCCAGCGCGCCGAGCACGAACACGCCGCGCTCCGCCTGCGAGCGTGCGCGCTCGAACAGCAGCCAGCCCGCGATCCCGACCAGCAGCCCGAGCAGGCACGTGAGCAGCGTGTAGCCGACCGCGGCCAGCGGCGGATGCGCCATGAGTGCCAGGGCCAGACCGCCCACCACGAGCGGCACGCCGTCATCGAGATCCGCGATGCGCGTGGCCGTGCGCGTCAGCGGGTTGCCGGTGCTCCCGACGTACCCTGCCGACGACGCCGAGGCGGCCACGCCGAGGACCAGCGCCACGACGTGCGCCTCGTGGTCGAGGGGAATCCGCCAGTGCCCGAACAGCCACCACGCCGAGCACGTGACGACCGCGATGGTCAGGCTCGACTCGAGGTTGGCCGCCACCAGCAGGCGCACGTCCTGCCGCATGCGCAGGTCGAGGGCGAGACCCACGAACAGGCCCAGGGCGGCCAGACCGATCGGCAGGACGATGTCGAGGTGTGCGAGCGCGTCCTGCGTGATCACCCCGAGGCCATGTGGCCCGAGCAGGATGCCAAGCGGCACGAAGACGACCGCCGGCGCCGCCAATGGTGCGAGACCCAGCGCCGCGCGCGTGCGCAGCAGCTGGCCGAGTCGCCCTGTCGCCGCGATCGGGGCGTCGCTCACGACCTGCTGGTCGATGGGGTCCGGGCCGCCGACCTCCGGGTCCTCGCGGTAGCGCGTGGTCATCGCTTCTCGAGAGCCAGCACGCGGCGCACGCCGCCCCGGGTCACCGCGAGCAGCCACGCGCGTCCAGGCTCCGCAGCGATCCACCCCCGGGCCAGCGCCGCCGCGTCGGTGGCGGGCTGCCGATCGATCTGCGTGATCAGATCTCCCGGCAGGAGGCCGGCTTCCGCCGCCGCGCTGTCGGCGGCGATCCTGATGACCTCCAGGCCTCCACGCGCCGGGCGGAACGTGACCCCAAGGCTCGATGGAGCCGGCCGCTCGGGCGTCGCCGGAGCAGGTCTGGCCACGACGTTCAGGTCGGTCCGGGCACCATCGCGGACGACTCGCAGGCTCGCCGTGTCGCCCGGTGCGACGCGGGCCGTTGCGAGCCGCGCGTCGCCCACCGACTTGATCGCCGAATCGTCGATGCGCTCGACGACGTCGCCCGGTCCGAGCTGCGAGGCGGCCGGTCCGTCGGGATCGACGCTGGCGACGACGACGCCGTTGCTCGCGCCGGTGGCACGGGCGAGTGCGGGTGTCAGCCTCTGCCAGAGGATTCCGAGATCGCCACGAGGCCGGAACGTCCCGGCGACCAGTGGCTCGGCAGCGGCCAGCACCATGGGGGCGGCGACCAGCGCGGGCAGGCCGTTGTCGATCACCGTGAGGCCGACGAACTGTCCGTCGAGCGTGAAGACGAACGAGCCGGCGGGTGCCGTCAGGCTGCCGCCGAGCGACATGAGAGGTTCGTCCCAGCGCAGGTCCGTCACCGGGTCCGGCTTGCCCAGGAACAGGGGGCGGACGCTCGGTCCGCTGCGTGACGCCTCGACGAGTGCGACATACCTGGCGGGCGTGTCCGTCTCGGCGCGGGCCACGAGCGACAGCGTCGGAGCCGCGGCCGCGGGCACCCGCACCACGGCCAGCCCCTTCACGTCATCGCGGGCCACGAGCTCGGTCCCGCCCGGCTCGGGTCCGATGACCCTCATCGCCTGTTCGTCCGGCTGCATCCCGACGAGGACCATGTCGTCGCGGATGCGAAGGGCCGGCGCGAGCCGGCTGACCCACTCGCCCGTGAGGGCTTCGCCGCTGCCGACCGTCACGAGCTCGAGCACGAGCGTCGACGGCGCGACGCGGCGCGACACGCTCGTCATGATGTGGGCGAGTTCGTCGAACGTGGCGCGCGCAGCCAACCGCTCCAGCGGAGCCGTTCGAAGTGCCGGGGGCGCCTCGGTCTCGGGGTCCGCCCCCGGGAATCGCAACCGGGCCAGCGCCGTGAGCAGGAGGAGCGACAACGCCAGCGTCACCAGCAGCAGCCGCGTCTCGCGTCCGCCGGGGCTCGACAGGAAGGCTCTCACTCCCAGAGGCTACCATCTCCGGGGTGGGACCGTTGCCCGGGCTGTGTGGCCAGATGTGGCGCAGGTCGCGTTTACAGGCGGATAGCACGGCCGCCTGCGCTCGCGTCGCCGCGCGCCCTCGTCGCCACCACGGAACCGGCGCGCGTACACGAAACCACCCGTCGAATGACTCTCATGATCGTGCGGGAGGACCTCGCGAACGTCGTTCGTGAGGCGCGGGCCGGCAACCGAGCCGCGTACGGCCAGGCGGTGGAGGCCTGCTGGAACGGCCTGGTCCGGTTCGCCCGCTCGATTGTCGGCGAGGCGGACGCCGAGGACGTCGTCCAGGACTCCCTGGTCGCGGCCTGGGGCGCGCTGCCGTCCCTGGAGGACCCGGCGCGGTTCGACCGCTGGGTGACGTCGATCGTCTTCCGCCGATGCCTGCGGCGACGGCGCTTCTGGCGCCTCCGCGTGGCGCTCGCCGACCTGCCGGAGCGCGCGGTGAGCGCAGACCCGGCGCCGGAACTGGACGTGGAAGCCCTCCTGCAGCGGCTCGCCCCGCGGCAGCGGGCGGTCATGCACCTGACGATCGTGGAAGGGCTGAGCGACGCGGAGATCGCTGACATGCTGTCGATGACGTCGGGAACCGTGCGCGCCCACCGGCGACGCGCGCGCGAGGCCCTGGGTCGGGTCGTGAGGCGAACGTCATGAGCACCAACGAACCGGATCTCGACCCGATCGAGGGGCGGATCAGAAACTGGGGACGACGACCCCCGGTGACCGCCGGGAGCACCGCGGCCCGCCGGGTGATGGCTCGGCTGGAAGGACGCGCGGCCACGCTCCCATGGCTGCGACGACCGGCGTACGCAGCTGCCGCGGCCGCCACTGCGCTCGTTGTCTGGGTCGTGCTCGGGCCGGCCCCGCGCGTGCAGCCGCCACCCCCGGCGACCAGCTCGCCAGCCGCACTTCCGGACGTGCCTTCGCTTCCCTCCAACGTCGTCCAGTTCTGGCTCGACGCGGAGACCCCGGTTTACTTCATCACCGGCCCACTGGAGCCGATCGAAAGAGGTTCACCATGAACAGCGCACTCAGCCACGTGTTGACGGCCGGCCTCGCGCTCGCCCTCAGCGCCCCGGTCCTGGCCGCGGAACCAGGCACCGGGAAGATCTCGACCTACTACCGCCTGCTGGTCGGCCGACCCGACCCGTCGCCCGGCGGCACTTCGGTGGTTGTCGTGCCGGGCACGGTCGTCCTGCCAGGCCAGCCGACCGAGCCCGCCGCTGTCGATGTGCTGAAGGTCATCGATCAGTTGCTCGACGCCTACCGGTTGTCGGTGGTGGAACCCACGGGGTCGGCGATTCACCACCACATGCCCGGCGACCAGGCGAAGGACGTGTTCTCGGTGGAGGGCGGTCCGAGGATCCAGTCCACGCTACTGGCCTTCGACGAGGCGAGCGCGACCTACCGGATCGCGCTGACCGAAGGGGGCAAACTGCTCGCAGAACCGGTCATCCGGGTCCAGCGCGGTGGACGGGCCATCGTCGGCGGCCGGGATGGCGAAGCGGCCCCCTATGTGTTCCTGCTCGTTGAACCCTTCCCGCCGTTGCCCGATGGAGCGCAGGCCGCGGATGCCACGAAGGACATCACGCAGCCGAAGATCCTCAAGAAGGTGAGCCCGGTCTACCCTGACGAGGCCAGGCAGGCCGGTTTCGAGGGGATCGTGCTGCTGCAGGCGACCGTGGGCACCAACGGACGCGTTGCTGGACTCGAAGTGCTGCGCGGCGAGCCGATGGGGCTGTCCGAGGCGGCCATTGCGGCCGTGCGCCAGTGGGAGTGGGAACCGGCGCGCAACGCGAAAGGTCAGGCGGTGCAGGTTGCCATGACGCTCACCATCCGCTTCGCGCTGAAGTGAGCGGGACGACGGCCTGCGGCTCGCGGCGGGCGGCGGGCGGCCTGCGGCCTGCGGCGGGTGGCCGGACACGTACCAGCAGGAATGCTCGTTCTCAACTCGTTTCATTTTACATTTCACAATGAGCGCGAATACGGCCAATAATATCCATATTTAAAGCACTATCAACGCCTTATAATCGTTTCATGAATGGCGTGGCGCCGGAACTGAGCCGTGGAGTTCTTCCCGCAGCTCGGCTTCGGGCGCGCCTGGGCGTCTCCCCGGCGACGCTCATGCGGATGGTGCGGGTGGCTGGACCTGACGTCATCCGAATCGGTCGCGGCCGGGCCACGCAGTACGGGTGGCGCCAGCCGTGGGCCAATCTCGATGGCTCGCGTTTTCCGCTTTTCCGGATTACTGCGACGGGCGCGGCGGTTCCGGCAGGCGAGTTGACGACACTCGCAGCCCATCAGTCCGTCTGGATGCCTGCTGGCACGATCTCGGAGGGCCTTCCAGTCGAGCTCATGGACGCCCGACCTGCAGGGTTCCTGGGGCGACACTTCGCCTCGGCGCATGCCGATCTCCGGCTGCCGCCGCGACTGACCGATTGGTCCGATCACCACATCCTGCTCGCCATGTCATGCCGAGGTGAAGACCTTCCCGGCAACCTGATCGTCGGCGAAGAGTCCTTTGCTCGGTGGCAATCGCTGGAAGGGGTCGCGGCGACCCGCGATGACTATCCCTCCCTTGCCAACGCGACGATCGCCGGGCATCCTCCCGGCTCCTCGGCGGGAGGCGAGCAACCGAAGTTCGGTGTGGCAGTCGGCGGGCGGCACGTGCTCGTGAAGTTCGCCGCGCGCGGCGGTTCGACCGACGTGGTGGCGCGGCGGTGGTGTGATCTGCTGATCCTGGAGGGACTCGCGCTGGACGTGATCGCGTCGAGGGGGATCGCGACGGCACCCACCAGCATCATCGAAACGCCCTCGCACTGGTTCCTCGAGAGCGAGCGCTTCGACCGTGCGGGCCTGCGTGGAAGACGTAGCGTCCTGAGTCTTGCGGCGATTCATGCCGATCCGGCAGATTCCTGGGCCCGTGCCGCGACGTCGCTCAGGGAGGCTGGCCGACTGACCGGTGACGATGCGCGACGGCTTGGCTGGCTGGATGCGTTCGGCGCGCTCATTGGTAACACCGATCGGCATCAATACAACGTGCTGTTCTTCACCGAAGGGGGCCTTCCTCGACTGGCACCGGCCTTCGATCAGGTCTCGATGCTGTATGCGCCGACGGCTGATGGCCAGGTGCCCCCTCGTGTCTTCTCAGTCCCGACCGTGACATCGCACACGCTGGATGTCTGGGACGACGCACGGGAGGCCGCGCAACGATTCTGGACCCGGGGAAGCGAGGACGCACGTCTCTCGGATGCGGTCCGGGCGATTTGCGCGAACAACGGACAACTGCTTGCGCGGAATTCCTGAGCGGCGGGCGGCGACTCCGGCTTGCGGCCAGCGGCTTGCGGCCGCCTCTGCCGGGCCCTCGCTATTCGGTGGACCCGCTGGCGGTGTGCCGGGTTGCCTGGACCAGCGCAGGATCGAAGCCGAGCTCACGAATCTTCGGTTCCAGTCGTGTGAGCAGGTCGGGGTCGTTCGCACTCCGGGCCAGCACCCAGAAGTACTTGCGGTCTGGCGACCCCACCAGTGCGTGCGAGTAGTCGGGCGCCAGATCCATCACCCAGTAGTCACCCCACACGGGCAGGAAGGACAGGAACGCCGGGGCGAACCGAACCTCGAGCTTCGCGTTCGATGGGTCCGACCCTGCACGACGCGCCACGCCCTTCGCTTCGTCCCACGTGCCGTCGGCGCGCTTGCAGCGGTTGATGACGGCGATGCGACCATCGGGCTGGCGCACGTACTCTGCGGTGACGTCTGATGCGCACTGTTTCTGGAAGCGGTTCGGATAGCGCGCGATCTCGTACCAGCGCCCCGCGTAGCGGTTCAGGTCCACCGACGAGACGACCGTCGGTGCCGAGGCGGTCGACACAGGGGCCGCCCAGGCGGGCGCCGCAAGGAGGGAGGTCGCCAGGACCAGCGCCCTGGGAAGCCCGGAGTCACGCGCGGAAGCGAACGTGTACTGCATCACCTCTTCGACGCCGCGGAGGCTCGAAGCGATCCCGCCCAGCACTCAGCCCGCGCGGTCAAGCCAGGCCAGCAGGGCCGCCCGCATCGCCTGATGGAGGTTGAGGCGCCTGGCGCGCGCCGCCCGCTCCATCTCCTTCCACAGCGCCTCGGGCAGCCTGACGGACCTGACGGTCGACGTGTGACGGCGACCCTGCCTGGGTCGACCGCGACGCAGCAACACCGCGCTCGCGGCGAGCTGCGGCATCGTATAATCAGCCGGCGATCGCCCGCCGCCGAGCGCTGGCCTCTGCGCCCATGTCCCTCTACCTCGGCTTCGATTGCAGCACCCAGAGCCTGTCGGCGATCGTCATCGAGATTCGTGACGAGACACGGCGGATCGTGTTCGAGCGGTCGCTCGAGTTCGACCTCGCCTTCCCCGGCTACGGCACGACCCACGGTGTCCGACGCGATGCCGCCGACCCGGCCGTCGTCGTGTCCTCGCCGCTGATGTGGGCCGAGGCGCTCGACCGCCTGATGGAAGTCGTCTC
The DNA here is from genome assembly GCA_964387935.1 of uncultured Vicinamibacteraceae bacterium. Lineage (GTDB taxonomy): Bacteria > Acidobacteriota > Vicinamibacteria > Vicinamibacterales > JAFNAJ01 > CAYLZN01. The sequence goes on along the minus strand of CAYLZN010000163.1, from coordinate 2,630 downwards.
GCGCGAGAGCGGCCTGGACCTGGGCCAGCTCCGCGCCGTGTCGGGATCGGGCCAGCAGCACGGCAGCGTGTACTTCAACGAACGCGCGGAGACCCTGCTCGCGGCCCTGAATCCGGGACGGGCGCTGGCCGACCAGCTGCCCGACTGCCTCTCGCGCGCCGAAGCCCCCGTCTGGATGGACTCGAGCACGTCGGCGGAATGTGAGGCGATCGAGGACGCGGTCGGCGGCGCCAGCGCACTCGCGCGACTCACCGGGTCGCGCGCGTTCGAGCGCTTCACCGGCCCCCAGATCCGCAAGTTCTGGTCGCGCGACCCCGACGGGTACGCCCGCACGGATCGGGTGCACCTCGTCAGCTCGTACCTGGCGTCGCTGCTCGCCGGGCGACATGCACCGATCGACCCCGGCGACGGCGCGGGCATGAACCTGATGGACATCAGGACTCGCGACTGGGCCCGGGCCGCGATGGACGCGACCGCGCCCGATCTCCGGCGACGCCTGCCTCCGATCCGCGACTCCTGGACCGTCGTCGGCAGACTCGCGCCGTACTGGACCGCGCGCTACGGATTCCCTGCGACGAAAGTCGTCGCGTGGACCGGCGACAATCCGTCGAGCCTCATCGGCACCGGGCTCGTCAAGGAAGGTCGGATCACGATCTCGCTGGGCACGAGCGACACGCTGTTCGGGTTCATGCAGGAGCCGCAGGTCGATCCGACGGGCGCGGCCCATGTCTTCGGGTCGCCGACCGGTCGCTACATGAGCCTCGTGTGCTTCAAGAACGGCTCGCTGGCGCGTGACCGCATCCGCCAGGCGTTCGGGCTGACCTGGGACGACTTCTCGCGCGCGCTGCGATCGACGCCGCCCGGCAACGGCGGTGCGGTCCTGCTGCCCTGGTTCGAGCCGGAGATCACGCCGCCGATCCTGGAGCCTGGCGTGCGCCGCTACGGCCTGGAGTCAACCGACGGTCCGGCCAGTGTGCGGGCGGTCGTCGAGGCGCAGATGCTCGCCATGCGGCGCCACTCGCGCTGGATGGGCGTGCATGTCGACACCATCCACGCCACGGGCGGGGCGGCGGTGAACCGCGACCTCCTGCAGGTGGCGGCCGACGTCTTCGATGCCGACGTCTGTCAATTGCCCGCCGCCAACTCGGCGTGTCTCGGGGCCGCGCTCCGCGCGTATCACGCCGACGCGCTCTCCGACGGCACACCGGTGGCGTGGGACGAGGTCGTTCGCGGATTTGCGGAGCCGCTGGCGGCCAGCCGGATCCGTCCCGTCCCCTCGCACGTGGACGTCTACGCACGCGTCGAGCCGTTGCACGCGGCCTGCGAGGCGCACGCACGGCAGGCGGGCCCGGATCCGATGCCGCTCATCCAGGCCTATCGCGCGCGACTCCGCCGGTGAGCCGACGCTCGTGGCGTGCTACAGCCTCCGTAGGTCCGCAGGTCGCGCGAGCAGGCGCGCGGCCGGGATCGCGGTGACGCCCTGTCCCAGCGAGTATCGCTCCCGACCGGCATGTACGACGTAGCCGCGGTCGAGGCGGAGGTCGGCCATGCACCGCCGAAGGGCTCGTGCGCTGTCGCCGTCTGGCGCCGAGTGCAGCTTGAACTCGAACGGCACGAGGCGGGACCCGGTCTCGACCAGCAGGTCCACCTCCTCGCCCTTGGCGGTCCGCCAGAACCACGGCTGGCTCGCGCGATCGACTCGCTCGTACGCGGTGATCACCTGGTCTACCAGGAACGCCTCCCAGCTCGCGCCACGGGCCGGGTGAGTCTCGAGGTCCGCGGCGGAACGGATCCCGAGGAAGTAGTGCAGCAACCCCGTGTCCCGAAAGTAGAGCTTCGGACTCTTGACCAGCCGCTTGCACACATTGGCGAAGTAGGGCCGGAGCTTCCTCACCAGGAACGCGTGTTCGAGGATGTGGACGTAGCGATCCACGGTGTGGTAGCTGACGCCGAGGGAGGCGGCGAGCTGTGACGCATTCCACAGTCCGCCGTTGACGTGGGCCAGCATGGTCCACAGCCTGCGCATCTGGGGCGCGGACACCGAGATGCCGAGCGCGGGCAGGTCGCGTTCGATGAAGGCCCTGGTGTACGCCTCCAGCCAGTCGTGGCGACGCTCGTCGCCGCGGGCGAGGAAGGCATCCGGGTACCCGCCGCGAAGCCAGAGCGCGTCCAGGCTCGTTCGCGACGCGTGGCCGGCCACCTCATCCCACCGGAAGGGTGGCAGATCGAGAAACGCGGTGCGCCCCGCCAGCGATTCGGCGATCCCGCGCGCCAGAGACGGGGCCGCTGAGCCGAGCAGGACGTACCGCCTGTTGCGGGAGCGATCGCGATCGATGAGCCCGCGCAGCACCGGGAACAGTGCTGGCAGATGCTGCGCCTCGTCCAGGATGACGCCTGTGCCGAGCTGCGCCAGCCGGGCTTCCGGATCCGCGGCGAGAGGCGCCGCGTCCGTCGGCCGCTCGAGATCGAGGTAGCGCCTCGTCGGGAGCGCCCGCCGGATGAACGTCGTCTTGCCGCACTGGCGAGGCCCCAGGACCGTCACCGCCGGGAACTGCCGCAAGAGCGCCTCGAGCGTGTGGCCGTAGACCCGCGGGATCACTGCCTACACATTAGCACTCCTACTTCTAATT
>CAYLZN010000162.1:3844-12161 GCA_964387935.1 uncultured Vicinamibacteraceae bacterium | reverse complement strand
CTGACGCGTGGGGGACGGCCGTCGCTCAGCCCGACACCGCACGACCCCCCGACCGGGCAGCTGGGGCTGTTCGAGGCGGCAGCGCCGCCCCACCAGCACCTCGTAGACCGGCTGGAGCAGGTGGACGTGAACACGCTCACGCCGCTCGCCGCCCTGGCGCTCGTCGCAGAACTCAAGCGTGATTTGAAGGGGTAGACCGCCTCGCCCCGGCCATGGTCCTGGGCAGCTCCCGGGTCAGCAGACGGACCAGCGCGTCGGGGTTGTCCGTGTTCAGCCAGTGCCCGCCCTGGACACGATGCAGCTGCGCACGCCCGTGCGCTCGCGAGGCCTCCTCGATGCGCGCGCACGCCCGCTCATCGAGGAGCGTGGACTCGGTGGCCTTGACCAGGTGCACGACAAGGCCCGGTGGAGGCGCCTCGATGACCGACCAGAGATCGACGCGGAAGAAGTCCAGCAGCAGTGCCTCCATCACCTCGAGGTCGAGCCGCCACTGGTATCGCTCCTCCTGCCACACCACGTTGCTCGCCATCCACGCGGCCACAGGGGTCGCGAATCCGGACCGCTCGAGCCAGGCGACGGCCTCCTGCCTCGAGGTGTAGGGTCCTGGGTTGACGCGAATCGCCTGAAGCATGCGCCACGCGCTGCCGTCGGGTGTCTTGGGCGCAGGCGTCGAATCGATCACCCAGACCTGCCGCAAGCCCTCCGGGGCGACCGCAGCGAACTGCAGGGCTACTTTGCCCCCGAACGAATGGCCGAGGACCGCCTCGACGCGGCGCCCGAGGGCGCCTGCCAGGCGTGCGACGTCCTTCGCTGCCCCGACGATGGTGTGCGGCGGCGGGGGCAGCGCGGAGTCGCCGTGGCCGCGCAAGTCCGCGAGCACCGCTTGCCAGTCGCCTCGCGCGGCGACGACCTGCCGGGCGATGCCGGCCCAGTTCCGTCCACGACCGTAGATGCCGTGAAGAAGGTACAGACTGCGGCTGCCGGCACGGGGCTCGACGGGGATCGACACGGAGGCGAGCGTCGCGGCCCCGGGGCCCCTGGAGGCGGACACAGCTGGCAGTATAAGTCCCTGGGACCTGCACGCGCCCACTGGTTGCGTCCGTTCAGGGCGTGTGCGATAACCGCAGCATGAACGATGGCCGCCTTCCGCCGCCCTGGGAGCAGGACCTGCCCATGCTCCAGCGCTTCTTCGACACCGCGCGAGCGGTACTGCTGGAACCCTCGCGGTTCTTCAGGAGCATGCGTCGAGAGGGCGGCCTTGCTGCGCCACTGGCCTACGCACTGGCGGGAGCGCTGGTCGGGACCGTCGGGTCGGTCATCAGTCAGATCGCGATGCCATTTGCCTGGGCCTGGGGTGTGTACGGCGAGTCGGTGGCCACCACCCTGGTCGTCGTGCCCCTCGTCTCGCTGGTGAGCCTCTTCCTGGGCAGTGCGATCCTGCACGGGCTCCTGCTCCTCATCGCCAGCACCAGGCAGCCGTTCGAGACCACGTTCCGCACCGTCGCGTACACCGCAGGCAGCACGTCGCTGCTCAACATCATCCCGTTCTTCGGCGGCATGATCGGGTCGATCTGGGCCATTGTGGCGCTCATCCTCGGGATGTCCGAGACCCATGAGATCTCGCAGGGACAGTCGGCCGTGGTCGTGCTGCTGCCGGCCGTGCTCTGCTGCGGGCTCGGTCTGCTCTTCGGCGCCGCCCTGCTGGCACTCATCGCTGGCGCCATCGCCGCGGGACTCGGCGGATGACCCTCGTCAGACGTGTCCTCGCTCGGGAGGAAATCGACTACGACCGCTGGTGGCTGCTGGTCGCGGCTGCACTCGTGGCCCTCGTCGTCGTGACTGGAGGGTCGCCGGCGGGCGAGTTCGCGATGTGTCCGTTCAAGTCGGCCACTGGCGCACCCTGTCCCGGGTGTGGCAGTCTCAGGACACTCGATGCCCTCGCGCACGGGGACCTGCTTCGCGCGGTCCGCATGAACCCTCTGACCGCCCTCGCCCTTGCGGCCGCCGCCGCGTGGCTGGGACAGGCCGCCCTCGCCATGGTGCTCGCACGGCCGCGATGGCGGCTCGAATGGACCGAGGGCGATCTGCCCCGCCTCCGGTGGATCGCTGGGGTGGCTGTCGCGTCCACGTGGGTGTTCCTGGTCCTCGATGGGCGATAGTCGTTTCGACGCCGCCCGCCAGCTCGCGCTCTTCGAGACCGGGCCCCTGGTGCCGCCCGACCTCGACGGCCGTGCCGACCAACCGCCTGATGACCCGTTGCGAGCGGTGCACGAAGAGGCGGCGCAACTCGCCGCGCACCTCCCGGCCGGCGTGCGCTTTGGCACCAGTTCCTGGAGCTTCCCCGGTTGGCAAGGACTGGTCTATCGGCGCGCGGCCAGCTCCGCGAGACTTGCCCGCGACGGGCTGCGCGAGTACGCGGCACATCCGTTGCTGCACACGGTGGGCATCGACCGCAGCTACTACGGCCCCATTCCTGTCGCGGACCTGCAGCGCTATTCCAGTCAGGTGCCCGACGGATTCCTGGCCTGCGCCAAGGCCCCCGCCTCGGTCATGTCGGCCGTCGTGCCGGACGGAGCCCGCGACCGAGCCGTCGCCGCAAACCCGACGTTCCTCTCGGCGGAACGGCTGATCGCTGAACTGATCGAGCCGTGCGCCACGCACTTGTCGGCGCACTGCGGGCCATTCATCCTGGAGTGCCCGCCCATCCCGCGTCGCCTGGGACTCACGGCCCGCGCCGTCATCGACGGCCTGTTCGAGCTGCTCTCCCGGCTGCCGCGGCGGTTCACGTACGCCGTGGAGCTGCGCAACCGTCACTTGCTCACCGCCGACTACGCCGCGATGCTGGGCGCCACCGGCGCCGCTCACGTGTTCAACTACTGGACCGCCATGCCGATGCCCTTGGCGCAGGCGGATGTCGTCCCACTCGCGTCCCTGCCTGGCGTGGTCATCCGCCTCCTGCTGCGCCCGGGTACGCGCTACGAGGACCAACGTGAACGCTTCCGGCCGTTCGACCGCCTCGTCGAACCGGATGACGCGATGCGAGCCGACGTGGTGTCGCTGATCCAGGCGGCGGTGCGGCACGCCAAGCCGGTCTTCGTGCTCGTCAACAACAAGGCCGAGGGCTCGGCGCCGCTCACCATCCGTGCTCTTGCCGAGCGGCTGTCGGCGCGCCCGAGCCTCTGATCACCGACGGCCGCGTCAGCGCGCCCAGGGATACGGGCCCGGCATCCTGACGCCCCTGGCGTCGAACAGCAGCTCCACGATGCGCTCCCACGACTCCCAGCTCGTCGTGCGCTGGTAGATGTTGTTCGTCTTGTGGGCGATGACGAGGTTCAGCGCCGGGAACACGGTGATCCACTGCCCCACCGCTCCACGTGCGGTGTACGCCCCTTTGAATGGCCCGGTTGCCCTCGGACCGTCGAACACCCACCACATGTAGCCGTAGCCGAAATAGCCCTCCCGCCGCTCTGGCGGGTTCATCTGGTCGAGGGGCGTGACGACGGAGACGATCCGCCGGGCCCAGTCCCTCGAGATCACCTGCCTGCCGTGCCACTGGCCTTCGCTGAGCATCAGGTGCCCGATCCGCGCCATGTCCCTCGTGGACAGCCAGATGGGGTAGGCCGGGTACTTGGACACCGTGAGGTCGCCTTCCTTGCGCTGCACCTTGCGGTCCCAGTCCTCGAACTGCAGCGGCACGGCGAGCTGCGCCTGGATCTCGTCGTAGATGTCCCGACCGGTCAACTGCTCGAAGACGGCCCCGGCCAGGTTGAAGTCCCAGTTCGAGTAGAGCATGTAGCTCCCGGGCGTCTGCGAGCCGCGCGGCGGCGCCTTCGCGAGGTCGTCCCCCGAGTAGGAGGCCGGGTGGAACACGCCGGACCGCGCGGTGATGAGGTGTCCGATGGTCGCCTGCGTCTCGAGTGGCAGGAGGCCCCCGATGTCGTCGATCTTCAGGGCCTCGAGCGTCGTGCCCGGCTTGATCGTGCCGTTCTCGATCCAGTAGCCGTAGAGCATGGCCAGAATGCTCTTGCGCACCGAAGCCACGTAGGAGAGCTCCTGGATGTCCCCGAACTGGTACACGACGCGGCCCCGATCGACCACGACGAGCCCGGTCGTGTGGGATTGGTCCCGGATGAACGCGGTGGTCTTCTGCAAGCCCTCCCGGGACCAGCCGTACGCCGACAAAGCGTCCCGGGCCACGGACTCCCAGCGTTCACCAGGGAAGACTGCTGCCGCCGGAGGCTGGGCGCGCAGCGGTCCGGACGCGACGAACGCGATCAGCGCGAGGACAGCGGCACGCCTCACGGGGCATCGAGGGCATCTCATGGCACGTCTCCTCCGCAGAATGGTCGGTCTGGCTGAAGCTGACTAGAGCCCGAACTCCTCAGGGTCCCACCGCAGGCCGAGTTCGTCGGGGGGGGCCATGTAGCCGAGCATGGCGGAGGCCGCGACGACCGCGGGGCTCGCCAGATAGCCCTCCCCGCCGAGGCCCATGCGGTTCTGCCAGTTGCGGTTGAACGACGTGAGGGCACGCTCCCCCGGACGCAGGGCATCCTGTCCCTGTCCGAAGCAGGGGCCGCACCACGACTGGCGGATGGTGGCGCCGACGGCGCGCAGCACCCCGGCAATCGAGCGCCCGCCGAGGCGGGGCTCGGGACGCTCGATGCGCCGAGCGACCGCTCCGGAGCCCGGGTACACGAGCAGCGGCACCGTGGCGACGGATGCGCCGTGCCGCTGCGCCGCGTGCAGGACGAGCGCGGCCTGGAGCAGGTCGTCGTAGCTGCCGTTTGTACACGAACCAATCATCGCCTTGGTGAATCCCAGCCGCTCCTTCGCGAGCGCCGACGCGTGACTGGCGTTGCCGGGACTGAACGGTTTCGCAATCATCGGCCCCACGTCATCCAGGCTGAACTCCTCGTCGAGGTCGTACTCCGCCGCCGGGCCAGGCTCGGCCAACGGATACGGGAACGACGTCACGCCCCGGCTCTCGTACCAGCGCCGGGTCACCGCGTCCGGAGCGAACACGCCGTTCTGCGCCTCCGCCTCGGCCATCATGTTGGCGATCGTGTTGCGGAACGTCATGGGCAGCTGGAGGTGCCGATCGACCAGCTCGACCGACATCCCCTGGGCCTGCCTGGCCCCCCATCGGCGCAGCAGCTCGAGCACGATGTCCTTGCCGCTCACCCACGGCTGCAGTCGCCCGGTGAACACGACCCGCCGCTGGCGGGCGAGCGTCAGGTAGACGTGGCCGGTGGCCCAGCCGAAGCCGAGCGACGTCGAGCCGACGCCGATGCCGACGGCACCGTACGCGCCGTAGGCCCGACTGTGCGAGTCGGCGCCGGCAATGAACTGCCCCGGCAGCACGAGGCCCTGCTCGGGAAAGTAGAAGTGGAAGATGCCGTCGCCGGGCGCCGCGTAGTGGGGGGCGCGCAGATCGTGCGCCTCGGCGAACGCACGCCCGAGCGCGGTCTGGCAGTCGTCGGCCGCCCGTCCCGTGAACACGAAGTGATCGTTGGCGATCGCCGCCTGCCGCGGCCGGACCAGGCGGCCGCCGGTGATCTGGTTGAACGTGTGGATCGCAAAGGGCGCCGTCCCATCCGACGCGGGCAGCAGGTCGGCGTAAACTCGAAGTGTGGCGCCGGCCCGCACCTCCGCATCCTTGTCCACACGATGGGCCCACACGATCTGCTCGGTGGTCGACATGCGGCGCGCCAGGGCCGCCTCCGGAAACACGACCTCCGGGACCCGGCGTACCGACGCGGAGAACTCGCGGCGGCCGAGGGCGATGACCCCGCCCGACTGGCGGATCTCGTCTTCCTTCGACGTCAGGGGCAACGGCTCGTAGGTCCGTCCCCGTGTCTCGTTGCGGAGGCGGCGCGTCGCGACGTCGAAGGAGAACTCGTCGGCGTCCCGGGCCTCGACGACGGCCTCCGGGCACTGCACCACGTGGAGGCCGAGGTTCAGGGCGTTGCGGCGGAAGATGTCGCCCATGTCGCGGCCGCAGACCACGACCATCTCGCGCCCGGCTTCGTCGGCGATGGCCTTGAGGCCCGCCGGGCTCATCTCGCGTGACGAGCCGATGGCGAACCGGTCTCCAGCAACCACGAACGTCTCGCCGCGCTGGACGCGTGCCCTGAAATCCGGCATCAGGTGGCGGAATGCGCCCGCCTTCCAGCGTTCGTCCAGCCGCTCGAGGCTCTCGGACACGCAGTCCTCGGCAGGCGTGATCTGATCGGTGTCGATGGCGTCACGCTTTCGCCCGGGCTCGCGCGGGTCCCAGAAGATGAGGGCGCGGCCACGGACCACGGCGGATCGCCCCCGGGCCGGTCCGGCCGTGGACTCCTCCGGCACCCCCACGGCATCGATGTCCGCGCCCGTGACTCCCGGGTAGATCGACGCCGGTCCCGCGACCTGCATCGGCTCCCTAGGCCCCGACGGTGGGCCGCAGGTGGCGGCCGAAATGCTCGAGGGTCCGCCGCCAGGCGTCGTTCGATGCCTCCGGCTTGAACACCTCCGGGCGATCGTCGTTGAAAAACGCGTGGCCGGCGCCCTCGTACACGACCACCTCGCACGCGCGGCCCGCGGCGCGTTGTCGCGCGGCAAACGCCTGCGCATCGGGGACCGAGAAGAAGCCCTCGTCCTCGCCGAAGAGGATCAGCCCCGGCGCCGTGATCCGCTCGAGCGGCGCGGCTCCGGCTGGTGGAAACCCATAGAACGCCACGTAGGCGTCGATGCCGGGCAGCGTGGCGGCCAGCACCGTCAGCGCGCCGCCCATGCAGAACCCGACGACCCCGATCCGATCCACGCCCTCCGAATCGCGCAGGTACCGCGCGGCGCCGGCGATCTCCTCGACCGCCCGCCCCCAGTCGAGCCCCTGCATCAGGTGACTGGCTTCCTCGGCCTCGACGGTGCTCTTGCCGTGATAGAGGTCGGGTGCCAGGGCCACGTAGCCCTGCGCCGCGAAGCGGGCCGTGACCCCCTTCACGTGCGGCACGAGCCCCCACCACTCCTGGATCACGATGACGCCGGGCCGCCCGGCACCCGGCCGCACGATCCACCCGTCAGCCGGGCCGGAGGCGGACGAGAAACTCACGAGTGTGCCAGTGGACATGAGTGACAACTCCTGGTGCGCGCTCATCCTACCATCGCGTCAGGCGCCGGTCACGCGCAGCACGATCTTGCCGACATGCCCGCCACCCTCCAGGGTGCGATGTGCGAGAGCGGCGTCGGCGAGCGGGACGACGCGGTGGATGACGGGCCGCAGGGCGCCGGCCTCGATCAGGGGCCACACGTCCCGTTCGAGCGCGCGCGCGATCTGCCCCTTTTCGGAGGGCGTTCTCGGTCGCAGCGTGGACCCCGTCAGCGTGAGGCGACGCCGCATGATGACGCCCAGATCGATCTCGACCGTCGGACTGCGCAGAAAGGCAATCTGGACGAGGCGCCCCTCCACGCGCAGCACGCTCAGATTCCGTGGCGTGTAGTCGCCCCCGACCATGTCCAGGACGAGGTGCACGCCCTCGCCGTTGGTGTGTGCGCGCACGACCTCGACGAAATCCTCCGTGCGGTAGTTGATCGCGCGGACGGCCCCGAGCCGCTCGCAGGCGGCACACTTGTCCGCGGTGCCTGCCGTGGTGAACACGCGCGCGCCGCGCGCCCGCGCCAGCTGGATCGCCGTCGTCCCGATCCCGCTGGCCCCGCCGTGGATCAGTACGTCCTCCCCGGCCACCAGGGCCCCGCGCTCGAAGACGTTGGTCCAGACCGTGAAGCAGGCTTCCGGCACGGCCGCCGCCTCGAGGATCGACAACCCGCGCGGGATCGGCAGGCACTGCTCCGCGGGTGCCACACAGTACTCCGCGTAGCCCCCGCCTGCGACCAGCGCACACACCTCGTCGCCGAGACGCCATCGCCCGGCCCCGTCTCCCAGGGCCGCCACGCGCCCCGCCACCTCGAGGCCGATGATGTCGGACACCCCTGGTGGCGGCGGGTACCTGCCGAGCCGCTGCAACAGGTCCGGCCGGTTGACACCCGCAGCGGCCACGGCGATGAGCACATCCCCGGGACCCGGGTTCGGCCGGGCCACGGTCGCGACGTGCAGGACCTCCGGCTCTCCCGGGTGCTCGAAGACGCTTGCCTGCATGGTGTCGATCATCGTGACTCTCCTCCTTCCGCATGCGAAGACCCGATCGCGCACCAGTCTATGATCGGCGGGATGGCCGCCTCCCCACGCGAACCGGTCTCGGACACGGCCTCGCGTCCCGCGCTGTCGCATGCAGCGCTGCGGGACCACCTCGGCCCCCTGCTCCGGCTCGGCGTGCCAGTG
>CAYLZN010000162.1:0-3834 GCA_964387935.1 uncultured Vicinamibacteraceae bacterium | reverse complement strand
GTGCCAGTGGTGCTCGCCGAGCTCGGATGGATGACGATGGGCCTGGTGGATACGCTGATGGTCGGTCCCCTCGGCCCGGCGGCCATCGGCGCCGTCGGCCTGAGCAGCAGCGTGTTCGTCGCCATCGCCATCTTCGCGATGGGCCTCATGCTCGGCCTCGACACGCTGGTGTCTCAGGCCTTCGGGGCGGGCCGTCTCGACGAGTGCCACGGGTGGCTCTTCACCGGGCTCGCGCTCGCCGTGATGGTTGGAGGACCAATGACCATCGGCCTCCTCGGGTTCACCCCGATGTTCCGGCGGTTCGGGCTTCATCCGGAGGTCGAGCCGCTCGTCGTCCCGTGTTTCCAGGCCCTGAGCTGGGGCGTGCTGCCCCTGCTCACGTACGCTGCCTTCCGACGCTACCTGCAGGGCATGGGCCTCGTCCGTCCCGTCACGTTCGCCCTCGTGTCCGCGAATCTCGTGAACGTGCTCGCCAACTGGGCGCTCATCCACGGCAACCTGGGAGCGCCGGCCATGGGGGTGACGGGGGCGGCCTGGGCCACCAACGTGTCGAGGCTCTACATGGCCGCGACCCTGGCCGGCGCGAGTGTGCTCCACGACCGCCGGACGCGCGGCGTGCTGCGGCGCGGAATGTCCCACGTGCGCTGGTCGTCGCTCAACCGGCTCACCAGACTCGGTCTGCCCGCAGCACTGCAGTTGACGCTGGAGGTCGGCGTCTTCGCCACGGCCACCGCCCTGGCCGCGCGGCTCGACCCCGTGTCGCTCGCCTCCCATCAGATCGCGCTGAACATCGCCTCGCTCGTGTTCATGGTTCCCCTCGGGATGGCCTCGGCCACGGCCGTCCTCGTCGGGCAGAACGTCGGCCGGGGCGACCTCCAGGGGGCAGGCGAGGCCGGGTGGACCGCGTTGACGGCGATCGCCGTCTTCATGCTGGGGGTCGCGGGGCTCTTCCTCCTGGCGCCGCACCCGCTGCTCGTCGGGTTCTCCCGCGACGCCTCCGTCCTTGCCCTGGGTTCGACGCTTCTCGCCGTGGCCGCCGTATTCCAGTTGTTCGACGGCTGGCAGGCGGTGGCCACCGGCGCGCTTCGCGGCCTCGGAGACACGCGCACCCCCATGGTGCTCAATCTCGCCGGGCACTGGGGACTTGGCCTCCCGGTTGGATGGGCCTTGTGCTTCTCCGCCCGGCTCGGCGTGGTGGGCTTGTGGGTCGGGCTCTCGGTGGGCCTCGTGTTCGTCGGCGCGACCCTCATCCTGGTGTGGACGCGCCGTGTGCGGAGCCTGCTCCACCGTTGACGCCCGGAGGGCCCGCGCACGGGCGCAGTTCCACTGCGCGCCGGCCCAGGACGAGGAAGTACGGCCCGGCCGCCAGGGCCACCAGCGCGACCAGGCCAAACGCGACGCGGAATCCGTAGTGGCTCGCGATCCACCCGACGGCAATCGACCCGCTGCCGATGCCGGTGTCGAGGGCCGCGAGGATCCCTCCGAACGCGGCCCCTCGCGACGCCGCACGCACGTGGGAGAGCACCCAGGCCGCAAACACCGGGTAGGCCGATCCGAAGCCCAGGCCGACCAGGACAGCCGACGGGATCAGTGCGATGGCTCGCCGGCAGGGCCAGCATCGCGTAGCCCGCCGCCGCCAGGAGGAGGCACGGCACGAGCACCGCGGCCGTCCCCACGCGGTCGGCCAGCCGGCCCGTCACGGGACGGGACGCGACGATCGTGAGGGCCAGCACGGTGAAGTACAGCCCCCTCGGAGAGAGCCCCGCGCGATCCGCCATGATGGCGACGAAGCTCGTCACTCCCCCGTAGCCGACGGCCCCGAGGAACAAGGTCACGGCGGCAAGCGTCACGTGCCACTCGATCACCGGGCTGGCCTGGCGATCGTGCGTGCCGCGGCCGTGACGGTCGTCCGGCAGATGCCAGGCGATGATCGCCATCAGCGTGTTCAGGACGGCGATCGAGCCGCACACGGCCAGCCAGCCCCCGCGGTAGAGCCATAGACCCACCGAGGGAGCGACCGCCACGGCCAGGACACTGGCGAGGCCGTGGTAGCCGATGCCCTCCGCGCGTCGCTCGGCCGGAATCAGGTCCGTCGTGTAGGCCGCGTTGGCCGACAGCAGCGCGGACCAGAAGAGGCCATGTCCCACGGCGATCACCATCAGCCACACGGGCCGGCTCGCAAGCGCGTACGCCGCGGACAGGAGGGCCAGGGCGACGCTGGCCGCCACCAGCTGCCGACGTCGTCCCACACGGTCGGCGAGCGAGCCCGTGAACGGCGCGCTGAACGCCGAGGCATACGTCAACGCGCCCAGGAACAACCCGGCCGCGAACGTCGTCCCTCCCAGGTCCAGCACCCGGAACGGGGCCACCGGAAAGAGCTGGAACGCGGAAAGAAAGACGGTGAAGCTGAACCCGCACATGACGAGGAAGCGCGGTGTGAAGAGCGGAGCTCGCACCGTGGACATCTCGACCGGTCCAGTATAATTACGGTTCTGGGGTGCCCATGAAGAAATCCACCGTAGCGGTCCTGCGTACGGAGCCGGCGACGGTCTTTCGTGACCATCACACGCTGCTCAATCTCGCCGGCTATCAGGACGTGGTCGATCGCGCCGCCGACACGGCCCTGAAGGTCAACATCTCCTGGCACTTCTTCTTCCCGGGCAGTTCGACGACGCCGTGGCAGCTGGAAGGCGTCATCCGGGCGATGAAGCAGGATGGCTACTCGCCCGATCTCATCCATGCCTGTCACAACCGCACGGTGGTCATCGACGCGCATCTCGGCGAGCGCGAGAACAAACAGGTCAACGTCGTCGAGGCCCATGGCCTGCGCAACGTGCACCTGTACGAAGGCGAGGAGTGGATCCCGATCGGCGAGGCGGTGGGCGACCTCACCCGGAAGTTCCTGTGCCTCAACGACGTCTATCCGAAGGGCTTCATGATCCCGCGCCGCTTCATCGGCGAGAACATCATCCACCTCCCCACCGTCAAGACGCACATCTTCACCACCACGACGGGCGCGATGAAGAACGCGTTCGGCGGCCTGCTGAACGAGCACCGCCACTGGACCCACCCGGTCATCCACGAGACGCTGGTCGATCTCCTGATGATCCAGAAGCGGATCCATCGCGGCGTCTTCGCCGTGATGGACGGGACGTTTGCCGGCGACGGCCCCGGGCCCCGCTGCATGATGCCCCACGTGAAGAACGTGCTGCTGGCGAGTGCCGACCAGGTGGCCATCGACGCCGTGGCGGCCAGGCTCATGGGCCTGGACCCGTTGTCCATCAAGTTCATCCGCCTCGCGCACGACCTCGGCCTCGGGTGCGGCGACCCTCGGGAGATCGAGATCGTCGGCGACGTGGACGCCGCCCGGGAGAACTGGCATTTCGCCGGCCCGTTCAAGAAGATGACGTTCGCGTCCCGCATGCAGCACAAGATCTACTGGGGTCCCCTCAAGAAGCCGCTCGAGTGGTCATTGAAGACCGTCCTCGCCCCGTGGTCGTACATGGCCAGTGTGGTCTACCACGACAGCTTCTGGTATCCCGTGAAGGGCAAGCGGATGATGGCACAGGCCCTCGACAGTCCGTGGGGCCGTCTGTTCAGGAACTGGGAGACGCTCACGCCGGATGCGAACGGATTCCCATCCGTCGGAGACCAGGGCCCCGAGCTCGAGCGTGTGGGACTGAAGGCCCTCGTCACCTCGTTCGGGATCCTCGGGACGTGCATCAAGGAAGCGCCGGAGTTCAGCAACAAGCGGCGCCGGGTGGTGTCGCTGGACCGCCATCCCTGACCGGTGCGCGCCGCCAAGCGGTCCGTGAGCCCGTGAGCCTATCTGGG
>CAYLZN010000161.1:0-12169 GCA_964387935.1 uncultured Vicinamibacteraceae bacterium | reverse complement strand
GTCAGTATGGCGTCTCGATTGCCGCCCGCGCAAGCCGCCGCCGGTCCGCGCGCCCCGCAAGCTTGCCACGTCTCGACTCCATCCATTGACACGGATCGTATCAAGTTTTATACTTCCACTGTCGCGGCGGCCGAGCGGCGCCTCACGGCCGACAGGATCCGATGCAGGAGACGACTGAGCTGTTCTTCATCAGCATGGTGGCGCGGGAGCTGGACATGCACCCGCAGACCCTCCGCAAGTACGAGCGGCTGGGCCTCGTGCGTCCCACCCGTACGGTGGGCAGCATGCGCGTCTACTCCCGCGAGGAGATCGAACGCATCCGGATCATCAAGCACCTGGTGGATGAAGCGGGCATCAACCTCGCGGGCGTGCAACGCCTGCTGTCGGTCGCCGAGTGTCTGGCCCGGATCCGCCCCCTCGTTGACGATGCCGCGTTGAGCCGGCAGGAAGGGCGGCGGCGGCTGTCGAAGGAGATCGATCGTCTGGCCGCTCTGCTCGGCCTCTGACGGATACCCACGATGGACTTCCGCGACTACTACGCCACGCTGGGCGTCCAGAAGACGGCGGCCGACAAGGAGATCAAGCAGGCCTACCGTAAGCTGGCCCGCAAGTTCCACCCGGACGTCAACCCCGGCGACAAGAAGGCCGAGAACCGCTTCAAGGAGATCAACGAGGCCTACGAAGTCCTTGGAGACGCGGAGAAGCGCAAGAAGTACGACGAGCTCGGCGCCAACTGGAAAGCGTACGAGCAGGCCCAGCGCGGCCCGGGCGCGGGCGCATCCGGCCCGGACTTCCGGACCTGGACGTGGAACACGGGCGGCGGACCGGGGCAGACCATGTCGGCCGAGGAGTTCGAAGCCGCCTTTGGCGGCGGGGCCGAGAGCCCCTTTTCGGACTTCTTCCGGACCTTCTTTGGTGGCGAACCGGCTCGGCCCCGCGGCGGCCGCGCCTCCTCACGTCGGCGACCGGGCCACGATCTGGAACTGGACCTCACGCTGACGCTCGAGGAAGCCTACCAGGGCACGCAGCGACAGGTCGCGATCAAGAGCGCGGGACACACCGAGGCCGTCCCGGTCCGCATCCCGGCCGGGGTGAAGGACGGGGCCCGCCTGCGAGTTCCCGGCAAGGGGGAACCGGGCACTGGCGGTGCCGCGGCCGGCAACCTGTTCCTGCAGATCAGCCTCCAGCCGCACGAGCGGTTCGAGCGCCGGGGCAACGATCTGCACGTGCGCCTGCCCGTGTCGCTCACGACGGCGGTGCTGGGCGGCGAGGCCGATGTGCCGACGCTGTCGGGCAAGCCGGTGCGGCTGCGCGTGCCCGAGGCCACGCAGAACGGCCAGGTCTTCCGGCTGCGCGGCCACGGCATGCCGATCGTGGGAAAACCCCAGGAGCACGGCGACCTCTACGCCGCGGTGGACGTGCAGTTGCCGCGGCGCCTGACCCCGGAGGCTCGGCGGCACTACGAAGCGCTGGCGGCGCTCGGCGCCGACGAGACCGCGCGCTGACCCACGGGGGTCGGACGCGTTGACATAGACGAGGACCAGCGACCATGAACCTGAACAAGTTCACCGAGAAAGCCCAGGAGGCCGTGCTGGCCGCGCAGCAGTTCGCCGAGCGCGCCAGCCATCCGCACCTGGAGCCCGAGCACCTGCTGGTCTCCCTCGTGGAGCAGAAAGACGGCATCGTCCCCAGCGTGCTGCGGAAGATGCAGATCGATCCGGCCGCGCTCGCGACGGCGGCGCGCGGAGAGATCGGCAGGTTGCCGAGCGCCTATGGCGGCGCGCAGCCGGGCCTGTCGCCGCGCTTCCGCGCGGTGGCCGACGCCGCGCTCGCCGAGGCCGAGCGCCTGAAGGACGACTACGTCAGCACCGAGCACCTGCTCGTGGCGCTGGCCACCGAACCGGGTCGCGCGCCCGCCGCGCGCCTCCTGCAGCAGCACGGCGCCACCCGCGACGCGCTGCTCGCCGCGCTCACGTCGGTGCGGGGCCACCAGCGGGTCACGGACCAGAACCCCGAAGCGAAGTACGAGGCGCTCGAACGCTACGGCCGCGACCTCACGGAACTCGCCCGCCGCGGCAAGCTCGATCCGGTCATCGGCCGCGACGAGGAGATCCGTCGCGTGATCCAGGTCCTGTCACGCCGCACGAAGAACAACCCCGTCCTCATCGGCGAGCCCGGCGTGGGCAAGACCGCCGTCGTCGAAGGCCTCGCCCAGCGCATCGTCCGCGGAGACGTGCCTGAAGGCCTGAAGGACAAGCGGATCGTCGCCCTCGACATGGGGGCGCTCGTCGCCGGCGCGAAGTACCGCGGCGAGTTCGAGGAGCGGCTCAAGGCCGTCCTGCAGGAGATCGTGAAGGCCGAAGGGCAGGTCGTGCTGTTCATCGACGAACTGCACACCGTGGTCGGGGCCGGGGCCGCCGAAGGCGCGCTCGACGCCTCGAACATGCTCAAGCCGATGCTGGCGCGCGGGGAGCTGCACACGATTGGCGCCACCACGCTCGACGAGTACCGCAAGCACATCGAGAAGGACGCCGCCCTCGAGCGTCGCTTCCAGCCCGTCCTCGTCGAAGAGCCGACCGTCGAGGACACGATCAGCATCCTGCGCGGCCTGCGGGAACGGTACGAGATCCACCACGGTGTCCGGCTGAAGGACGCCGCCCTCGTGGCGGCGGCTGTGCTGTCGCACCGGTACATCGCGGACCGGTTCCTGCCCGACAAGGCCATCGACCTCGTCGACGAGGCCGCCTCGAAGCTGCGCATGGAGATCGACTCGATGCCGGCGGAGCTGGACGAGGTCTCGCGGCGCATCATGCAGCTCGAGATCGAGCGCGAAGCCTTGCGCAAGGAGACCGATGCGGCATCCCGCGAGCGTCTGGACCGGCTGGAGAAGGAGCTGGCTCAGCTCAAGGAGACCCGCACCCGCCTCGGCGCGCGATGGGAGGAGGAAAAGCAGGCGATCCAGGCCACGCGTGACCTCAAGCAGGAGATCGATCACCTGCGTCAGGACGCGGAGCGGGCGCAACGGGCCGGCGACTTCACGAAGGCCTCGGAGCTGCAGTACGGGCGGATCCCGGAACTCGAGCGCCGCCTTCGCGACACCGAAGCCCGACTGAGAGACCCGGCAGGCGGCGCCATGATGCTCAAGGAGGAGGTCGATGAGGAGGACATCGCCGAGGTCGTGTCCAAGTGGACGCACATCCCGGTGAGCCGCCTCATGGAAGGCGAGGTGCAGAAGCTCCTCCGCATGGAGGACCGCCTGCATCAGCGGGTGGTCGGTCAGGACGAGGCGGTGGGCGCCGTGTCGAACGCCGTGCGGCGCGCCCGGGCCGGCCTGCAGGATCCGAACCGTCCGCTCGGCAGCTTCGTCTTCCTCGGACCGACCGGCGTGGGCAAGACCGAGCTGGCGCGGGCGCTCGCGGAGTTCCTGTTCGACGACGAGCACGCGATGGTGCGGGTCGACATGTCGGAGTACCAGGAGAAGCACACGGTCTCACGCCTGATTGGCGCGCCCCCGGGCTACGTCGGCTACGAGGAAGCCGGCCAGCTCACCGAGGCCGTGCGGCGGCGGCCCTACGCGGTCGTGCTGTTCGACGAAGTCGAGAAGGCGCATCCGGAGGTCCTCAACGTCCTGCTGCAGCTGCTCGACGATGGGCGCCTGACGGATGGGAAGGGCCGCACGGTGGACTTCCGGAACAGCGTCGTGATCATGACCTCGAACCTCGGCAGCCAGTACCTGTCGGAGCTCGCCGTGCGTGACGGGACGATCGCCGAGGGCGCCCGGCGCGAGGTGATGGAGGTCGTGCGGCAGCACTTCCGGCCGGAGTTCCTCAACCGCATCGACGCGATCATCGTGTTCCACCCGCTGGGCCGGGAGTCGATTGCCCGGATCATCGACATCCAGCTCGGTCGCGTGATGAAACGGCTCGAGGATCGGAAGATCTTCGTGACACTGACCGACGCGGCGCGCGAGGCGCTGATGGCCGAGGGCTACGACCCGGCGTACGGCGCACGCCCGCTGAAGCGCACCATCCAGCACCGCGTGCTCGACCCGCTGGCAATGGAGGTGCTCCAGGGCAGCTTCCGTGAGGGCGACCACGTGGTCATCGACCACGACGGCGGGGCGATGACCTTCACGCGGGGCGAGCCTCAGTGGCCGGCGGGAGACTCTCCGCCGGCCGGCACTGCCGGCTGATCCCCGACGAAGCCCACGGTTTTGTGCGCGCCGTCGCAGAACGGCTTCTTCGCCGACGCCCCGCAGCGGCACAGCGAGTACGGCCGCTTCGGTGGTGTGTACTCGTTGCCGTTCCAGTCCACCAGCGTCACGTCGTCACCTTCGACGAGCAACGACCCGTTGAGGCGTACCCGGATGACTGCCATCGTCCCCTCCTGATCTACGAGGCTCGCTGCATGGCAGCGAGAAAATCGGCGTTGGATTTCGTCTTGCCCATCTTGTCGAGCAGCAGCTCCATCGCCTCGACAGGCGACAGGGGGTTGAGGACCTTGCGCAGCACCCAGATGCGGTTCAGGTCCTCACGCGGGATCAGCAGCTCCTCCTTGCGGGTCCCGCTCTTCAGGATGTCGATGGCCGGGAACACGCGCTTGTCCACCAATCTCCGATCCAGGTGGATCTCCATGTTGCCGGTCCCCTTGAACTCCTCGAAAATCACGTCGTCCATGCGGGACCCGGTGTCCACGAGCGCCGTCGCGATAATCGTCAGCGAGCCGCCTTCCTCCACGCAGCGGGCCGCGCCGAAGAAGCGTTTGGGCTTCTGGAGGGCGTTGCTGTCGAGACCGCCGGAGAGTACCTTGCCCGAGGGCGGGCTCACGCTGTTGTAGGCCCGGGCCAGGCGCGTGATCGAGTCCAGCAGAATGACCACGTCCTTCTTGTGCTCCACGAGGCGCTTGGCCTTCTCGATGACCATCTCGGCGACCTGCACGTGCCGGGTGGCCTGCTCGTCGAAGGTCGAGGACACGACCTCGCCCTTGACGTTGCGCTGCATGTCGGTGACCTCCTCGGGCCGCTCGTCGATCAGCAGCACGATGAGGAACACCTCGGGGTGGTTGGCCACCACCGACTGCGCGATGCTCTGCAGCAGCATGGTCTTGCCCGTGCGTGGTGCCGCGACGATCAGCCCGCGCTGGCCCTTGCCCACCGGCGTCATCAGATCCATCACGCGCGCGGAGAGGTTCTCGGGCGTCGTCTCGAGGCGGATCCGCTCCTGGGGGTAGAGCGGCGTCAGGTTCTCGAAGAAGAGCTTGTCCCGGGCGCGATCCGGTGGTTCGAAATTGACCGCTTCCACCTTGATGAGCGCGAAATAGCGCTCGCCGTCTTTCGGCGACCGGATCTGCCCGGAGACCGTGTCACCGGTCTGCAGGTCGAACCTCCGAATCTGCGACGGTGACACGTAGACGTCGTCCGGCCCCGGCAGGTAGTTGTAGTCGGGCGCCCGCAGGAATCCGTAGCCGTCCGGCAGCACCTCGAGCACACCTTCGGAGAACACGAAGCCACTTTGTTCGGCCTGGGCCCGCAGGATCTGGAAGATCAGATCCTGCGTGCGCATGCCCGTGGCGCCGGGGACGTTGAGGTCCTTGGCAACCTGGGTCAGGTGCTGGATGCTCATCTCCTTGAGCGTCGCAATGTCGAGGCCCTTCTGCCGCGCAGAGTCGGTCACCTGCGTGCCCGGGGCGTCCTCGGGGGTGTTGTCGTCGGCGGGCGTGTGGGGGGCTGCGACGTCAACGTCGCGCGGGGAACGTCCGGAGGATCGCTTGGAGGTCGCCATGAGCGGGCTCGCGAGTGAGATGGCCGTGGTCGGATTGACGCCGGGCGCGGGGGGCGCACCGCCAGGGGCGGCCGCGACGAGCAGGAAAGAACGGGAGCAGTATAGGAGCCGCTTTCGACAGGTGTCAATCGGCGGAGGGCGCCGCGGTGTCGAGCGACCGCCGGGGACGGCGCGGGGTGTCAGAACTTCGACGGGGACTCACCGATCGCCAGGATGCTGCAGGCGACGATGGGCTCCAGGCCGTGCTGTCGGGCCCGCGCGACCAGATCGACGCTCTCGCTGCCCGGGTTCAGCCAGACCTCGCGGATCCCCTTCGCGGCCACCTCGTCGATGACCTGCTCGCCAGCGGCGGGCGGGACGTAGAACGTCGCCAGGTCGATCGGCCCAGGAACATCGAGCACGGAACGGAACGCCGGCAGGCCCTCCACGACCGTCGCAGACGTGTGGATGGGCAGGACCTCGTAGCCCTGGCTGACGAACGCGCGCACGGCCTTGTTGCCGAACTTCTCTCGATGGGTCGATGCGCCGATGACTGCGACTCGTTTCATGGACACCGTGGGGTCAGGTCTTTACTTTTAGCATGGACGCAGGGCCACCGACTCGGGGCTCCACGCTACCTGGGGGTCCATGCTAAAAGTAAAGACCTGACCCCACGGTTTCCGCTACCATGCAGCGATCGTGCGTCGTGACCTGGCGATCCTGCTGCTCGCCTCGCTGCTGGTGTTCTTCGCCGGCCTGGGCCGTGCGGCCATCGGCGACTCGGACGAGGCGTTCTACGCCGAGGCCGCGCGCGAGATGGTACAGTCCGGCAACTGGCTGACGCCTTTCTACAACTTCGAAGAGCGCTTCCAGAAACCCATCCTCTACTACTGGCTGGCCGCGTCGGCGTTCCTGGTCGCCGGGCCAACGGAAGCCGCCGCCCGCTTCCCCGCCGCGTGCTCCGGGGTCGCCCTCGTCTTCCTGACGTGGGCGTGCGCACGGCGCTGGCGAGGTGACCGTGTGGCACTGCTCGCGGGCCTGATGACCGCGACCAGCTTCGGCTACTTCGCCCTGGGTCGGCTCGCCCTGCCCGACCTGCCCCTGGCAGCGTTCATGACGCTGACGACCTGGGCTGGCCTGGAGGCGGCGCGGGCGTACGGCGCATCCGCCGCGGGCGGCCCTGGAAGCACCGGGCGCCGATGGCTGCTCCTGGCCTCGGGCGGCGCGGCCCTCGCCTTTCTCACCAAGGGCCCGGTCGGCGTCGCGCTGCCGGCCCTGACGATCCTCGTCGCTGTGGGCGGGGGCCTCGTCGGGCCCGCGCGGTGGCTCCCCGCACCGCCGAGCGCACTGGGCCTGGCACTGCTCCTGTTCCTGGCGATCGGCGCGCCGTGGTACGTGGCCATGGTCAACGAGCACGGCCTCGGCTATCTCCATCGATTCTTCATCGGCGAGAACATGGAGCGCTTCGCCACGGACCGGTACAACGAACCCCGCCCGATCTTCTTCTACATCCCGATCCTGCTCGGGGGCGCGCTGCCGTGGTCTCCGTTCATGGGCGCGTGGATCCACGAGGCCGTGGGTCGGTGGAACCGACGAGTCCCCGCGGGCAGCCCACTCGGCCGCACCCTCATCGTCTGGGCGGTCGTCCCCTTCCTCTTCTACTCGCTGTCGATTGGGAAGCAGCCGCGGTACATCCTGCCGGTGCTCCCGCCGGTGGCGATTCTCCTGGCCACCACGCTGCGGAGCCTCATCGATGCGGGCGACCGTCGGCCGCTCCTCGCCACGCTCGGGACGCTCGCCGGCCTCGTGTTCGTGGTGTTCGGCGGGCTGCTGCTCCGCGCGGTCCCGCTGCTGGCGTCGCTCACCCCGCCGACGACAGGCGCCGTGGCCCTCGTCATCGTGACGAGCGGCGTTCTCGTGGCTGCACTCGCGGTGTGGCGCCCACGGGCGTTGCCCGGCGGGATCACGGCGGCGGCGATCGTGACCCTGCTGGGACTGCACTACTCCGTCTTCTCCAGTCGGGGCATGGAGCCGGTGCAGCGGCTCGCCGCTGCGCACTCGACGGTTCGCCTTGGCAACGAACCGTCGGCCACCCACCGGGTCTTCGTGCGGAACCTCGTCTTCTACACCGGCGTGCGGCAAACGGACCTGGTGCGCTTCGAGGACCTGGTGGAGTTCCTCTCACGACCCGAGCGGGTCGTGTGCGTGCTCCGACAGCGCGACCTCGACCGTCTCGCCAGGGAGCACGGCCTCGAGCCCACGGTGCATTTCTCGGTGCGCTACTTCAACACCGCGACGACCCGCATGAAAACGCTGCTGTTCCCGGACCCGGCCAGGGACCTGGAGCTCGTGCACCTCGTCACCAATCGCTGACGGCACGCCGCAATCGGCGTAGACTGGACCCATGGCGCTGCTGGCCGAGACACTCGAGCGGCGCTCCCGCGCCGCGGCCCTCGCAGAACCCATGGATCGTGGCTGGGTGCGCTGCGTGGCCTGCGGCCACGCCTGCCGCATCCCGGACGGCGGGATCGGCGTCTGCAAGGTCCGCTTCAACCGCCGGGGCATCCTCTATGCACCGTGGGGCTACGCCGCCGGCGTGCAGTGCGACCCCATCGAGAAGAAGCCGTTCTTCCACGCCTGGCCCGGCTCGCTGGCCTACAGCTTCGGCATGCTCGGCTGCGACCTGCATTGCAGTTACTGTCAGAACTGGATCACGTCACAAGCCCTGCGCGACCCTGCCGCCGTCGCCGCGGTCCGCGAGATCGAACCCGCGCGGCTCGCACTCGACGCCCGCGCGAGCGGAGCCCGGGCCGTGGTCAGCACGTACAACGAGCCGCTCATCACGAGCGAGTGGGCCGTGGAGATCTTCCGCCATGCGCGGCGGGACGGCCTGGGCACGGGGTACGTCTCGAACGGCCACGGCACACCGCAGGTCGTGGACTTTCTCGCCCCGTGGATCGACATCTTCAAGATCGACCTCAAGAGCTTCAGGGACCGTGAGTATCGAAAGCTCGGCGGCCGGCTTGCGCCGGTCCTCGACACCATCGTCCGCCTCCACACGCGCGGCATCTGGGTCGAGATCGTGACGCTCCTCGTGCCGGGCCTGAACGACGAGGCCGCCGAACTGCGCGATCTGACGGGCTTTCTCGCAGGCCTGTCGCCGGACCTTCCGTGGCACGTCACCGCGTTCCACCCCGCCTACAAGATGGCCGACGCCGCGTGCACGACGGCCTCGATGCTCGCGGGCGCCGTCGCCATTGGACGTGAGGCCGGCCTGAGATTCGTGTACGCGGGCAACCTGCCGGGCCAGGTGGCGTCGGCCGAGGACACGCGGTGTCCGACGTGCAGCCGTACGCTGGTGCAGCGGCGCGGGTACCGGGTGCTGCGCAACGAACTGGCCGCGGGACCCGCCTGCCCGGGCTGCGGGACGGTCATTCCCGGCCGCTGGACCTGACCGCAGCGGGCCTAGCCGGGCTCCTCGGGGAACATCTTGCCCGGGTTCAGAATGCCGCGCGGATCGAAGGCGGCCTTGATGCGGCGCATGAGCGCGATCTCCGCGGGAGACTGCTGCAGGGCGACGAACGGCAGCTTCATGAACCCGATGCCGTGCTCGCCGCTGATGGCGCCGCCGAGCGCCACCACGCGCTCGAAGAGCCGCCGCTCCGCGGTCCGCGCCCGGCGCACCTCGTCCGCATCCGCCGGGTCCGCCATGATGTTCACGTGGATGTTCCCGTCTCCCGCGTGGCCGAAGCACGCGATTCGCAGGCGACCCTCCTCGCGCAGCGTCGCGATGGTCGCAAAGAGGTCCGGCACGCGACCCTTGGGAACGACCACGTCGTGATTGAGCTTCAGCGGTGCGATGGTCTTCAGCGCCGGCGACAACTCCCGGCGGACTCGCCACAGCGCTTCGCGTTCGCCTGGCCCCGCGGCACGCAGCACGTCCAGGGCACCAGTCGCGGCGCAGGCCGCCTGCACCTGCGCGACCTGTTCCTCCATCGAGCTCGCCAGGCCGTCCACCTCGATGAGCAGCATCGCGTCGGCATCGGCGGGGGCGAGGCGCTCCCCGAGGTGGCGCTCGACGGCGTCGAGCGACGCGCGGTCCACCAGTTCCAGCGTCGCCGGCTCGATGCGGCGCTCGATGATCGCGCTGACCGCCGCCGCCGCGGCGTCCACGTGCGGAAACGTCGCGCGGAGCGTCACCACCGCCGGCGGCCTGGCGACGAGCCGCAAGATGATGCGAGTGACGATCGCCAGCGTGCCCTCGGATCCCACGAGCAAGGAGGTGAGGTCGTAGCCCACGACGTTCTTGACCGTGCGGCCGCCCGTGGTGATCACCTCGCCTGTCGGCAGCACGGCCTCCAGGCCCAGCACGTAGCGCTTGGTGGTGCCGTACTTGAACGCCCTCGGGCCCCCGGCACACTCGGCGACGTTGCCGCCCAGGGCTGACTTGTCCAGGCTCGCGGGGTCCGGCGGGTAGAACAGACCCACCTGCTCGACGGCGGCCTGCAGGTCCCCCGTGATCACGTTCGGCTCCACCACGGCGAGCAGGTTGCCGGTGTCGATCTCCAGGATGCGGGTGAAGCGCTCCATCGACACCACCACGCCGGCGTGCCGCGGCACGGCGCCGCCCGAGTACCCGGTGCCGGCCCCGCGCGGCACCAGGGGCACGCCTTCTTCATGACAGAGGCGCGCGACAGCGGCCACCTCCGCGGTGTCGCCCGGGCGCACGACGACATCCGGACGGCAGCCGCCGCGCTTCAGCCCATCGACGCTGAACGCCTCCAGCGTGGCCTCGTCGGTGGCGACGCGGGCGGCCCCCACGATCTCCCGCAGCCGGCTGATGATGGCGTCGGTGACCGGCGGAAACGTCACCGGGCGTCCCCCCGCGCACCGGCGGCGAGAAACCGCGCGACCCGGACGGCGGCCTCGCGGAGCTGGGCCTCGGAGGTCGCGTACGAGATTCGCACGTACCCGGGCGCGTCGAAGCCCTCGCCGGCAAACAGCGCGACGCGAGCCTCGTGCAGGAGCGCGTCAGCCAGCGCGAGCGACGTGCGGGTTCCCGCGGAGTCCAGGGAATCCCCCACGTCCAGGAACAGGTAGAACGCGCCCTCCGGCGGCGTACATCGCCAGGGCCCCTCGGTCGCGAACAGTCGCAGGGCCAGGTCGCGGCGACGCTCGTAGGCCTGCAGCATGTCCCGCACGCAGTCCTGCGGGCCGGTCAGCGCCGCGAGCGCGGCACGCTGCGAGACGGAACTCGCATTCGAGGTGGAGTGCCCCTGGATCGTATTGCACGCGGCGATGACTTCGCGGGGCGCAATGGCCCAGCCGCAGCGCCAGCCGGTCATGGCGTACGTCTTCGACGTCGACCCGCACAGCACGGCGCGATCGCGCATCTTCGAGAACAGCACGGCCGGCAGCCGGGGCTGCCTGGCCCCGTACACGAGGTGCTCGTAGCAGAGGTCCGCCACGATCCACAGGCCGCGACGCGCCGCTTCGTCCGCGATCGCTCCGAGCGCGTCGTCATCGATCACCGCGCCGGTCGGATTGCACGGTGAGTTCAGCACCAGGCCGCGCGTCCGGGGGCCCATGGCGCCGACCACGCGTTCCGCGCTGAGCCGGAACCCCTCCTCCGCGTACGTGCGCACGACCACCGGAGTCGCCTCGGCCAGCCTGATCTGCTCGGGAATGGTGGGCCACACCGGTGCGTGACAGATCACCTCGTCGCCCGGCCCGAACAAGGCCAGCGCCACGTTGAACATCGCCTGCTTGCCGCCGGCCGTGACGATGGTCTCGGCCGGGTCGGGATCGATGCCGTAGTCGAGCCGGTAGCGGGCGGCAATGGCCTCCCGCAGGTCGGACAGGCCGGCGTTCGCCGTGTACTTCGTGAACCCTGCGTCGATGGCGGCGTGCGCGGCCCGCGATACGTGGTCGGGCGTCGGAAAATCGGGCTCTCCGGCCCCGAGATCGGCGATGTCCACGCCGGCGGCGCGAAGGCGTACTGCTTCGGCCGCCACCTTCATCGTTGGCGATCCCTGGACGCGGCGCAGACGTTCGGCGAGCATGGGCTTACCGCTCCGCCAGCTTCGCGCGCATCTTCTTCTCGACGCCGGCCGGCACCAGGCCGCGCACGTCGCCTCCGAGGCTGAACACCTCTTTGACGAGCCGGGAGCTCACGTACGAGTAGGTCTCGGCGGGCATCATGAACACGGTCTCCACGTCCGGGAAGAGGCGCCGGTTCATGAGGGCCATCTGCATCTCGTACTCGAAATCGGAGATGGCACGCAGCCCGCGGACGATGACGTCGGCCTGCTTCAGCCGCGCGTAGTCCACCAGCAGGCCGGCGAAGGCGTCCACCTCGACGCTCGGATGCCCGGCGAACACGTCGCGGACGATATCCTTGCGCTCCGCGA
>CAYLZN010000160.1:236-12245 GCA_964387935.1 uncultured Vicinamibacteraceae bacterium | reverse complement strand
GGCGCGAACGCAGGGCGGAGAAGGCGCGCGAGAAGGAGCGGCGCGAGGTCCTGCGCAGGCACGCCGAAAAGAGCCCGGACGTCGCGCAGCGGGTCGCTGCGGCCGCCGCGCGCCCCGACGCCGAGCGCCGCGCGCGGGTGACACCGGCCGCGGAGTCGGTCCGCGCGCCCCGGGAAGCGACAGCCGACATGCGTGCCAGGCGCGATCCGATTCGCGTCGCAGCACCGCCCGCACTGCCGCTCGCGCCGGAGCCGGCCATGAAGGCGCCCGCGGAGCGACGCCGCGGGGACTTCGCGTTGCCCCCGCTCACCCTGCTCGATGCGCCGCGCACCGAGCGCAAGGTCGACGAGCGCGAGCTGATGGACGCCGCACGGCTGCTCGAGGAGAAGTGCCGCGAGTTCTCGGTGGACGGGCAGGTCGTCCAGATCCACCCCGGCCCGGTGGTCACCACCTTCGAGTTCAAGCCGGACGCGGGCGTCAAGTACAGCCGCATCACGGGGCTCGCCGAGGACCTGTGCCTGGCGATGGAGGCCGAGTCGGTCCTGATCGACCGGATTCCCGGCAAGTCCACTGTGGGCATCCAGATCCCCAACCCGCAGCGCGAACCGATCTCGCTGCGGGAGTTGCTCGAGTCGGACGTCTACACCCGCTCAGCCTCGAAGCTGACGCTCGCGCTCGGGAAGACCATCCACGGCGAGCCGTACGTGACGGACCTCGCCACGATGCCCCACCTCCTGATTGCGGGATCCACGGGCACGGGCAAGTCCGTCGGGCTCAACGCCATGCTCACGAGCGTCCTCTACCGCGCCACCCCGGACGACGTGCGGCTCATCATGATCGACCCGAAGCGGCTGGAGCTGGGGATGTACGAGGACATCCCCCACCTGCTGACCCCGGTGGTCGTCGACCCGAAGCAGGCGGCGAACGCCCTGCGGTGGGCCGTGCGAGAGATGGAGGAGCGCTACAAGACGCTGGCGGCCCAGGGCGTCCGCAACATCGACCAGTACAACCGCAACGTCCGGGCGATGCTCGACGAACGGGGCGCCTCGAAGGACGACGGCGAGGAACTGCCGAAGCCGCTGGCGTATATCCTGGTGGTGATCGACGAACTGGCCGACCTCATGATGGTCGCCGGCAACGAGGTCGAGGAGTCCATCTGCCGTCTGGCGCAGATGGCGCGCGCGGTCGGCATCCATCTCCTGCTCGCCACGCAGCGACCATCGGTGGACGTGATCACGGGGCTCATCAAGGCGAACCTGCCGGCGCGGATCTCGTTTCGCGTCTCCTCCAAGACCGACTCGCGAACCATCCTGGACTGCAACGGGGCCGAACAGCTCCTCGGCAAGGGCGACATGCTCTACCTGCCGCCCGCGTCTTCGCGCGTGCTGCGACTGCATGGGCCGTACATTTCCGAGCAGGAGTCGGCGCGGCTCGCGAGCTTCCTGCGCAAGCAGGGCAAGCCCACGTACAACACCGCCATCACCGAGGACGAGAAGGGCGGCCCGGACGCCATCGAGTTCGAAAAGGACGATTTGTACGACGAGGCGGCACGCATCGTGGTGTCGAGCGCGCAGGCGTCGATCTCCTACCTGCAGCGCCGACTGCGGATCGGCTTCAGCCGCGCCGCGCGGCTGATCGACATGATGGAGGCGGAGGGGCTGGTCTCGCCCGCCGCCGGGGGCAAACCACGCGAGGTCCTCGTGGCCAAGGACTACTTCGAGGTGGTCGACGCGCAGGTTCGGTAGCGCCGCATCGCCATGGCGACCCGATCGCTTCTCGTTCGACTCCTCGTGCTCGGTGTCGCGCTCGCGCTGGCCCTGCCGGCGGCGGCCCAGGGCACCACTGCGCCGCGCGCCGCGTACCAGCGTCTCCTGTCGAAGGAGCGGTCGCTCACCGCCGGGGGCAGAACCCCGAGCGCCACGCAGGTCCGTGCGCTCGTCCAGCAGTACGAGGCGTTTGCCGGGCGCTACCCCCGCAGCGGGTACTCCGACAATGCGTTGTGGCAGGCGGGACAACTGTCGCGCATGCTGGCGGAGCGGCTGGGCCAGGACGGCGATCGGAAGACCGCGGTTCGTCTCCTTGACCTGCTCGTCCGGGAGTACCCGACCAGTTCGCTCGTGCCGGAGGCGAGGCAGGCCCAGAAGGCACTGACCGCCCCGCCGCCCCGCCAGGCCCGGACCACGGCGAAGGCCCGAGCGACGACGTCGGCCGCGAAAGCCCCCTCCGCTGTGCCATCGAGACCGCCCGTCGCCGAATCGCCGCCGGAGCCGGCCCCAGCGCCGCCAGCCCCGGTGGCTGCCGCGCCGGAGCGTGAACCGGTGCCGGACGCCGGCGCCGTCGTGCCGCGTCCGAGTGCCGCCACCCTGCTCGACGTCCGTCGCGTCGCCCTGCCGGAACTCGTTCGGGTGACCTTCGAGCTCAGCGAGGAGGTCAAGTACCGCGACGAGCGCATCGACGGGCCGCCGAGAGTCTTCTTCGACTTCATGGACGCCGCGCCTGCCGACGTCCTTGAAGACGCGACGCTCACGTTCTCCGAAGACGTCGTGCGGCAGGTTCGCGTGGGCCGGAGGCCGAACCGGACCACGCGCGTCGTGCTCGATCTCGACGGCGCCGAACGGTACAGCGTGTTCACGCTGTACAACCCCTATCGCCTCGTCGTCGACGTGTTCCGCAAGCCGGGGCTCCGGCCTGCGGTGCCCGCGGCGCCGGGACCCCCAACGGATCCGGCACTCGAGAAGACCGCCACCGCACCTTCGACGCCGTCCACCCCCGCGCCGCTCACCCCGACTGCCCCGCCACCGGCCGCGAGTATCCCTGCCCCAGAGGCGCCCGCCACCACCGGCAACGGTACCTTCTCCCTCGCGCGCCAACTCGGCCTGGGTGTGTCGAGGATCGTGATCGATCCCGGCCACGGCGGGCACGACCCGGGCGCGCTGGGCACCAGGATCACGGAAGCCGACCTCGTCCTCGACGTGGCGCTGCGTCTCGAGAAGCTCCTGCGGGCGAGCCCGGGGTTCGACGTCGTGATGACCCGCCGCTCCGACGTCTTCGTCCCGCTCGAGGAGCGCACGGCGATGGCCAATCGCTCGAAGGCGGACCTGTTCCTCTCGATTCACGCCAACGCCAGTCGGAATCGCGAGGCCCGCGGGATCGAGACCTACTTCCTGAACTTCGCCAGCAACCCCGAGGCCGAAGCCGTGGCGGCCCGTGAGAACGCGGCGTCCGGTCGCACGATGCGGCACCTTCCCGACATCGTCAGGGCCATCGCCCTCAACAACAAGCTCGACGAATCCCGGGAACTCGCCCGAATCGTGCAGACCTCGCTCGTGGGCGCGCTCCGCGGCGAGGAGACCGCGCTTCGCGATCTCGGGGTCAAGCAGGCCCCCTTCGTGGTCCTGATCGGCGCCGGGATGCCGAGTGTCCTCGCCGAGATCTCGTTCATCAGCAACCCCAGGGACGCCCAGTTGCTCCGGACCGGCCCCTATCGTCAGCGCGTCGCCCAGTCGCTCTTCGACGCCATCACGAAGTACCAGCGCGCGTTGAAGACGGCCGACCGCGTGGTGTCTCAGTTGCCCCCGACGCCGCTCGCCGGCGTCGGGGACGGCCAGCGCTGACGCGCGGACTCGTCGGAGTAGAATCACGGGGTGCAGAGCCCGCAGGTGAACCCGATCGTGGTACGCGTGGTGGAGGCGCCCACGAAGGAGACCAGCGTCGCAGACATCCTGATGGGCGCGGTGGGTCTGGTCGGGTTCGTCCTGGTGGCAGCGTTCGCCGTGGGCGTCCTCGCAGGCGCCCTCTTCATCGTCTACAGGAAGCTCCGAGCCCGCCTGGGATACGACGAGCCCACGGCGCCGGTGACTCCTTCCACCCTGACCCGGTAGGTCAAGACCAGGTCCGGACCGACGTCGCCAGCTCGGTCAACGTCCGAACGGCGACCCCGGTGGCCCCTTTGGCCTGCCACGGTTTGGTGTCGTCGGCCCACGCCGTGCCCGCCACGTCCAGGTGGGCCCACGGCAGACCTCCGGTGAACTCGCGGATGAACATGGCCCCGGCGATGGCACCGCCCGCTCGTCCGCCACTGTTCACCATGTCTGCCGAGTCACTTTTCAGGAGATCGGCGTAGTCCTCATCGGCCGGCAACGGCCACGTGCGCTCCCCTGCCGTGGCGGCAGCAGCGCCGACGGTCTCGAGCCAGCCGGCCGGTGCTCCGAACAACCCGGAGCACGCCCGACCGAGTGCGATGACCACGGCGCCGGTCAGCGTGGCGACGTCCACCAGGTGCGTCGCGCCCTCGTGCCGCGCGTACCACAGGGCGTCGGCGAGGATCAATCGACCCTCGGCGTCCGTATTGACGATCTCCACGGTCTTTCCCGAGGCACTGGTCAGGATGTCCCCGGGCTTGAGCGCCCGGCCACCGGGCATGTTCTCCACCGCCGGCACGACGCCGAGGACGGCTACGGGAGGAGCGAGGCGGCCTATCGCCCGCATCGCGGCAATCACCGCCGCGCCGCCGGACATGTCGTGCTTCATTTTCTCCATGCCGTCGGCCACCTTGATCGAGATGCCGCCGGAGTCGAACGTCACGGCCTTGCCCACCAGCCCCAGGACGTGACTCGGGGCCGACTGGGCCGGTGTGTACCGCATGACGATGACGCGCGGACGTTCGGCGCTCCCGCGCGCCACGCCGAGCAGGAGTCCCATGTTCAACTCTGCCAGCGCCCGCTCGTCGAGGATCTCCACCGACACGGGGCTGCCGGCCAGGAGGTCCTGGGCTCGCTCCGCCAGGGCCACCGGCGTGATCACGTTCCCGGGCTCGTCGGACAACCAGCGGGCCACGTTGGTGTGCTCCCCGTCCAGCGCGCCGCGGGCTACGGCCTCCGTGAGGTCCGCGTCTGCCGGCCCATGGACCGTCGCGCTCAGGAGTGGAGCCGCGTCGCCTGCCGTGGTCTTGTAGCGATCCGTGCTCAGCGCGGCCAGGACGAGACCGGCCGCCACTGCCCGCGCCTGTATGGCCGCGTCCAGATCGCCGGCCCGCACCAGGAAGGCCACCCGTTGCCCGTTACGCTGGCGCGCGGCCGTCGCGCCGGCCGTCGCGACCTTGCGAAGCCGGTCGATCGTGAGTTTCTCCCGGGGCCCGCACCCGATCCCGATGATGCGCTGGTCGCGGTCGGTCATGCGCGTGAAGAGCAACTCGAAGGGTCGGCCTCGAAATCGCTGGGCCTCCAGGGTGTGCCGCAGGTCGCCGCCGGTGGTCGCGTCGAGGTCGGCGAGGTCCGAGAAGGGGTCCTGCTCGAACAGCGGCACGAGGAGCACGTCGGCCGAGGCACGGGTTGCGGATTCACGGCCGAACGCGACTTCGACCTGGGGAAACGTCGGGCGCGAGCTCATGGCGCCGCATTATAGCGGCGGTCTCACGGAGATCGCAGACGTCAGAGGGCAGAGGGCGCTTGGAAGCACGCGGGCACGCCTGTTACACTCGTCGTGATCGCGGATCACACTGAGTCGGCGGGAAGCGCTGGGAGGATGGCAGGAATGCGCGCATGGGGAGCGGTGTCTGCAGCGATCGTTGTGGGCCTGAGCGGAGCATTGGTCACGGGGAGCGCGGTCCGGCAGGATGAAGGCCGGGCCAAGCGGGCGAAGGTCGGGCTCACCCTGCGGGTGAACCCGCCTATCTCCTTCTCGCCGGCCCTCGTGTCCGCGGTCGGAGAAATCAAGGGTGAACCGCAACCCGACGACGAGGTCCTGCTCTACTGTGCGGGCGTCGAGTGGGACTGGGGCGACGGGACGAAGTCG
The DNA here is from genome assembly GCA_964387935.1 of uncultured Vicinamibacteraceae bacterium. Classification (GTDB taxonomy): domain Bacteria; phylum Acidobacteriota; class Vicinamibacteria; order Vicinamibacterales; family JAFNAJ01; genus CAYLZN01. Next base: position 6,452 of record CAYLZN010000160.1, on the reverse strand, counting down.
GAAGCGCAGTCCGACTGTGAACCGTACGAAGCCGGCAAGAGCACGATCAAGAAGCGCTTCGCCGCCCAGCACACCTACACGACCGCGGGACGTTATCGCATCCAGTTGCGGCTCACGCGGAACCAGAAGACGGTCCTGGCCACCAACTCCAGCGTTCAGGTCCGACCCGGCGCCCGCGACTTCGGCATGGGCGCCGAGCCCTGAGGCTGCTCGACGCGACGCCCAGACCGGGCCGGCTGGCTACAACGTCGCCGGCCCGTCCACGGTAGCAGCCAGCGGCGGAGGCGTCACCAGCACGGTGCGGTCCCGACGCAACCAGGCGAGCACCACGCCTCCCAGTCCAGCCGCCCAGGCGAGACCCTCGATGACCGCTCCCACGGCGCCGAGCACGAAGACCGTCCCGCCGCCGAGCCACGCTCCCCACCAGGCGACCCGGGTCAGCCACGCGAGTCCCGTCACCACGACGAACCCGATCAGGAACCCCACGACCGGCGGGACGTCGCCGGCACCGAGACCCGACGCCAGCCGCTGGCCGATACGCTCGCCGACGGCCGCGAACCCCAGAAGCCACAGCGCCACGAGGACCACCAGGGCGATGGGCACGAGCGCCAGCAACGGGATGCCGATGACAGAGACCAGCAGCGTGACGCAGACCAGCAGCACGAGGGGCAGCAGCAGGAGTTGGGTCCCGACGCCGACCAGCAGCGCCTGCCATGGCGTGCGCTCCACCTCGCGACGCACGCGCTCGTAGGTGCGGCCGCCGAGGAGCACCGCGATCACCCCGAGCAAGCCGATGAGGCCCAGCCGCACCGAGGTGGCCAGATACGACATGCCAGCCCACCAGTCGCGACCGGGCCAGACCGGTGCCTGGATTCCAGGCGAGACCGACACATGGTCCCAGCCTTGCGGCCACGCGATGGCGACCTCGTTGATGACACCCTGAACGCGCGCCTGGGGATCGATCTCGATGCGTCCACCGACGGATACGACGTCGCCCCGGACCTGGGCCTTCGGCCCGAGACGGACGCTGCCACCGACCGCCACGACTTCCTCGCGGACCTCGCCATCGACCTGCACCGAGCCGAGGATGGCCACGACCGCGCCGTCGATCCGCTCGTGCTCGCTCACGGCGACATTCGACCCGATTCGCACCCTCGCCCCGCGACGGCGTTCATGGAAGGCCGGGTCCGACTGCGGTGATGAGGCGGGTCCGGAGAGAGACGGCGACATCGCGACAGGGGCCGCCGTTCGCGCAGCCGGCTCGAACAGTGCCAGGCGAGTCGCTTCGTCGAGGTAGCTCAGGCTGAGGATCGTCTCGCCGTCGCCGCCAAGGCGCTCACGAAGCTCGGCCCCGGTCACCGGCAGGCCATCGACGAGCACCTCATTGCGCGTAAGTTCGATCCCCCGCAGCTTCTCGCTCGAACGGCGCGGCACCAGCACGAGACCTTCGCGGACTCGTACAATCCGCCAGCGTTCTTCGACCCGCCCCTTCAGCCGCTGCAATCGCCGCTCCTCGTCGTGGGCCCGCGGCTCCATCGCGGGGCTGCGGTCGGCGGTCGCTGCCGAAGGGGCGGCCGGCGCTGCCTGGGGGACCGATGTCCCGGACTGGGCGGCGAGCCGTTCGACGCCTCCAACCAGGAGCATCGTGCCCGCCAGAATCAGGACGAGTGTCGAGGGTGTGCTTCGCATCGCGTGCCGTCGGCCTCCCCAGCTGGAGTAACGAGCGGCACTTCGACAAAGTTCCGCCCCTGGAGCCACCACGCACGCAGCGGCCGCCCGGCCTCACCGGCCGCCAGCGACGCGATCACGTAGAGGAAATGCGGCAGGGCTTCCGCAAGGTCCGTGCTCGACGGCACCGCTGGCGCCGCGGGATGGGAATGGTAGGCGCCGATGACGTCGAGTCCGAGGGCCCGCGCCGCCCGGACTGCCTGAACGTGGTCCCGGGGGTCGATGCGAAACCGCACCGGGCTCTCGAGTTCGTTCCGGGCCGGGTGCGCAAGGTGCACCACGGTGCCCGTCCCGACGAGCAGGCCGCAACACTCGCGGGGCCGCTCACGCTGGGCATGCGTCAGGATGGCATCACGCACCGACGGCGGCACCAGCACGCGCTCGCCCGGCGCGGGGGAGTCCACGCCCACTCAGTGGTCCAGTTCCGGGCGGTCCCGGAACTCCTCCAGCGCCTCCGGGTTGGCCAGCGACTCCCGGTTTTTCACGGTCCGGCCGTGGATCACGTCCCGCACGGCCAGCTCGACGATCTTGCCGCTTTTCGTGCGCGGGATGTCGCGGACCTGGACGATCCGTGCGGGCACGTGACGCGGAGTGGCGTGCCTGCGAATCTCGTCCTTGATGCGCACGACGAGCGCCTCATCCAACGTGGCGCCCTCCTGCAGCCGCACGAACAACACCACGCGCTCGTCGTCTTCCCAGCGTTGACCGACCACGAGGGCCTCCAGGACCTCGTCGAGGCCCTCGACCACCCGGTAGATCTCGGAGGTGCCGATGCGGACGCCTCCGGGATTGAGCACCGCGTCCGAGCGGCCGTAGATCACGATGCCGCCATGCTCGGTGAACGCGACCCAGTCGCCATGACACCAGAGGCCAGGGTACTTGGTGAAGTACGCGCTTCGGTACTTCTCGCCCGACGCGTCGTCCCAGAACTCCAGCGGCATGGACGGGAACGGGCGTCGGCACACCAGCTCGCCAGGTTCGCCTCGAACCGGCTGTCCGCGCTCATCGAGGATGTCCACGCCCATCCCGAGGACCGGCGCCTGGATCTCCCCGCGCCACACGGGCCCGGCGGGGTCGCCCCCGACAAAGCAGCTGATGATGTCCGTGCCCCCGGACATCGAGCAGAGGTGCACGTCGGCTTTGACGTGGCGATACACGAACTCGAAGCTCGCCGGGCTCAGAGGTGAACCCGTCGACGTGATCGTCCGCATCGCGTGGAGCCGGTGCGTCTGGTCCGGGGTCAGCCCCGCCTTCTCCACCGAGGCGAGGAACTTCGCCGAGGTGCCGAACAGGGTCATGCCCGTGGCGTCGGCCATGTCGAACAACACCCGCCCGTCAGGGTAGAACGGTGACCCGTCGTAGAGGAGGATCGTCGCTTCGGAGGCCAGGGCGGTCACGAGCCAGTTCCACATCATCCAGCTGCAGGTCGTGTAGTAGAACACGCGATCTCCTCGACGGATGTCGCAATGGAGCTGGTGTTCTTTCAGGTGCTGGAGGAGCGTGCCGCCGGCCCCGTGGACGATGCATTTGGGCACGCCGGTGGTGCCGGATGAGTAGAGGATGTAGAGCGGGTGGTTGAACGGCAGCGGTTCGAAGTGCGGCGCTCCGGAATCGGCGCTGCAGAAGTCGTCCCACAGGAGTGCCCCAGGGAGGGCACGCAGGTCCGGATCGTCGCTGACATAGGGCACCACCACGGTGCGCTCGACCGAGGGCAGGCCCGCGACCACGGCGGCGAGTCGTGTCAGCGTGTCGTGCTCGCAGCCGCCGTAGTGGTAGCCATCGGCGCTGAACAGGACCTTCGGGCGGATCTGCCCGAAGCGGTCCAGGACGCCCTGCACGCCGAAATCCGGTGAACAGGAGGACCAGATGGCCCCGAGGCTCGCGCTGGCCAGTGCCGCGATAACGGTCTCCGGCAGGTTCGGCAGGTAGGCTGCCACCCGATCGCCCGGACCGACGCCCGCCGCCCGAAGCCCCTGCGCGCAATGGGCCACCGCCGTTGTCAACTCCGCGCGCGTCAGCGAACGTCGGACACGGGACTCGCCCCAGAACAGGATGGCCGGGCGGTCGTCAGGGTGTCGAAGCACGTTCTGCGCGAAGTTCACGCGTGCGTCCGGGAAGAACCGTGCTCCGGGCATGGTGTCGGCATCGACCACGACCCTGGTCCCCTGGTCCCCCAGCACGCCACAGAAACCCCATAGCAAGGGCCAGAACGACTCGAGGTGTTCGACCGAGTAGCGGTGGAGGCTCGCGTAGTCCGGGAGCCGGTGCCCGCAACGGGCCTCGGCCTCGCGACGAAAGGCCGTGATCCGGGCGTGCTCGATACGGTCCCGCGACGGGACCCAGAGCGGGGTCTCGGCCATCGTGCGCGGATTATACGCCGGGTGTCAGCGGGTGGTCTGCGACTCGGGGGCTCGCGCGACGAGTTGTGCACGCCACGCCGACGCCGCGTCGAACACCTCGTGGATGACGGCGGGATCGTCGAGGTGGCTGCGCAAGCGCCACAACTCGCCGATCAGGGTATCGAGCGCCTCACCGATGGCCTCGGGATTGGACCGGCAGATATCCGCCCAGACGTGAGCCGGGCTCGACGCGAGCCGCGTCGTGTCACGGAGCCCTCGTCCCGCGAGGGCCAGGGCATCCGCTCCGGCACCCTCGCCGATGACCTTCATCAGCGCGCTCGCGACCAGTTGCGGCAGGTGGCTGATCCACGCGGCCAGGCGATCGTGATGGGCCGCGTCCATCACGCTGGGCATCGCCCCGAGCCCCGACGCAAACGCCTCGAGGCGGGCGAGGGCCTCGCGCTGACGCGGGGACGGCGCCGCCGGAAGGGTGAAGATCCAGGGCCGGTCCCGAAACAGGTCCGGCGACGCGTGCGCCAGGCCCGCGTGAGCGGCGCCCGCGAGCGGGTGTCCGCCGACGTACACCACCTCGGCCGGCAACCCGTCGGCGACCTCCATCATCACCTGCTTGGTCGATCCGACGTCCGTGATGACCGTTCCGGGACGCGCCAGGAGACCGGCCTCGGAGAGGAGCCGACGGTTCTCGAGGACCGGCGCCGCCAGCACGACCAGGTCCACGTCAGACACCATGCCGAGGTAGTCGGCCCCGACGTCAATGGCGTGGGCGCGCTGCGCGTCCTCGAGGACGGTGCCCCGATCGACGCCGACCACGAGGCCCGAGGGCCACGCCCGGCGCGCCGCCATCGCAAGCGATCCCCCGACAAGGCCGAGCCCGACCACGCAGAGCCGGGGGAACGGTGGCGGGGCCGCGTCCCCGCCCGCGGGCAGGACCGGCAGGGTCCTCGTCACGGCCTAGACGCCCCAGCCCCGTCGCGCGACCGCCTCGAGGCAGATACTGCGGCCGATGGCCGGGGCGATGATGCGCAGCTCGGCCATCAGCCGGTCGAACTGGGACGGGAACATCGACTGCGCGCCATCGCTGAGCGCGCGGTCCGGATCGCAGTGCACCTCGATGATCAGGCCGTCCGCGCCCGCGGCGACCGCCGCGCGCGCCATGGGCGACACCTTGTCCCGCCGCCCTGTCGCGTGACTGGGGTCCACGAACACGGGCAAGTGACTGAGTTTCTTGACCACCGGAATGGCTGAGATGTCGAGCGTGTTGCGTGTGTAGCTCTCGAACGTGCGAATCCCCCGCTCGCAGAGGATGACGTCCATGTTGCCGCCCGCGAGCACGTACTCGGCCGACAGCAGCCACTCCTCGATGGTCGCCGAGATCCCTCGCTTCAGCAGCACAGGCCGGCGGACGTGGCCCAGTTCCCGCAGCAGCGTGAAGTTCTGCATGTTGCGCGCCCCGACCTGGTAGATGTCCACATAGCGGTCCATCAACTCGATCTGGCTGAGGTCCATGACCTCGGAGACGAGCTTCATGTCGTGGTCGTTGGCCGCCTGACGGAGCAGCTCGAGCCCTTCCTCGCCGAGGCCCTGAAAGCTGTAGGGCGAACTGCGCGGCTTGAAGGCGCCGCCGCGGAGCACCTTGGCGCCCGCGCGCTTGCACGCCGCGGCCGTGGTCTGGACCTGCGCCTCGCTCTCGGCGGAACAGGGTCCGGCCATCACGATGACCTCATCGCCGCCCAGGCGCAGATCGCCCACGGTGATGATCGTGTCGTCGGGCCGGAACGTCCGGCTCGCCAGCTTGTACGGTTCTGAGATGCGCACGACTTCGTGTACCCCCTCGAGCACTTCGAGCAGCCGCGGATCGCGGTTGCCCCCCACACCCACCGCCCCGATCACGGTGCGGGTGGCACCGGTCGACCGGTGAACGTCGAATCCCATCTCCACCAACTGCGCCACCACGCGCTGGATCTGCCCTTCCGTCGCGCGTTCTTCCATCACGACCACCATGGCGGACTCCTCTGTCAGCGTTCCGTGTCGACCCGCCCCGTGAGCCGGGCCTCGTCAGCGTCGCCCTTTGCCTCGCGCTCCAGCCGGCGGGCCTCGTCGATGATGCGCTCGAACAACCTCACAATCG
>CAYLZN010000160.1:0-226 GCA_964387935.1 uncultured Vicinamibacteraceae bacterium | reverse complement strand
CTCGTCGTCGAGCGGCCCGCGGTTGACGTCCTGCACGTGCCCCAGCACCTGCCGTTCGCGCTCGGGTTGATACACCTCGAGGTGCAGGGTCTCCTTCAAACGACCGAGCCTCAGGGCACAGGCCGCGCGCGCGTTCAGCAGCACGACGAGTCGTTCATCGAGCGCGTCGATCTCGCGGCGCAGGTCCTCGATCGTCACGACGACCCGCCGGCGAGCGCCGGTCCCT
>CAYLZN010000159.1:0-12248 GCA_964387935.1 uncultured Vicinamibacteraceae bacterium | reverse complement strand
GCTGAACGGAATCGGGCAGCGCCATCATGGTGCCGGTGCGTGCGAAGGTCAGGATCGCCTTCGAGAACTCCGGCGACGCATCCATCGCATCATCGATCGCTGGATGCGAACCGCCGTGCACGACGATCAGTCTGCTCCGCTTGAAGTGCGGGGCCAGCTCCCGCGCGTTTTCAATCGGTGTGGACACATCGTAATCGCCCTGGACGATGACGGTCGGGACCTGCGTGTCGAAGTTGCGACGAAACGCCTCCCCGAGATCGATGTTCCAGACAGGGCAGGAGGCGTCGTAATGGAATCCCAGGGGGCCAACCACCGCGACGGCCCTGTCGGCGGCCAGTTGCTGGCGACGCTCGCGGCTGATGCCGGAGCCGCAGTCCAGCATGAAGTAACTGGCCGTGCGGAACCGTTCCGCTCTCTGCGCGCGAAGCCTGGCCGTGGCGGCCGGCCTGAAGTCCCCCTGGTACAGCGTGAGGACGTCGGAGGCCCAGGTGCGCATGCCTGCCCGGGATGAGGCGCTGGCCGTGTAGCCCGTGGCCATGTCGCGGACCTCGTCTGGGCCGAACCGGACGTCCACGGGGGACGCCGTGACCGGATCCGCGACCGACACCAGGACGGGCTGGGCCGTGACGCGCTCGATGACCTTCACGAAGGCGGCCAGCAGGCCACCAGGCGGAATCCGGCCTGCCAGTGACGGGGCCTGGTCCGCTTCCGCCGCGATGCGACTCAGTGCCCCCAGGACATGGGAGGGCATGTCATACGTGTGGTCAGGTCCCTCCATGCCCCGCAGGATCGCTCGCTCGACGATCGCCGGATACGCGCGCATGATCGCCATGGCCCAGTGGGACCCGAAGCTGCCGCCCCACAGCGTGATGCGCTCATAGCCAAGCGCTCTCCGCACGTCATCGACGTCTGCGGCGGCCTCGAGGACGGTGAATCCCGTGAGGTCGAGTCCGAGGCCAGTCCAGACGTTCTTCTCGCGGGTCGCGGTTGCCCGGATCCGTTCCGCGCGTTCCGCGGCGGTTGGCGACTCATGCAGCCCGAAGGCCGGAGCGACTTCGATCAGCGTCGTCGGCTTCGAGGGACCAATCCCGCGCTGGCTCACGACGACGACGTCGGCCGCGTCGAGCAGGGGGCGAATGCGTTTCTCGTAGTAGCCACGGCGAGCGAGCAGGGGCTCGAGGCCTTCGAAGCTCGGGCCGCCAAACAGGAGGAAGATCGGAGGCACGTCGGCCCGTGGGGAGGCCGCCCTGAAGCGATACACCTCGAGGCTGATGACCGGGCTCCCCGGGGTGCGCCGATTCACGGGGACGAAGATGACGCCGCGCTCGGCCAGGGCGAGCCCCCCGCCCTCGACCGGAATCCGCTCGGGGACGAGGAACATCGTTCCTGCCGCTGGATGAGGGGCACTCAGGACAGGAGTCGCGGCCGGTTGGCCCTGCGCCGTGGGCACGCCTGCGCCGAGCAGCAGGAGCACCATCGCGCACCTGGGGAGCTCATTCGAGACACTCGTCATATCTGCGTTCCTCGCGCGGTGACGCGCTGGGCGAACGGGCGGCCGCCTACGAGGGCTCTGCGGTGCCGGCGAGCGCGAGCGTCGTGCGGGCCGGCGCGAGGCGCTCGGTGGCCAGAAGGAACTGCTCGATCTCCTCAGGCGTGTTGTAGTGGCTGCCCGAGAGCCGGATGAAGCTCGACAGGCCGAGTTGCTGCAACATGACGCCGAAGAATGGGTCGTGCCCGGTCGCGTGCAGCCGCAACTGCTGTTCGCGATACCGCGCGCAGCCCTCCTCGGAGCCGAAGCCCTCGACGTTGAAACCGACGAGCAGCGACTGCCGCGAGAGGTCCGGGCCAACGCCGTAGACCGCGACGTGCCTCAGGTCACGTACGCCAGGAGCGCGGTGTGTTCCCTGGAGCAGCAACGAAAGCAGGCCTTCGAGGTGGGCTTTGACCCGTGTCATGGCGGTGAGGATCAGCGCCCGCCTGTCTGTCGCGCTCGTGAAGTGGCGACCGAGCCAGCACAGGTAGTCGACGACGGCTGACCAGGCCGCGTACGACTGGTGCTCCACGCCGCCCAGGTCCCAGCTGGTCTCCGGCTTGAACAGGTACTTCCAATGGGGAAGCCGCGCCAGGCGATCCGAGGCATGGGCGTAGCCGCAGCCCTTCACGCCGAAGTTCTTGTACGGCGCGATCACGTAGGCGTCAGCACCGATGTCCTCGACGTCGATCGGGCCCGAAGGGGAGTACTGAACGCCGTCGACCAGCACGAACAGGTCCGGCTTGATTCGCCTGGCGTCTCGCACAATCGCCGCGACGTCGAGGATCTGGCCGGTCACGTTCGAGGTGTGCGTGACGGCGAGGAAACAGGTGTTTCGATCGATCAGCTCGTAGATCCGATCGGGTTCCACCGCCGCGGTCTCCCGGTTCGGTGCGGCGATGCGCACCTCTTTCCCGTAGGTGGCGGCAAACTGCGTCAGCGCACTCCGGACGGAGGCGTGGTCCAGGCCTGTCGTGACGACGTTGGTCCCGGGCACCGTGGCCAGCACGGCGTCGGTGATGCGGTAGATCACGTGGCTGCTGCTCCAGCCGGGGATGATGTGCCCCGACCTGGCACCGAAGAACAGCATCAGGTCGTCGAGCCCCTGGGCCGTGACGTCGACGGCATGACGCGAGCCGGGATTGGCCCGCCCCTGCTGGTCGGGCAGGCAGGTCTCTCGCGCCATGGCCTCGATGACCCGGTGCGGTCGGCACGACCCGGACGCCGCATCGAAGAAGATCCGGTGGCCGGAGTACGGATCCCAGTCCACGTAGGCAAACTGGTTCCGGATGTCCTCCAGCAGTGCGGGAGGGAAGATCCCTGGTGTCGTGGCCTGTCCCATCTCGTCACTCCTCTCGTGGTGCCGCACCAGCGGCTCCGCCGCCACGAACGCGACGGCGCGCTTACCGGCCGACCACAAACGACTCGGCGTACAACAAATCCCCGGTGAGCCCATCGTGGAACTGGACGACCACCTGGGGGTGCGGGAATGCCACCCATCGTGGCGTGCCTGCGTCCAGCCGGTTGTCGAACACGTTGTTGATCTGCACCACGGTGTAGATCGGCTGCCGCACCAGTGGAGCCGGCACGTCGGGCAGGAAGTAGGTCGACCAGCGGATCTCGGCGGTGCGTCCCGCCGACGTGAACGGTCCGTTGGGCGGCGGATTCCCCACGGCATCCGCGCGGTGATTGCGGGAGTTGTGGGGACCGGACGCGAGCTCCCAGATCCGGTCCGTGACCTTGACCGAGTAGCTGTTGTGAACGTCGCCGGTCAGCACGAACACCGGTTTGCCGAGCGACTCCCAGAACTGAATCAGTTCCTCGCGCTCGTTGACGAAGCCGGGCCACGCCTCGTCGTGTGTCGGGGGAGCGCCGGCATTCCGCTCGGCCGGTCCCGTGGTCGGTGTCCCGCCGACATGGGGGATCATGAACGTCACCTGCGAGACCACGAAGAAGAAGTCCGCATCACTGTTCGTCATGCGGTCCTTCAACCACGCCTTCTGGGACGCGCCCAGCATCGTCAGGTCCGGGCGGTTCGCGTGCGTCGGGTCACTGATGCCCCGGTGGCTCCTGGTGTCCAGGTACAGGAAATGCGCGTTGCTCACGCGCTGGTCGAAGTACGACTGCCGCCCGATGCTGTAGGTGGCGACGCCATCCGCCTCCGCCGCCGGGCGGACGCGAAGACGCTGCGCGTCGACCACGTCCAGGATCTCGTAGACGTTGGCGTTGGGGTCACCCTGCACGCCCGGAAGGTTGTCGAGTTCCCGGGTCGGGACCCCCGCCGCCACACCGCCCCAGTTCACGTGCAACAGGCCCGGCTGGCGGGCATCCGGTCCAAGCTGCGAGAAATCGGCGCGGGCATCGGTCAGGATGTCGCTTCCTGCCTTGAACGTGCCCTGTCCGAACCGAATGGTGCCGGGCGCGATGGGGTTGGCCCAGCCGACGTAGTCGTACCAGGCCTGCGCCCCGATGTCGCGGAAGACGGCCTTGCGATCGCGCCGACCCACGACGCTGGTGCCATCGACGTTGTCGATGATCTCGTGGTCGTCGAAGGTGAAGAACGTCGGCATGTGGCGGTGCCAGGCCGCGAGCGCCTTGCCCCGTTCGAGGTAGAGCTTGTAGTTCTCCCAGACGCCCACAATGCTCGGGGCCAGGGTGACGACCCGTGGAGATTGCGACGCAGCAACCCCGACCTGGCCGAGCCATTCCTCGACGCGGTAGTCTCGTTTCTCCTCGTAGATGAAGTCCCCGTTCTGGATGGCGAAGTGGACCTTGTCCTGCAGTCGTTCGAGCATCGTCTTGAAGGCCGGGGGCCAGGGGCCCTCGCCGGCAGGCCGCTGGTTGTTGCCCGTGCCGAACTCGAAGCGGAAATTGAACAGGCCCCTGGGGTTGTGCGCAGCGTTGCGGTACGTGTCCGCGGACGGCAGTGTCAGGAACGAACCGTCCGGACGCGCCGGGACCGATTCGTCCGTGACGACCTGGTAGAAGTACTTGGTGGCGGGCAGCAGGCCCTGCACCATCAGCCAGCCGGTGTTGTCACGCTCGATCGCCGTGGTCGTCGGCGGCGACAGGGCATCGAGCCGCTCCGGATCCCGTCCGTAGCGGACCCGGAACGTTCCGGGCCTAGAGGTGCGCGCCCAGACGCCCACTTCGGTCGAGCCGAGGCGACCGAGGATGGGACCGTGCGTCATCGCGAGGGGCGTCGGTTGCGCCGAGGTCAGCACCACCCAGGCACTGAAGAGCAGGAGGAAGGGCGGGAGCGGCGATTTCATGTGGCCTCGTCAGTCGGGAACGCAGGCGAAATGTGACCCCATCAGAACTGGAATCGGGCCGAGACCTGGAACACGCGCGGGAACTGCAGGGCGCGGCCCACACCGTAGTTGGGACTGTACTGCTGGTTCGCGCCGGACTGCCACTGCTCAAAGGCGCCCTGGTTGGTCAGGTTGAACACGTCCAGGGCGAACTGAAGCTGGCTGTCGCCTCTGACCCTCATGTCGTACCCGACTCGGAGGTTGAGATTCTGGAGGCTGTCCAGTTGGAGTTGGCCGTCGCCGCGGGTCGGGTAGGCGAATCGGACGGTCGTCGCCAGCGGGTTCGAGACCACGCGGCCGTTCGACAGGCGCACCGTTGCCGGACCGAACTGCGGATCCGCCTGGGCGAGGCGCGTCACGACGGGGCCCGAGTAGGCCCCCGACTGGTAGCTGTAATTGACGGCCAGGATCACGCCCCACGGTGCTGAGAAGGTGCTGCCGAGACGGAAGTTGTGCTTCTGCCAGGAGGGGCTTCTCGTATCGGCCGTTCCCGACAGGCTGTTGGTCTGATTGCCGCGGATGCTGCCGATCCCTTGGTCGTTGGGAAACGCGTCAGGTTGGATGAACGCCGCGGGATCGTTCGGCTGCCAGGTACCCGCGACTTCCTGCCACATGCGCGTGTACCCGCCGAGGAACTGCAGCCGCCGGGAACGCTTGCTCGCCGTCAGCTCGAGGCCGTTGTACACGAGACGGTTCCAGCGGTTGTTCGTGATCTCGTAGATCTGGTTGAAGCTCTCGTTCGTGTAGCCCTTGAACACCACCCCGTCGTAGATGGCATTGGTCTCGACGAGGGCCGGCAGGTCCTTGTACTCCCGGTGGGCGAATCCCACGTTGACGGTCACCGCTCCAGGCAGTTGGCGCCCGTACCCCGTCGTCCATTCGTCGATGAAGGGCTGGTGATGGTCAGGATCGGGGAAGCGGTCCGACTGAGCGGCGGTGGTGCCCGGCGTGATGAACGTTGTCTCGAACGTGCCGTCGAGATTGTTGTCGTAGGAGTCGGTGAGCGTTGCCGACGCTGCGCCGACGCTGCCGAGATTGCGTGGCATGGGCATTTCGTGCACCCGGCCGTAGCTGGCCTTGACCACGTTCCTGCCGTCGCCGGTCAGCAGCCACGTGCCCCCAATGCGAGGACCGACGTGCCAGGCATCCTGGAGCTGGACGTCGAACAGCTGTTCGGTGGCCTTGATCCAGTCCAGGCGTACGCCGAGGTTGAGCGTCAGCCGGGGAACGGGTCGCCACGAGTCCTGGATGTAGAACCCGATATCGGTGGCGGCCGTTTCATCGAGCGTGAGCTGAGCCTGGTCGCGGACCTGTCGATGGAACGGGATCAGGCCGGCACCCGGGTTGGCGGGGTCCCGGAGGACGAGCTCTTCCACCGCGAAGCCGTCGGCCGGGTACCTCACTTCATCCGAACCCAGGAGCTGCTGGACGAACAGGCCCGTCTGCACCTCGTGGGAGCCGAGGAAGCGCGAGGTGTAGTACGTGACATCGCCCTGGAAGGTCGTCTTCGAGGCCGGGGAGATGTCGAAGCTGGCCACGTTGTTCATCAGGGCGATCTCGCCACTGCCCCGCAGTCGTCCGCTCGAGAGGAACGTCCCGGCGTGGACCGATTGTGACGGGCCCGGGTTGGTGTAGCCCTCGTAGACGCCGAACTGCGAATTCGTGGTCTTGTCGTTGTACGAGATCATCACTTTCGAGGTGAGCGAGCTGCCCCAAGACGACTGCAGACGTCCCCCGATCCCGACGCCTCCCGCCTCGGTCACGAAGATGTTCGACGCGTAGATCTCGCGGTTGCCTTCCTCAGGGTGTCGGTCGTTCTCGTAGAACGCCACGAGCTGATGTCTCGCCGACAGCTGTGCGGTGACCTTGGCGTAGTAGTTGTTGGAGGTGACCTTGTTGTTGAACGGGGAGAAGCCGGGGTCGAGGGCGGACAGCAGGGCAATCTGCTGGGGGGTTCGGCCGATCCCGGACTCCTGGTTCGTGTAGCGGTAGGCCCCGTAGACCCACACCCGGCCGCGTCGAATCGGGCCGCCGAGGGAGAAGTCGGGCTGAAGGATCTCGTTGAACCGCACGGTGCCCTCGCCGGCGTTGTTGCCGTTCCACTGTTCGGGAGTGAACACGGCGCCGACGGCGCCCCTGAACTGGTCGGTACCCGACTTGGTGGAGACGTTGATCACGGCGCCGGAGCCGAGCGGGACGGAGGCGTCCACGGCCGCGGTCTTGACCTGCACGTCTCCGATGGCGTCGGTGTTGAGCGTGAGGAGACGGTCCGCCCGGTTCTGCCGAAAGGAGCCCATGTCGGCGCCATCGAGCTGGACCACGTGGTTCTCGAGTTCGCCGCCGCGAACCATGTAGATCTGGCCGCCACCGGTCGCGTCGCCAGCCCGTGCGGCCACTCCCGGAGTGACCTCGAGGAAGTCGGCGAACTGACTCCGGGAGCTGAGTGGCAACTGGCGCTGCATCTCGCCGCTGATGTTGACGGCGGTGGTGGCTTTCTGTGTTTCGAGCAGGGGAGTTTCGGCGACGACTTCCACCGTCTGCTCGATGCCGCCGAGGGCCATTTCGATATCGAGGGTGATGTTCAGTCCCGCCCGCACCGCGATGGGCTCGCGGACGTATCGGGAGAATCCCTGGAGTTCGGCCTGCAGCCGGTAGTCGGCCGGCGGCAGATCGACGAGGCGGAAGAAGCCCTGCTCGTCGGTGACGGCCGTCGCTGGCGTGGGCACGGTCGCACTGGTGGCAGAGATGGTGACACCGGGAAGGACCCCGCCCTGGGCATCCTTGACGTATCCGCGGACGGTCCCGACGGCGGCGATCTGAGCGGAGGCGCTGGAGGCGCAGAAGAGCGCGAGGGTGGTCAACACAGCGAAGGGCAGACGGGCCATGAGTTCTCCCTCCTGGCGTCAACGGGCGGTTGGTGGTGCCGCGCCGAAGGCCGGCGGACGGCGCAGCATCGCATACAATATATTTGTTGTCTAGTCGCGCCGTCCACGCACCCAGAAAAAGCCTTCCAGTGGGTCCCTATATTGCCTAAAGTATATTTGCCATGTCGTCAGCGAGCCTGCCCAGGTCTCTCATCGAGCTGGACCCCACCGTCGCTCCTCCGGCGGCCATCGTGGATCGCGTCTACGCCACCCTGAAACACCGGGTGCTGACCTGCGCCATGCTGCCCGGGCAACGCGTGGTCGAGAAGGAGCTCTGCGCGGAAATGGGCATCTCGAGGACGCCCCTGCGCGAAGCGCTCAATCGACTCGCCCTCGAGGGCCTCGTCGTCCTCAGGCCCTTCCGGGGCTACGTCATCGCCCCATTGACCGTGGATGATTTCCGCGAGTTGTGTGAACTACGGCGGATTCTCGAGTCGGAGGCCGCCGCGCTCTCCGCATTGCGAGCGACGCCGGAGGATATCGAGGAGCTGGCCGCCACCGTCAAGACCGAGTACACACCCGGCGATCAGCAGACCTACGTCGCGTACCTGCGGAACAACAGCACCTTCCACCTGGCCCTCGCCAGGTGCACGCACAACCGCCAGCTCATCGCCGCCGTCATGTCAGCCCTCGATCATCACCAGCGGCCCCTCTATCTGGGGCTCGGCGTGGGTATCGACGGCGCCGCGTCAACGGCGGAACATGTGGAGGTCGTCGAGGCCGTGCGGACCCACGACCCGGATCGCGCGCGGGCGCTGATGCTCCTGCATATCGGCCGCGCCGAGTCCCGCGTCGTCACGGCCCTGCACGCCGCCGGGTATTAGACTGCGAGGAGCATCGGCTTGCGGCCTGCGGCGTGCGGCTCGCGGCCAGCACGGCGAAAACCGCCGGGTCACCCCTTGGTCACCATCCGGGCCCCCCAGCCGAAGGCCTCTTCGTTGAGGGGAATCATCGCGCACTTCTCCTTCAGCGCCTGCCGGATGGCCGTCAGGAAGGTCTCCTTCGGGAACAGGTTCGTGGCCTCCTGCAGGGCGCCCAGCGCGACGACGTTCTTGACGACCGTGCGCCCCAGGTCCGCGGCGACCTGCGTGAACGGGACCCCGATCACGGAGACGCGCTCGGCGACCTGCGGCGCGTCGTGGCACGTCGAACTGTCGTAGATGACATAGCCGCCCGGCACGACCGCCGGCGCGAACTTCGCCAGGCTGGGGGCGTTGAAGGCCACCAGCACGTGCGGGTGCGGCGCCGCCGGCGAGAGGACTTCGTCTTCGGCCACGTGGACGTCCGCGTAGGACGTGCCCCCGCGCGACTCGGGACCGTAGCTCGGAATATGGGTGGAGTCGAAGCCCTCGTTGATCGCCGCCGTGCAGATCAGCATCGCCGCGGTCTGCGCCCCATCACCGCCAGCGCCCGCCAGCTTGAGCGACACATCCCGCGGCGCAATGTGCGAGGGAAACCCGGACGCGGCGCGCGCCGTACGTTCGACGCTGCCCCCGAGCACCTCGATCATTTTTGCCGGTGCGAAGGTTGGACGCGGAAAGTCGGGGAACCTCGCGTCCGTGAGGTCCTTCTTGAGGCCGAGGGGGAAGATCTTCGTCATCTCGGTCTCGACCCACTTCTCGGCGTCCACCGAGGACAACCCCAGGTGGGTCGGACACTCCGCGAGCACCTCGACCAGCGCGAACCCCTTGCCCTCGACCTGGCACTGCAGGGCCTTCTTGATCGCCTTCTTCGCGCGGGTGCGCTGTTTCGCGTTGAAGAGCCCCACGCGCTCCACGTAGACGGGCCCGTCGAGCTGCGCCATGAGCTCGGCCACCTTCATCGGCTGGCCCATGAACGGCGAGCGCCCGTAGGGGGATGTCGAGCTCTTCTGCCCGATGAGCGTCGTCGGCGCCATCTGCCCGCCGGTCATGCCGTAGATGGCGTTGTTGATGAAGATCACCGAGAGGGGAATCCCGAGCTGCGCGGTGGCGACGATCTCCGCGAGGCCGATCGACGCCAGGTCGCCGTCGCCCTGGTACGCGATTACGATCGAATCGGGATTGGCCGTCTTGTGCCCGACGGCGACCGCGGGCGCACGGCCGTGGGCCGCCTGCGTGTTGCCCACGTCGAAGTAGTAGTAGAGGAACACGCTGCACCCGACCGGCGACACCGCGACGGTGCGATCCTGGATGCCGAGTTCGTCAATCGACTCGGCCAGGAACTTGTGCGCGAGCCCATGGCCGCAGCCGGGGCAGTAGTGCGTCGAGTGGCCCTTGAGCCCCTCGCCGTGCGCGTGTCGGTCGAAGCGGTTGTAGAAGACGGTGGCGGTGGCGCTCACGACGGGACCTCCTCCGCGGCGAGGATCTTGGCGACGATCTCCGACTGCCCGGGCAGCATGCCGCCGGAGCGGCGGACGTGCTCGATGAGTGGCGGCCGATAGATGCCGGCGTGCGAGAGGGCGAGGCGCAGCTCGTCTTCGAGCTGCCCGCTGCTCGCCTCGACGACGACGATGCGCTCCACGCGCTTGAGCAGTGGCAGGAGCGGCTGGATCGGGAACGGCCAGAGCGTGACCGGGCGGAACAGACCAACCTTGATCCCGCGATGACGAAGCTCCTGCACCGCGCCCTTGGCCATCTGCGCCGGCGTGTTGCACGCGATGACCAGCGTGGTCGCGTCACCGCAGTGGAACTGGTCGGCGCGCTGCTCGGCGAGCGTCATCGCGGCGTACTTCGCGAACAGGTGTCGGTTGTGCGCCTCGAGTTCCTGCTCGGAGAGGAAGATCGAGCTGATCAGGTTCCCCCGGTGTGATCGGTCGCCGTACACCGCCCAGGGCGGGATGCCCGGCTTGACCATGGTGCGCGGCAGGTTCACACGCCCCGTCATCTGCCCGAGGTAGCCGTCGCCGAGGATCACGACCGGGTTGCGGTACTTGAAGGACAGATCGAAGGCGAGCGTGGTGAGATCGAGCATCTCCTGCGGGGTGGATGGCGCCAGCACGATGGCGTGCGTGTTGCCGTGGCCGAGGCCGCGGCAGGCGAGCTTGATGTCGGACTGCTCCGGCGCGATGTTGCCGAGGCCGGGCCCGCCACGCATGACGTCGATGAAGACGCCAGGCACTTCCGCCCCGATCATGTAGGAGATGCCCTCGAGCATGAGCGCGAAGCCGGGCGAGGAGGTGAACGTCAGTGCGCGCAGGCCCGCCCCACCGCAGCCGTACATGATGTTGACCGTCGCGACTTCGGACACCGCCTGCAGGAACACGCCATCGAGCTTGGGCAGGAGCTTGGCCATGAGCTCGGCGCCTTCGGTGGAGGGCGTGATCGGGTAGCCGTAGACGTGCCGGCAGCCGGCAAGCAGCGCGCCGATGGCCGCCGCGTAATTGCCCTTGACGACGAGCGGGGCGACGTCGGGCAGCGGAAGGCGCTCGTCCGGGATGTCGACGGGGACAGGGGCCTCCGAGGGGCGCGGCCCGAACATGTGGGCCGGATCGGTGAGCTCGTAGGGCTCACCGGGAGGCTGGCCCCTCAGGCCGTAGGGCTCCGGACACGCGGTGATGCAGAGGCCGCATCCGTTGCACTGCTCGAGGTCGAGCACGATCGGGATGAGACCGGTGAGCGGGTTGATCTCGGTTCCCATCGAGATGCAGTGCTTCGTGCAGACGTCGATGCAGCGTCCGCAGCCTTTGCAGTACTCGGGGAAGACGAAGGGTTTGGGCCGTTCCGCCACAGCCGTCGTGGACACGGGTGGGACCTCCTCGCGAAGGCCAGGGCCTGCGGGCTCGTGACGCTCCGCGCTAATGACACCATAACACTGAAAGCCGAATTTAAGATATGGATGTCCTTTTTTCTGTTTTTGGAGTATGATGCTCCGCTACATCCCGACGGGAATGCCGCCATGCTGTCGCGCAGCTCCCAATACGCCATCCGCGCCCTCGCCTATCTCGCGATGCGCGAGCGCGGGCAGTGGGTGCTGACGCGGCACATCGCCGCAGACCTCGACATCCCCTCACCGTTCCTGGCCAAGGTCCTCCAGACCCTCGCCGTCGAGGGGATTCTCGAGAGCCAGCGAGGCCGACGCGGCGGATTCCGGCTGGTCAGGAATCCGGACCGGCTGCCCCTGTTCGATATCGTCGAGGCCTTCGACAAGCTCGGCCAAGGGCGGCCGTGCGTGCTGGGGCAGAAGGTGTGCTCGGACGAGAGCGCCTGCCCGCTGCACCACACCTGGAAACACTCCCTGAACGCATTCCGGCACCGGCTGCAGACGACGACCTTGACGGAGTTGAGCAGACACCCGAACGCGCTGGGATTTCCGGCGCCGCCGGCCATTCCGGAGTCAGTGTCGCCAGATTTCCGCAGGCCGGGGTAGGGAATGGCCGGGCCTGAAAGGCCCGGCCCTCCTTCTTCGGAGCCCCGGGCCCTTCAGGCCCGGGGACGGGACAACACCCCCCGGTGTCGCGCGGCCCCGCGCCGGTCGGCCCCGAAAAACGGGTGGGCGGTGGCG
>CAYLZN010000158.1:9293-12249 GCA_964387935.1 uncultured Vicinamibacteraceae bacterium | reverse complement strand
GTCGGGGCGCGTGCTGAGAATCTGGCCGATCTTGACAAAGGTCGGTCCTAATTCCTCACAGGCGCACCGCAGGCGCTCGCCGACCGAACGGCGGGCGTTTTCAGCAGCTACGGCGCTGTTGGGATCGAGCGGACGATGGCGCATGCGCAGGCCACCGGTGGGGCCTTCGATGCCCGCCGCGACGTGCGTGAAGAAAGGAAGCCGCGATCGATCATCGGATCGTTGAACGCGCCTGGGGCTCAGAACGCCTGGCCCAGGCTCACGTGCACCTCCCAGCCACGCTCGCGCTGCCCGTTCGCGAACGTCCGCCGGTCGAGCTTGATCCCACCATCCACGCGAATCGGACCTACCGGGGAACGATAGCGGATGCCGCCCCCGGCCGTCGCCTTGATCCGTCCCAGGTCGAAATCGCCAGTCCGGGCGAACACGTTGCCGGCATCGACGAACAACACCCCGCCGACCGAGCGCCACACCGGGAACCTGAGTTCCCCGTTGAGAATCACGAGCGCGTTGCCGCCCTGTGGAAACCCGTCGCTGTCGATGGTGGCCTCGTCGCCGAGGCGATCCAGCGCATAGCCACGAACCGTGGTACTGCCCCCGGCGTAGAAGCGCTCACTCGCCGGCAGGTCCTTGATTGGGACTTCGACGGAGTTGCCGGACTCCGGGACTTCGACGACTTCCGTGCCCGCGGCGCGCGCGAGCCCGAGCCGGATCCCGCCGGCGAACACGAGCCGCTGCGACCCCGGAAGGCGACGATACGCGAATCCCTGCCAGAAGCCCTTGACGAAGCCGACCTCCGAGCCGAGGGGGCCCGCCGCGAGGTCTCCCTGCATGCTGACCACGTGACCGCTGGATGGATCCAGCGGGTCGTTCCGCGTGTCGTTCACCAGGACGCCGGTCAGGACACCGAGGCGCACCTGCGGGAAGAGGCGATCGACGACAGGCTCCTCGCCGGGGACGAGGCGCTGGTCGAAGAGCTTCGTCTTGCCGAAGGTGTAGCGACCGACCACGGCGAGCGAGGAGCCGAGGCGCCTCGCCGCTTCGGCGTTCACCGCCTGGCGCGCGAAGTTGAAGCTGGAACGAACGCCCTGCTCCACGAAGGCGTTGACCTGCAGGTCGGCGGTGGTGCCGAACAGGCGCGGCTCCCGGAACGTGCCGACGAGGCGATATTCATAGAACGCGGCGTCGCCCTCGGTGGTCTCGGTTTCGGTGCCGCCTCGGTTCCGCAGGCTCAGGCGGGCGAAGAGGTTGACGCTGCGGTTCTTGCCCCACAGGTTGCGGCGGCCCACCTCGAAGAACCCTCGCGGCGACACCTCGATCTTCTCGACGGCGGCATCGCCCTGTGACGGATCCCGGACGAGGCGGCGGCCTCCTTCGATTCCGGCCCCGTAGCCGATGCTCGTGGCAGGCGCCTCCTCCACGGTCACCGTGATGTCCGACGTCCGCCGGCCGGGGTGCGGCAGTTCTTCGAGCGAGACGCCCCGGAACAGCCCCAGGGCGGCAAGCCGCCGCTGGCCCTCCCCCAGCAGTTCGAGACCAAGCGGGGTGCCGGGGAGCAGGTTCAGCTCGCGGAGAATCGTCGCGTCGCTCGTTCTGGTGTTGCCAGCCACGAGGATGTGCCCGATCAGATACTGGGGCCCTTCCGCGACATCGAACGTCACCTCGATGGCCTCGGGCGCGTCAGCGGGCCGCTGGACTGCCTCCACGCGAACGTCGCGGTAGCCGCGATTCAGGTAAAGGGTCTCCACAGCGGTCCGATCCGCGGCCAGGCGTGGGGGATAGAACGGCGCCCCTGCCTCGAGGGTGAGCTGGGCCCGTACCGCACCCTCGTTGACGGGCGAGACACCGTTCAGCACCACGCGCGCGATCGTGGTCGCCCGACCCTCGACGACGGTGAAGCGAGGCTCGACGATCCTCGCACCTGCAGCGTCGGGGCGCCCGGCCGGCTCCACGCGCGAGGTCTCGACGCGCACGTCGGCGAACCCGCGCTGACGGTAGAACTCAGCGATGGCCGCTGCGCTGGCGTCCATCGCGTTTTCCTGAAACGGTTCCCCAGGCCGCAGCAGCACGAGTGCGCGCACCTCGGCGGCGCGGGACGAATCGACCCCGGTGATCTGGACCTCACCCACCTGGTGCAGCGGTCCGCCCTGTACGCGGAAGGTGATGCGCTCGCGGTCCGGCTGCGCGTCGCGCTCGTACTCCACCGAGGCCCGGGCGTAGCCCCGGGTGTGCAGCCATCGCTCGATCCGCCGCTTGGAATCCTCGAGCAGGTCCTCGTCGACGGAGCCCTCCTGGTCGACGGGCACGAGTTCGCGCAGCCGCGCCTCTGGCAGTTCGCCCGCGTCGAACACGATCTGCACGAGCGGCCCGCGGTGCGCATCCACGGTGATGTCCACGAGTCCCTCGGCATCGCGGCGCGAGAGTTGCCAGGTGACCTGCGCGGCGAGAAACCCCTCCCGGCGCAGGCTCGTCAGGAAGCGTGTCGTGCGGCGTTCGACGTATTCGGCATCCCAGGGTCTGCCCGCCTCGAGGCGGAGCTGCGCCAGGACTTCGGCCTCCTCGAGCCCCGTGGCGTTCAGGCGTCGCTCGCCGATGCGCGACCGGGGCCCGGACTGGATGGTGAAGACCAGGACGGACCGGGCGGGCTCCGGCTGATCGACGAGGGCCGTGGCGATCGTCGCGCCGAAGAAGCCCTGCGAGTCGTAGAGCGAGCGCAGGATCCGCTCGGATGCGCGCAGGCGCTCGGGGGTGGGCACGCCGAAGGCCCGCGTGCCCAGGGCCTGGCGCAGCCGGCGGGTTGCGACGCCCGGGGTGCCACGGAAGTCGACGCGCACGACGCGGCGAACCGCCACGAGCCGGTAAGTGAGGGCCACCCCCGCGGCCTCGGCATCGCCGTGCACCGTAACCTGGTCGAAGCGACCGATGCTGGCGAGATGGAAGATGCTCTCGCGCACCT
>CAYLZN010000158.1:232-9283 GCA_964387935.1 uncultured Vicinamibacteraceae bacterium | reverse complement strand
GCGCACCTCGGCCATGGACAGGGCGGTGCCGGCGCGCGTCATGATCACGGCGAGCACGCTGGGATCGGTCACCGGTCCGCCCTCGGCCTCGAGCCGGATGGCCGTGATCGGGCGGCCCACGAAGGCGTCGACCTCGGGGGCCTGCGCCCATCCCCGGAGCGGAAGCCCGGTGAGGATCAGCACGATGAACAGGACGCGCCCGCGCATGGTGGCTGTCAGAAGACGCGCCTCAGGCGCACGTCGACGGCATAGGTCCGGTCCTCGTTCTGCGAGACGACCCAGGCGAGCCGGTCGCTCTGGTTGAACTCCAGCAGGATGATCTCGTCGCGGGTCGAGGCGTTGAGCGCGCGACTGTAGGTCAGGTACACGCGGTCCGAGATCCGCTTGCCGACCGTCAGCCGCGCGGACGGCGTGATCCGCGACGACTCCTGGGCGGACATGTCGCTCAGGAGCGGCGTGATCTGGACGCTGTCGACGCCGAACGTCTCCTCCACCACCCGGCCGACCTCCGACGCGATCGGGCTGGCGAGCAGGCGGGCGGCGCGGGCCTTGATGAGCTCCTGCTCCGCGAGCTGTGGCGACCGCAGCGCCCGCAGTTCCGCGTTCTGCGGATCGCGGACCTGGCCGAAGAGCAGCGACAGGATCTCCACCGTCGGCAGCGGCGGGTCGGACGACAGGTCGAAGCTGAAGCGGCTCGGCGTGCCGGTGATCCGGGTCACGACGCGGTAGATCTGACCCGGCACCCGCGCCTGCGTTTCGGCCTCGACGTCGAAGAGCGGCTCGACGCGGGTGGGGTTGACGAAATCGACCGTGCCGCGGATCACCTGATACCGGTTCCCCTCGAACAGCACCTCGCCGCGATCGACTTCGACCCGGCCGAACAGGACCGGCTGGTCGATGGTGCCGCGCAGGGTGAGCTCGGCACTCGACACGAGCCGCGCGTCCCGGTTCTCGATCCGGAGCGACGAGGGCGCGATCAGTCGCACGTCGAAACGCACGGGGATCCTCGACGGTGCCGCTGGGGACGCCGGGCGCCCTCCCCCACCCGCCGCGAACCCGAACAGTCCCGTGCCGCCAGTGTCGAACGTCCGCTCGAGCGTGGCGCTCCGCACCGTGACCGTGCCCCCCAGCAACGGGCTGAAGAAGTCTCCGCGCAGGGTCAGGTCCGCATCGACGAGCGAGCGGAACCCCTCGGGATAGCGGAGACGCAGACCCTCGCCAACGGCCGTCAGGTTGTACTCGGCCGGCGTGAACCCCCGGAACCCGAGGCGACCGCTGAGGCGCACCGACCCGCCGCCAAGGCGTCCCGACAGGTCGTCGATGCGCAAGCCCCCCGCGTCGAAGTCCACGCGGCCGTTGATCGCTTCGAACGCGTGCGGCAGGGCGAAGTGCCTGAGCCGGCCGTTGCTGATCACGAGCGCGCCGAGGACCGTCGGCGCGTCGATCCGCCCGCGGATGTCGGCCTGTAGCTCGGCCGCCCCGGAGCTCCGGATGTCGCGCAGGAATCCCTGGAGGATGCCGAGGTTCGCATCGCCCAGGGCCCGCAGGGCGATCGTCTCCTCGGCCAGCCGCACCTCACCCGCCATCTCCACCGAGGTCCCGTCGCCCACGAGCTTGAGCCGCTCCACGCGGACCACCTGGTTGTCCAGGGACAACCTCAGGTCGCCATCGTTGCGCAACCGGTAGTCGAAGAGGTTCAGCCCGAGCCGGTCGACGACCACGTCGCCCTGCACGCGTTCGGGGTTTCGCAGTTCGCCGAACACCCGTAACGTCCCGCTGGCCACCGCGGTCGTGAACGGCGAGAGCTGCGGCTGCAGGACGCGCACGTAGGGATCGAGCGAGGTCTCCTGGAAGCGCAGCTCGAACTCGCCGTCGGCCTCGTCGGTGAGCGCGACCCGCCCGCGCCCGGACACGGCGAGCCTCGCCGAGGCCACCTCGAACTGGTCGAGCGTCACCACGTCGTCACGCACCAGCAGCCGACCGGTGACCTGGCCAATCCCTTCGTCGCGAAGGAACAGGTCGTCGATGCGCAGCTTCACCTCGTAGCGCGGCGTCAGGAAGACACCACTCCCGGCCGCCGTGAACTGCAGCAGCCCGGACAGCGGCGCCTGCGGGAAGGTGAGCGCCGCCACGCGCTCCACGGGAATCCGGCGCCCGGTCGCATTGAAGGAGTAGGTGCCGTCCCACCCGACGAACGCGGCGCCCGTGATGTCCCCCTCGCTCTTCCGCAGCGAGAAGCCGTCGAGCCGAACGCCGCTGCCCTCGAAGCGCATCCCGGTCTGCCCCGTATCGAAACGCTCGCCGTAGGCGACAATGTCGCGGAACGTGGCGCGCCCGAAGCCCTGGGGTCCCGTGTACTCGTCCCAGAGGTGGAACTCCCCGGACACCAGGCCATCCACCGGGTAGTCGTAGAGCTCGAAGGCCTGCCGCAGGTCGGCGATCGGCCAGTCGCGGAGCTGGACCCGCGCATCGAACTCCTCACCACCGTCACGCCGGGGATAGCCCAGCGAGAAGCGACCCTCGGCGGAGGCCTCGGCAGCGCCGGAGCGCAGGCGCCCGTTCTTGACGTCCACGTACGAGTTGACGATCGTGACGTCGCCGGCGGCCTGGCCCCAGTTCACGTTCCAGGCCCACACCCGCTCGGCGGTGAAGCGTCCCGTCACGAGCGGCCGCGCGAACGAGCCCTGCATCACCCCATCGAACTCGCCCGCCCCGCCCACGGGCACCGCCCGCGTGGGCTGGCCGAAGGCGCTGATGATCGCGGCCAGCACGCGATCGCTTTCCTGCCAGTCCCGGCTCGTCACGCGAAAGGGAAAGGTCGAATCCTCACCGAACCTCGTGCGCCCCGAGAACGCCACGAACGTCTGCGGCGTGGCCATCTCGCCACCGGAGACTTCGAGCCACTCAGGCCCGTAGCGGTAGCTCGCCGTGCCCCCGACCGGGAGGGACCCGAGCAGCGGCTCGGGGTTGAACGGGCCCACCGGCGGCCCGGGCCACGACGCCGCGTCGGCCGGGCCGGCGGGCAGCGAGGGCGTCATCAGCGCCACGCCGTCGGGCGGCGTCACCCGGAGTTCGCCGTCGCCGCGATGCTCGCGAAAACGGCCGAGCGGGAACTCGAGCAGGGTGCGTCCAGACGCCAGGCCCGTCAGCCGCAGAGAGGGCCTCGCGAGGAACTCCGTGAGGCGCGCGAGATCGACTCCGTCGTACGCGGTGTCGAGGCGGGCGAGTGTCGGCTCGGAGGCGCCAAACGGCTTCATCGTGTACGACAGGCGCAGGCGGCCCCCGTAGAAGTCCGACGTCGTGTCGGTCACCTCGAGCCGATCGGACGTCCACAGCACCTTGCCCGCGAGCCGGGGGAACCGCCAGTCGTTCACGCCGGCCTCGGCCGACACGAAGTCGCCGGCGAGCTCGCGGCCCCCCTTGAAGAGATGGAAGCTCCCGCGGAACTGTCCCGTGCCCGAGAGGGTGAACTCGTCGTCTTTGAAGAAGAGCTCCCGCATGCGCGAGAAGTCCAGCTCGGACCTGACCTGATAGGTCTGCTCCGGCCAGGCGCCGACATCGATCACGCCAGTGGCCGACGATCGGGCCCCGTCGCTGTCGAAATCGACCTGGTCGATCACGACCTTGCCGCCGATGATCGAGAACGTCCCGTAGCCGTTCAGCCACATCGGCTCGTAGCGCTGAATCTGCACTGAGCCGTGGCGGGTCCTCATCTCGCCCCGGTAATCGCGGAGCTTCGCCACGGTCACGTCGGCCTCGCGCGCGACGATGCTCCACGGGGTGCGGTAGTCCTGGTATTCGAACTCGCCCCGCTCGGCGCGCACGAGCTGGACCGTCGTCACGAAGCGCTTCGGCCCCGGACCCGGCCGGGGGATCCGGATGAAGTTGTGGCGGCCGTCGGGGTACTGCTCGATGAGCATGCGCCAGTCGGACACGACGACCGACTCGATGAAGACTTCCCGTCGCAGCAGGATCGTCCACCACGGCATCGTCACCTCGATGCGGCGGGCGTGGAAGAACGGGGTCCGCGACGGGTCGAGGTTCTGGATGGTGAGGTCGTCGAACACGAACCGACCGCGGAGCGGCGACATGGAGAGGTGGCCGATGCGCACGGGCCTGGCAATCAGGCGGCTGGCCTGGGACTCGGCCAGCGGCTTGGCGCGAGGACCGAGATCGACGACGAGCAGCGCGACGAACACGCCGGCGGCGGCCGCGACGAGCGTGGCGACGAGGACGCGGACGGCGCGCCAGACCCGCGAGCGTCGTCGCGACGACGGCGGGACAGGACCAGCCGGCTCGGGGTGCTCCGGTGCGGCCCGACCCTCGGGGTCGGTCTGCTCGTGGTCGGCCATCGAGAAGAGACTCTACTCCACGATCACGAGGAGGCGCCCAGCCTCCACGGACTGGCCGATGCGGACCGCGACCTCCTTGACCCGTCCCGCCCGGGGAGACGACAGCTCGTTCTCCATCTTCATGGCTTCGACGACGACAAGGGGCTGGCGGGCGGCGACCTCGTCGCCGGGGGCGACGAGCAGGCGGAGCACCTTGCCGGGCATGGGCGCGATCACCCGCTGCTCACCGGCGCCCGAACTCAGGCCGCCCGCCCGGCGCGACCGGCGCCCGTTGACGGTGGCCGTCATCGTGCCCGAGTGCAGGTAGACGTTGAGCTGCCCCGGCAGCAGTCCCGGCGAGAAACCCACCTCGTGAGACGCGTGGCCGGCGTGCGGCAGGATGAGCGACAGGGTGTCAGCCTCGACGCGCACCGCGTCGACAAGGTGCGCGTGGCGGTCCCAGGTGACCTTGAAGGTGCTGGACGCCGCGGGCGATCGCTCGACCGTCACGACACGCGTCTGGCCGTCGACCTCGATTTCGAAGATCATCGGAGCCTCCTCAGGCGCGAAGTCCCTCGCGGCGGGCGACCTGCGTCCAGGCGCGACCGGCCCTCGCGGCCGGCCCCGGCGCGCCGTCACCCCGCCCGTCGGAGGCCAGAAGGAACGCGCGGATGGCGGTGGCGATCGTGGCGATGTCGGCAGCCTGGGCCGGGGCGTCGACGAAGGGCTTGCCGGCGCGGCTCCCCAGCAGCAGGTCGAGATACGTGGTGTCGAACCGGCCCTCGACAAAGTCCGGGTTCGCCAGCATCCACTGGAAGAACGGAATCGTGGTCTTGATGCCTCGCACCTCGTATTCCGACAGGGCGCGCTGCAGGCGGGCGATGGCCTGCGTGCGGGTCTCGCCCCAGGCGAGCAGCTTGGAAATCATCGAGTCGTAGAAGATCGGCACCTCGAATCCGCCCTGCACCCCGCTGTCCCGCCGGACCCCCGGGCCCGCTGGGGCGTGGAGGTAGGCGATGCGTCCCGGCGAGGGCATGAAGCGGTTGTCGGCGTCCTCTGCGTAGATGCGACATTCGATGGCGTGACCGTACGGGGCGAGCACGCGTTCGGGGTCGATCGTCAGCGGCAGGCCGAGCGCGATCCGGATCTGCCAGGCGACCAGGTCCAGGCCCGTCACGAGTTCGGTCACCGGGTGCTCGACCTGCAGCCGCGTGTTCATCTCGAGGAAGTAGAACTGCCCGTCCTCGTCGAGGAGCGTCTCGATGGTCCCGGCGTTGGTGTAGCCCACCGTCCGGGCGACCGACGCCGCCGCCTGCGCGATCCTCCAGCGGAGCTCCGGGGTCACCGCCACCGACGGCGATTCCTCGATGACCTTCTGATGGCGGCGCTGGATCGAACACTCGCGTTCGACGAAGGGCACGACGGTCCCGTGATGATCGCCGAGCAACTGGATCTCGATGTGGCGCGGGCGGCGCAGCTTGCGCTCGAGGTACACCGCCGAATCGCCGAACGCCGATCCCGCCTCGGACCCGGCGGCGTGGATGGCGCCGAGGAGCTCGTCCGGCCGCTCGACCGTCCGCATGCCCTTGCCACCGCCGCCGGCGACGGCCTTGACGAGCAGCGGGTAGCCGATCGTGTCGGCGATGCGCCGCAGCTCGACCTCGCCGGTCCCGGGGTCGAGGGGCTTGTCGAGCCCGGGCACGACCGGCATCCCGGCCTTGATGGCGGCCTGCCGTGCGGCGGTCTTGTTGCCCATGAGGGCGATCGCCTCGGGCGAGGGGCCGATGAACGTGAGGCCCGCATCCCGGCACGCCGCGGCGAAGTCCTCGTTCTCCGCGAGGAACCCGTATCCCGGGTGCACGGCGTCGGCGCCGGCGCGTCGCGCGGTGTCGATGAGGCGATCGATGCGCAGGTAGCTCTCGCTGGGAGCGTTCGGACCGATGTGGTGGGCCTCGTCGGCGTATCGCACGTGCGGAGCCCCGCGGTCCGCATCCGAGTAGACGGCGACACTGCCGAGCCCGAGATCGCGGCAGGCGCGCATGATGCGCACGGCGATCTCACCGCGGTTGGCGACCAGGATCTTCTGCACGTGGGCCTCCCGGGCCGTCAGAGCGGAATGTTGCCGTGTTTCTTCGGAGGATTGCGGTCGCGCTTCGTCTCGGCGCTGTTGAGGGCCGCCACGAGCTTGCGTCGGGTCTCCCGGGGACGAATGACTTCGTCGAGGAACCCGCGACCCGCCGCGACGTACGGGTTGGCGAACTTCTCGCGGAATTCGGTGACCTTCTCCGCGCGGAGCTCGGCGGGATCGCTGGCGGTCTCGATCTCCCGCTTGTAGAGGATGTTCACCGCGCCCTCGGGGCCCATCACCGCGATTTCGGCCGTCGGAAAGGCGAAGTTGACGTCGGTACGGATGTGCTTCGACGCCATGACGCAGTAGGCGCCCCCGTAGGCCTTGCGCGTGATCACGGTCACCTTCGGCACGGTGGCTTCCGCGAACGCATAGAGCAGCTTGGCCCCGTTCCGGATGATGCCGCCCCACTCCTGCACGGTTCCCGGGAGGAAACCCGGGACGTCCTCGAAGGTCACGAGCGGGATGTTGAAGGCGTCGCAGAAGCGGACGAACCTCGCGCCCTTGACCGACGCGTCGATGTCCAGGCAGCCGGCCAGGTGCGCCGGCTGGTTGGCGACCACGCCAACCGAACGCCCGCCGAGCCGCGCGAACCCGACGATGATGTTGCGCGCGTAATGTTCCTGGACCTCGAGGAAGTCGCCGCCGTCCACGACCCTCGTGATGAGGTCCCGCATGTCGTACGGCTGGTTCGGGTTCACCGGCACGAGCGTATCCAGCGACTCGTC
This sequence comes from uncultured Vicinamibacteraceae bacterium, assembly GCA_964387935.1. Classification (GTDB taxonomy): domain Bacteria; phylum Acidobacteriota; class Vicinamibacteria; order Vicinamibacterales; family JAFNAJ01; genus CAYLZN01. The sequence goes on along the minus strand of CAYLZN010000158.1, from coordinate 2,096 downwards.
CTCACGGTCCACGGGGTCCTCCGTGGACCCGCGCGGCGGCTCGTCCACGTTGTTGCCGGGCAGGTAGGACAACAGCTCGCGGATGAGCGCGACGCACTCGCGATCGTTCGCGACCGCGAAGTGCGCGACGCCGCTCCTGGCGTTGTGGGTCATCGCGCCGCCGAGTTCCTCCTTGGTGACCTCCTCGTGTGTGACGGTCTTGATCACGTCGGGCCCGGTCACGAACATGTAGCTCGTGCCCTGGACCATGACGGTGAAATCCGTGATGGCGGGCGAGTACACGGCACCGCCGGCGCAGGGCCCCATGATGGCGGAAATCTGCGGTACGACGCCCGAGGCGAGCGTGTTGCGCAGGAAGATGTCCGCGTAGCCGCCGAGCGACATGACGCCTTCCTGGATGCGGGCGCCGCCCGAGTCGTTGAGCCCGACGATCGGGGCGCCCATCTTCATGGCCAGGTCCATGAGCTTCACGATCTTCGCCGCGTTGGTCTCCGACAGGGACCCGCCGAACACCGTGAAGTCCTGCGCGAACGCGTACACCCGTCGGCCATCGACGAGCCCGTGCCCCGCCACGACCCCGTCACCCGGAACCACCTGGTGCTCCATGCCGAAATCGCGGCACCGGTGGGTGACCAGCTTGTCGATTTCCTCGAACGTGCCCGGGTCGAACAGCAGCTCCATGCGCTCCCGCGCGGTGAGCTTGCCCGCGTCGTGCTGGCGCCGGATTCGCTCGTCCCCGCCACCGCGCTCAGCGCGCCGTTCGAGATCGTCGAGGGTGTCGGCAGGTGTCGCGGAGGTCGTCGTGGACATGATGGGCTCGAGACTCAGGGCCGCAGTGTGACGGGGTTGGCGAGCTCGCCGACGCCGGACACTCGTACGGCGACGACGTCGCCGGGTTCGAGCGGGGCAATGCCGGCAGGCGTGCCGGTGGCGATGACGTCCCCAGGCAGGAGCGTCATCACCGCGGACACGTAGGCGATCAGCTCCTCCACCGGAAAGATGAGGGACGCCGTGGTGGAGCGCTGCCGGACGGTGCCGTTCACGAGGCACTCGACGGTGCGGTCGCCGGGATCGTTCTCGAGGAGCACGCAGGGCCCCAGGGGAGCGAAGGTGTCGAAGCCCTTGGCATGGCTGAACTGGAAGCCGAGGTCCTGCAGGCCCCGCGCGGTGACGTCGTTGATGCAGGTGAGCCCGAAGACCACGCCGAGCGCATCCTCGCGGCGGACGCGCGTCGCGCGACGACCGATGACCACCGCCAGCTCGCCTTCATGGTCGACGCGACCGACCGGGGGCAGTTCGATCGCCTGGCCGGGGCCGATGACGGCCGACGGCGGTTTCAGGAAAACGAGGGGCTCGGTGGGCACGGGCTTGGCCCGCTCGGCCGCGTGGTCCCGGTAGTTGCGTCCGATGCCGACGATCTTCCCGGGCTCGATCGGGGCGAGCCAGCGCGCCGGCTCGAGATCCACGGGTCGCCCGACGTGCCATGACCCGAACACATCGCCGTCCACGAGGCGGTACGCCCCGTCCTCCTCGATCACGTGGCGCGCCACGCCGTCGATGGTCGTCCGGAACAGCCGACGCGCGCTCATCGGGCGGTCTCCTCGACCCGATTGGACTCGACGCTGACGTTCTGCGGCGTCGCGCTGTCCACGGCCACGACCGCGTACACGTACCGCACGCCGGGCCGCACCGTGGTATCCCGGAAGGTGGTCTCGCGGATGGGCGTCACCGTGAGCGCCTCGAGCTTCGCGCCCGGCGCCTCACCGCGGAGTACCACGTAGCCCGCGAGGTCGGCCTCGTCATTCGGTTCCCAGATCAGGTTCACGGCCCCCTCGGCACCAACGGCAGCCAGGCTGCGCGGCGC
>CAYLZN010000158.1:0-222 GCA_964387935.1 uncultured Vicinamibacteraceae bacterium | reverse complement strand
TCACCCGAGACGGTCAAGGGCGTGATGCACGCCGGGGGCGAGGCCGCGCTCTCGACGGTCACCGCCCCGTGAGCTTCCACCATGCGCACGACGTAGCACCGCTCGACCCCGAAGGTGAGTCGGGGATCCTCGAACACGAGCGTCTCCAGCGGCTTCGGGTTGAGTGGCGACGGCATGACCGTGCCGGTGCCCGCGCGCGCGTCCATCCACTCGTAGACATTA
>CAYLZN010000157.1:0-12279 GCA_964387935.1 uncultured Vicinamibacteraceae bacterium | reverse complement strand
CCGCCGTGCGCTCAGACCTCAGGCCGACGGGGAGCTACAACTGATCGTGCACCCGCCGCGAGCCGGTTTCTGCCCCGCCCGGGTTTATCATGAGCGCGTCACTGCCATGCCCGAGTCTTCGTCTGGCGATCGCGAGAAGCCCCGCGACGACCCCGGTCCCGACGCCACGCTCGACCCCGATTCCTCGCTGGCGCTGATCGAGCGCGCGAAGGCGGGCGACCGGGAGGCGCTGAACCAGCTCGCCGAGCGCTACCTGCCGCGTCTGCGGCGCTGGGCCCACGGGCGGCTGCCTCGCCACGCCCGCGATCTCGCCGAAACCACCGACCTCGTGCAGGAGACCCTCCTGCGGACGTTTACTCGCATTGACCGGTTCGAGGTGCGCGGCGAGGGAGCCCTGCAGGCTTACCTCCGCCAGGCGCTGATGCACCGCATCACCGACGAGGTGCGACGGGCCGGGCGCCGGCCGGTGATGAACGAACTGGACCAGGCGCAGGCCGGCGACGGGCCATCCCCGCTCGAGGAGGCGGTCGGGCGAGAGGTGCTCGATCGCTACGAACGGGGCCTCGCGCGGTTGCGGCCGGAGGATCGCGAGGCCATCATCGCGCGGCTGGAGCTTGGCGCGAGCTACCAGGATCTGGCCGCCATGCTCGGCAAGCGGACCCCCAACGCCGCGCGCATGGCACTCGAGCGGGCCCTCGTCCGGCTCGCCTGCGAAATGGAACCCGGCCGCTGAGGATCGCGCATGTCTCTGGCCGACCGATTCGAAGACGATCCGCGGCTTCGCGACATCGCCCGCGCGATCCTCGAAGGGACGCCGGTCGACTGGGACTCGCTCGAATCGAGCGCCGCCTCGGAGTCGTTTCGGGCGGTGCTGCGCGATCTGCGCCTGCTGTCCACCGTTGCCGTGGCGCAGGACCTCGTCGCGCGCGAGCCGCCGCCCGCAGACACCTCGTCCGCCACCCCCGCGGCGGGTGCGGCGACGGTGGCGTTGCCGGGCCAGGCGGCGCTGGGCACGTGGGGACACCTGACGCTGCTCGAAGTCGTCGGCCGCGGCTCGTTCGGAGAGGTCTACCGCGCGCGCGACCCGCGCCTCGATCGCGACGTCGCGCTCAAGTTGCTGCACCGGCCGCAGCCCGGGCAGGATGCCAACACGGCGATCGACGAGGGCCGAGCCCTGGCGCGGGTGCGGCACCCGCACGTGGTCACGGTGTACGGCGCGGACCGGATCGATGGCCGGGTCGGCGTGTGGATGGACTACGTCCGCGGGCGCACGCTCGCGGAGGTCCTTCATCGCCACGGGTCGTTCAGCGCGCAGGAAGCGGCCGTGATCGGCCTCGACCTGTGCCGGGCGCTCGCGGCCGTCCATCGAGCGGGCCTTCTGCACCGCGACATCAAGGCCCAGAACGTGATGCGCGAGGAGGGTGGCCGCACGGTGCTGATGGACTTCGGCACCGTGACGGACACGACCGACGAGAGCGGCCCGGCGGACCTCGCAGGCACACCGCTCTACCTCGCGCCGGAGGTGCTGGGAGACGGTGCCCCCAGCGTCAGGAGCGACATCTACTCGCTCGGCGTGCTGCTCTATCACCTCGTGACGAGGGACTTCCCGGTGCGCGGGCGCAGTCTCGGGGCCATCCGTCACGCGCATGGCGAAGGGCGCTGCACCCTCCTGCGCGACGTGCGGCCCGACCTGCCCGGCGCCTTCATCGACGCCGTCGAACGGGCGACGGCCGTCGACCAGGCGCAGCGCTTCGACAGCGCGGGAGCCTTCGAGCAGGCGCTGGCGCGCGCGGTCGCGTCGACGGATGTTGGGTCTGGATCGGGCGCGGTCCAACCGCAGGCGCCTGCCAGCACGGCGCCATCTCGGCGCCGCTTGTGGCTGGCCGGCGCGAGCCTGCTGGCGATTGGCGCACTCGGCGCCGCCCTGTGGGCCGACCTCGGTGGCGTTCGTTCGCGACTGCGCAGGATCGGCCCGGCTGTGCCGGCCGAGGCGCCCGCCGGCGTCCTGGCGCGCGAGACGTCTTCGGAGGTCGTCATCAGAAAGGTCCCGATGCCGACCAGGGACATCGGCGCCTACGGCAGGCCCTCTCCCGACGGCCGCTTCTTCAGTTTCGCCAGTGGCAGCGGCGAGCTGATGCTGCTCGACCTTCAATCGTCCACCGTCAAGCCGCTGACGAACAAGGGCACGTCGAACGAGCAGTCATTCGGGGGCGTCTTCGCGTTCGATGGCGATCGGCTCGCGTATCCCTGGATCGCGCTCGACGGCGTCTTCGAACTGCGCACGATCAACACCGACGGCACCTGGCCAGAGGTGCTGCTGCGACTGCCTGAGGCGGAGTTCATCCAGCCGTACGAATGGTCGCGCGACGGCTCGCAGATCAGCCTGCTCGTCGTCGACAAGCAGGGCGGCAACCATCTGATGGTGGCTGACGTGGAGCGCAAGTCGACGCGTCTCGTGGCCGACACGGACGGCTGGCCCACGGGCGCCACGTTCTCACCGGACGGCCGTTACCTCGCCTACGACCGTCGCCCACGCGGCGAGAGCTACCAGCGTGACATCGTCCTGCGCGACCTCGAAACCGGCGACGAAGTGCCCCTGGCGGCCTCGGCGGCGTTCGATGTCCACCCCCAGTGGACGCCGCGAGGCGACGAGGTGTTCTTCCTCAGCGACAGGACGGGCTCGACCAGTGCGTGGGTGCAGCGCATCGCCAACGGGCGGCCCGACGGCGCAGCCCGATTCGTCGGTCGGGATCTCGGCCGCGTGGCCGGCCTCGGCCTCACCAGCTCCGGCGCGTTCTACTACCAGTTCTCCGCGTCGATGATCGACGTCTACACGGCGCCCGCTGACGGGGCCACGCCGCCGCAGCCCGTGTCGGCGCCGGTGGCGGGCCAGAACCGCGTGCCAACCTGGTCACCCGACGGCCGCGCGCTCGCCTGGATCACCGACAACAGCTTCCTGCGCGCCGCTGAAGGCTCGCTGAGCGTCGTCATCCGGGACATGGAAACCGGTGAGACCCGGTGGATCACGCCGAAGCTCGGCGCGTTCTGGAAATTGCAGTATTCACCCGACGGCCGGCGGTTCCTCGTCATGGGGTACCGAAACCAGCACCGCGGCATCCAGATCATCGACGGGACGACGGGGGCCGTCGAGACCGCGTTTGCCGATCCGGAACCCGACACCCCGTTCTCATGGTGTCCGCAGTGGGCGCCGGACGGCCAGGCCATCGTCTTCGGGACGCCCACGCACGTGCTGCGGCGGGAGCTGGCCAGCGGGCGGGACACCGTGCTGCGCGACCTGAAGGCAGAAGGGCTGCTGCGGCCGCGCCTGCGCGCGAAGGGCGGGTGCATCAGCCTGTCGCCCGATGGCCGCGCGTTCGCGACGGTGGACTCGATCGGCGAGGGCGAGCGCACGATCGAGGTGCTCGAGGTCACGACGTCCGACACGACGACGATCGAGCTCGCGCGCACGGCCGACCCCGAGGAGCGCATCGACGTGCAGGGGTGGATGACGGACGGCACGGAGATCCTGTTCACGAAGGCACGTCGCGGGCAGCCGATGGTGGAAGTCTGGCGCGTGCCCGCGCGCGGAGGCGACCCGCTGAATACCGGCATCGCGCTCGAATTCCTCAACGCCGTGTCAGCCAACCCGCGGACGGGGCAGCTCGCATTCACGGCCGGATCGGAGCAGTGGGAACTGTGGGTGATGGAGAACTTTCTGCGCCACGGCAGCAGCCGCTGACGCGGTCACCCCAACCGTGCGTCATTCCCGGTTTGGATCACCACTTCAGCGGCGGCGGAGCTGGTTAGCGTCGCCGACGCCGCTGGAGTGCGGAACCCGCCAGGCCGAGGCCCAGCAGCGAGATCGTCGTCGGCTCCGGGATCGCGGGCGGGGTCTGTGACAGCGCGAGTGAGAAGTCGAAGCTGGCCATCCCTCCCATGGCGGCTCCGTCCTGCGTGTTGCCGCCGTTGTCCATCTTGGCCCGGACGACCACGTGATAGGACCCAGCGGGTAACGTGCCGCTGGCCAGCACAGGAATCGGGGAGATGGAGGATGTCGCGATCCAGGACAGCGCCGTGGGACCAGACAGGTCGAAGACCGCCCGTGCGAATCCCCCGTCGTCGCTGGCCATCAAGGTGCCCGAGAGGGCGAAGGCATGGGGAGTCGTCAGATCGAAGAACACGTCGAAGAAACTGTCAGCGTACGCTCCGGTCGAGGCAAACATGCTGTAACCGATGCTGGCCGAGCCGGTTCCTGAAAACAGACCGGACGCTGCGTCGATCAGCGTCGACTGGGAGGCGGACACCGATACCAAGCCTCCGTTCGTTGCAACCGCCGGGTGGCTCACACCCTTGTTGAAGATTCCTGTGGCTGCGGAGGTCTCTGCCAGCACGGAACCGCCGGAGTGCCCGATGTCCACGCTGCGGGCGGCAACGAGGTTGATGGGGTTGGCGAGTCCAGGGGCCGGCGCCGAGCCGAGCCACGCGACGGCCGCGATTGCCACCACCGATCGAGTCATAAGGCAATCCCTTCGTCCAAGTCGAGCCTCCGCCGTGGCGCGCGAGGCGACACGCCACCGGTCACCAGGCATTTCGGTGATGACGACAACGGTGACGAGATGTTGACAGAGCCGATAGCAATTCTCGTTCCAGGAGGCACCTCAGGATCATGCACCGGCCATTCCCTTCCAGGCCATGAAGTTGCCGACAGATCAGGGCGTGCCTCCCCAAGGCACACCGGGACAAAAGTTCCTGATTCTGCCGACTAATGGGAATCGACAGTTCGACTTTTGTCCCTCCTTCTTCCGGTGGACTTCTTTCCAGAGCCCCAGGGCAGGAGCCCGAGGCGCCTCGAGCCCTGGGCCCTGAGCCGTGAGCCCGTTCCGATGAGCTGTTCCGGCCCTTTCCTGCGCGTTGGAAGTACATAGCCGCTACTTCACCGGAAGGAGACGCCAGCGTGTCGGATTGCGGCGGTCCCTGCTTGGTCAACCGCCGCGAACAACAGGAGTCGCAGTGAACCTTACCCCTGGCACGCGGCTCGGCCCGTATGAGATCGTCGCGCCGCTCGGCGCGGGCGGCATGGGAGACGTCTACCGCGCGCGCGACACGCGGCTGGGACGCGAGGTGGCGATCAAGATCCTCAGCCCCGACCGCGCGCTGACCGACGACCGCCGCCAGCGCTTCCTCCAGGAGGCGCGCGCCGTCTCCAGCCTCAACCACCCGCACATCGTCACGCTGCACGACATCGGCCAGCACGAGGGGCAGGACTACCTGGTCATGGAGTATGTGGCCGGGCGGACGCTGGACCAGGTGATCGGCCACCGCGGGCTCCCGGCAGGCGAGGCGCTGCGGTTTGCCATCCCGCTGGCGGACGCGCTGGCGCAGGCGCACGCGGCGGGCATCCTGCACCGCGACATCAAGCCCTCGAACGTGATGGTGACCGAGGAGGGCGTGGTGAAGGTGCTGGACTTCGGCCTGGCGAAGCTGGTGGCGCCGGGCGGGTCGGGCGACGACCTGACGGCCACGGCACCCGGGGTCGTGACGCGGGAAGGGACGGTGGCGGGAACGCCGGCGTACATGTCGCCGGAGCAGGTGGAAGGGAAGGCGCTGGACGCGCGGAGCGACGTGTTCAGCGTCGGGGCGGTGCTCTACGAGCTGGTGACGGGCGTGCGGGCGTTCGGGGGGGAGAGCGCGGCGTCGGTGATGGCGGCGGTGCTGCGGGAGGAGCCGCAGGCGCCCACGCAAGTGGCGCGCGCCGTGCCGGCGGAGCTTGAGCAGTTGATCCTGCGCTGCCTGCGGAAGGACCCGGCGCGGCGCGTGCAGAGCATGGCGGACGTGCGCGCGCAACTGGAGGAGATCCGCGACGGCGTCGCCTCGGCTTCGTCTTCGGCTGCGGCGTCCGGGGTCATCCGGGCGGCGCAGGCCGGCCCGCGCCGCCGCCCCATCCGGTGGATGCTTGCCACCGGCACCGGGCTCGCAGCGATTGGTGCACTGGCGTGGCTGACCTGGGGACGCGCAGGGGATCGGGCACCCGGAGCGGTCGCCGGGAGGCAGGTGACGCCACTCGAGGCCGTGCCGCTCACGTCCTTCGTCGGCGACGAGTCCCAGCCGACGCTCTCCCCAGACGGAAGCCAGGTCGCCTACTCGGCCAACATCGAAGACGAAAGCAACATCGACATCTACGTGCAGGTCGTCGGTTTGAGTACTCGCCCCCTCCGCCTGACGTCCGATCCCGGACGCGACACATGGCCAACGTGGTCGCCCGATGGGCGCTGGATCGTCTCCCGCGTGGCAGCCGCCTGGTCTACGAGTACATCATCCTTCACCACGACCTCTGGCGTGCCACGCGCGACGGAGTCGAGCGATACCCGGGCTCAGGCACGCGCGAGGAATGGGGCGCTCAGTTCTCGCCCGACGGCACGCGTCTCGCGTTCATCTCCGATCGGTCAGGTCGGCTGGAAGTCTGGGTCGCCGACGCGGGCGGCAGGCAGGGAGTACAGGTCACGTCTGCTGGCGTCGACCGATGGTCAGGGCTGGGGTGGTCTCCCGACGGACGACACCTGGTGTTCGATCGGCAGGAAGACAGCGGGCACAGGGCCGTCTACGCAGTGAGCGCAACGGGTGGAAACGTGCGGCGCCTGTCGGACGGCAGCTCGAACGACGAGTCGCCGAACTTTTCCCGCGACGGCCGCTGGATCTACTTCACCTCCGACCGGACCGGGCGGCGGGAGGTTCACCGGATGTCGGTTGACGGACGACACGTGGAGCAGGTGACCGTCGACGGTGGCGACTCGGCGATGGACGCCAGCGATGGCAGGCACATCGTCGTCGCCAGGCGAACGGGCACATCGCGGCAGACAGCCCTTTGGGAGGTCACGCTGGCCACGCGCTCCGCGCGACCGTTACCTGTTCTGACTACCGCAGATGCACTCAGTGTCGTTGGCTCGCTCGTCTACTTCGTGCCGTGGGAAGGCCCGTCCCTGGCCGTCTACGATCTCGCCAGCGGTTCGACCAAACCAGTTCCCTTTGCCCCGAAAGACTGCTTCGACTTCACGGTCTCTCCCGACGGCCGCACGATCATCTACACGAAGCTCGAGAGTCAGTCGGACCTCATGATGGTGGACAACTTCCGGTAAGGCAGGCCCATGAAGACCCTCAACGCCGGAGGGACGCCAACCTCGGCCGAGCTGGACACGACCTTGAACGGCCTCAGGCAGGCACAGGCGAGTGCCCGCGGTGAAGAGCACTACCTGCCAGGCACGGTCATCGCCGGCCGTTATCGCATCGTCGCGCTGCTGGGCGCGGGTGGGATGGGCGAGGTGTACCGGGCAGACGATCTGACCCTCGGTCAGCCCGTTGCGTTGAAACTCCTGCCCTGGGACGTGAGCGCGGATCCCTCTCGTGTCGCCCTGTTCAGGAGCGAGGTCCGCCTGGCCCGGCAGGTGTCTCACCCCAACGTCTGTCGTATCTACGACATCGGGGAGGCCGACGGACGTCACTTCTTGAGCATGGAGTACGTCGACGGGGAGGATCTGGCCTCCTTGCTTCGTCGGATCGGTCGCGTTCCGCCGGACAAGGGACTGGAGATTGCGCGGCAACTCTGCGCCGGGCTCGCCGCTGTGCACGCGCGCGGGGTCGTGCACAGCGACCTGAAGCCGGCCAACGTGATGATCGACGGCCGTGGCAACGTGCGGCTTGCGGACTTCGGCCTCGCCAGTGCACCCGGGGCGCACGAGGCGCTGTCGTCGTTCGCCGGCACGCCAGCCTACATGGCCCCGGAACGGTTCGAGGGCAAGCCGGCCACGATCGCCTCCGACATCTACGCGCTGGGCCTGGTCGTGTACGAGGTGCTCTCCGGCAGGCCTGCGTTCGAGGGAAGCACGGTCGGCGAATTGGCGCAACGCCACAAGACCGACCCGCCCGCGAGCCTGCGCAAGACAGTCGCGGACATCGATCCTGGCCTCGAGCGCGCCGTCGAGCAATGCCTGGAGAAAGACCCCACGGCCCGCCCGCCCTCCGTTGGCGCCATCGCCGCCTCACTGCCGGGCGGTGACCCGCTGCAGGCAGCCCTCGCACGAGGGGAGACCCCATCACCCGAGATGGTCGCGGCATCGCGCGATCCGGGCAGCCTGACCGTGAGGGCAGGTCTCGCGCTGATGGCTGCGCTCGCCGTGAGCCTGGCGATCGACGTCGCCGTCAGCCCCAGGCACCAGGTGCCGCTGATCGTACCCCTGCCGAAGCCCCCGGATGTGCTGCGCGACCGGGCGGCCACCATCATCCGCTCGCTCGGCTACCCCGACGAGCCTGTCGATACGTCGTCCGGGTTCCAGCCGTCGGAGTGGGCTACCGAGCACGGCCGCACGCCCCGGTCCGCCGACGAACTGCGCCGCGCGGCAGCCCTGGAACGACCAGCGGCGCTGGTCTTCTGGTACCGGCAGGCCCCGCAGCCGCTGACGAGCCGGTACTTCTTTCACCAGGGGCGTGTCACGCCTGCGGACCCGCCGCTGACGACGCCCGGCATGGTGTCGGTGCGCCTCGATCCACAGGGTCGTCTGTTGCGTTTGGTGGCGGTGCCGCTTCGCCGCGACGGGATTCCCGACCCCGGTCGCTCGTTCGTCAATTGGGGACCCGTCTTCCAAGAGGCGGGCCTGGAGCTGGCACGATTCACGCCGGTCGATTCGCGCTGGTTCCCGCCCGTCTTCGCCGAATCGCGCGCGGCCTGGGAGGGCACGTACCCCGAACGTGGGGACGTCCCGATTCGCATCGAGGCCGCGTCGGCGCAGGGCAGGGTCGTGTTCTTTCGCATCGTCGAGCCGTGGACGCGGGAACCTGGCGCTCCTCGCCCTCGGACCGGCCGCGTCGAGCGGGTCGTCACGGTGCTGGTTCCGGCTGTCGCACTCATGGTGATCGGGGGAGGCGTCGCCCTCGCGCTCAGAAACCTGCGGAGCGGGAGGGGGGACCGGCGAGGCGCCTCCCGCATTGCAGTGGCTGTGCTCCTGATAACGCTAGCCGATGGGGCACTGGGCGCCGATCATCATTCCGATGCGCAGGCCACCATGCTCCTGCTGCTCCAGTTGGGAGCCATGGCGCTCCTCGTGAGCTGTCTCGTCTGGATCCTCTACCTGGCCCTCGAGCCCTACGTCCGGCGCCGCTGGCCGCACTTGCTGGTGTCCTGGACCCGTTTCGTGAATGGTCGTTTCGAAGATCCACTGGTCGCACGGCACTTGCTCCTCGGCACCGTCCTGGGTGCCAGCTTGTCCGCGGTCTCGACCTTGTTGTTGGATCCCCACGACACGGCGCTGATCACGGATCCGTGGTGGCTCGACGGCGCCCGGTTCACTGGCAGCTGGATCCTGGGACACTTCATGCTTTCAGTCCTGAATTCGCTCGGGATCCTGCTGTTGCTCTTCCTGATCACCCTCGTCACAAGGCGTGCGTGGATCGCGGGGGTCCTCCTCGCCTTATTGCTGATCCTGGCGAGTGCGCGAAGCGCCGGGGGGGCTATGGGCATTGAAGCCGCCGCCCTCCTGTGGGTCCTGGTTCTCGGCAGCCTGAGACTCGGTGTCCTCGTGGTGGTCGGGACGACATTCTGGGGGAGTCTGCTCCAGGACATCCCTCCGACCCTGGATACGTCGGTCTGGTTCTGGCCGACGTCGCTGTTCGTGATGGCTGCGCTCGTGGCCGTCGCCCTCTACGCGTTTCACCGGGCCACCGGGGGACGCGCGATCCTGGGCGCGGTGCTGGACGCGTGAATGGTCGTCGCCCTCCCGTGCGCCGCCCTACGCCAACGGCCGTACGCCGCCCCTCGACCCTACGCCGCCGTACGTCGTACGCCGTACGCCGTACGCCGTCAGAACCCCACCCTCACCCCCAGCCGCACCCGACGCGGATCGACCCATGCGCGAGGCATCCCGAAGGTCGAGCCCGACCCCTCGACCACGGGCCCGGTCAACTCGGAGTTCGGCACGCCCTGGTTGGTGAGATTGAACGCCTCGACGTAGACGCCCAGCGTGCGCCTGGGACCGCCAAGCGGAACCGTCTTCTCGAGCCGCATGTCCAGTTGGTTGATGGCCGGCGCCCGCCGTGTGCCCCGCGGCTCGATCCGGATGTTTTGACTGCCCTGCCGGAACCCCGCGATCGTGGCCGTCCGGCCCCAGGCCGCGCCGGTGTGGTACCGGTAGACCCCACTGACGTTGAAGCCGCCCAGCCACGGCAGCCGATAGGTGCCGAGCAGCTTCGCCTCGTGCGTCGGATCGAACATCGCCCGCCCGAACGCGTTGATCTTCAAGTTCGGATTGACGAAGACCCCAGGGCTTCCGAGGTCGTAGCGCGCGGCGTTGACATGCCACCGGTTGCCCACCGTCCCCTCGTTCCGGGACCACGTGTAGGACGCCTGCAGCTGCCAGTTCCGCGAGTAGCGCTTGTTCCCGATGATCTGCACCGCGTCGTAGCGGTTGAACGCATCCTCCGGATTGGTCAGCACCAGGAACTGGTTGCCCGGGTTGGTCGCGTTGAACGCGTCGATCATCGCGCCATCGTCTGCGGTGCCCGCCTTGCCGTCCGGCCCGGGGTCGCGGACCTGCCTCGGCTCGTATTGCGTCCCCGTGTCGATGAGGCCCATGAAGGTGTCGAAGCGGCGCCGGATGTACTGCACGCGCAGCGCCACGTCGCCGACCAGCTCCCGCTCGAGCCCGACGAGCCACTGGTCGACCGAGGAGTGCTCGAGGTCCTCGTCGATGCGATAGTTGTCGGCCCAGCCGTCCTGCGCATAGAGCAGGGAGAGGCTGCCGTCGGCCTCGATGGCGTAGTAGCGGTAGGGCGAGTAATCGTTGCGCGCCGCAAAGCCGATCCGACTCGAGAAGAGCGCGTCTGCATAACGCCCGTAGTGAACGCGCGCGACGGTCCGATGGTCGCCCGCGATGTCCCACGCCATGCCGATCCGTGGCGAGACCGGCGACGTCGAGAAGATTTCCCCCTTGACCGGCACGCTGCCGCGGTTGACGTCCACGCGCACGCCCGGTTCGAAGGTGAGGCGGCGGGTCGCCTCCCAGCGGTCGCGGACGTACATGCTGGTCCTGGCGGTGCGTGCGTCGATGCGATACCCGTCCCAGAACTCGACCTCGACCGGCACACCCGCCCGGTCGTAGTAGAACGCGTTGCCCGGGTATCCGTAGGTGAACTCGTCATGCGTGCGCTCGTGCTCCACGCCAGCCTTGAGTTCGTGACGGCCTCCACGCCATCCCGTGGCGTAGTGCGTCAACGTGGCGGAGACCGTGTGCACGCGGTTCTCCTGGTCCATCCAGTCCCAGGAGTTGACCGACATCTTCTGCGTGGCCAGGTCGTAGCGCGGCGGCGGGCCGGAGCGTGTGCCGGGCCCGTGAGGTTCCCAGGAAGACGGGCTGTCGTACCCGCTGTAGCGCGCCTCGACGAGCGTCCGCCCCGTGGGTGTCCAGGTCCCGCGGAGGTTCCACACATCCTGCCGCAGCCAGGAATCGACCGTCGATTCCTGGGGCGTGTACGCGTCGAGGTAGTCGCCGTAGGCCACGTTGTGCCCGCGCTCGTAGAAGCCCTCCAGACGCACCGAGGCGGCCGGTGCCATGTTGAGCTTCAGGATGCCCTGCAGGTCGCGCTCGTCCCGCGAACCCGGCCCGACGAATCCGGCCGGCACGTCGTCGTGTTGCGAGACCTGGAGTCCGGCGAAGAACCAGATCTGGTCCCGCAGGATCGGACCGCCAGCCTGAAGGCTCGCATCCCACCATGAGAGCAGGCGCCGCGGAGGGTACACCTGGTCCACGACCTGGCGCTGCATCGCCTCGGTGTTGTCGGCCATCCAGCGGCGATCGATCATCCAGTATTCGCCCAGGCCCGAGAAGCGGTTGCTGCCGGAGCGGAGGATCCCGTTGGCCGCGACGCCCGTGAACTGGCCGTACTCCGCCCCCGCGCCCAGGCCGACGACCTGCACCTCCTGCACCCAGTTGTAGTTGAAGCGCGTGTGAGGATCCTGGTACTGGGGCTCGGTCATCGAGACGCCGTCCACGTAGAGCGCGTTGCTGGCCTGACTGCCCCCGTAGGACACGTTGGCGCTGATCCCCGGAACGAGATTGATCAGCGAAGCCACCGACCGCATCGTGGGGAGGTTCCACAACTGGTCCTGGTCGAGGTGGCTCGGGGCGCCTGGGGTCTTGACGTCGATCAGCGGGCGACGCCCCTCCACCGTCGTGCTCGCCCGGACCCCCGCCCCCGCGCGCCCCACGTCCACTGTGCGGGTGTCGCCCCCCAGGG
>CAYLZN010000156.1:11190-12293 GCA_964387935.1 uncultured Vicinamibacteraceae bacterium | reverse complement strand
CTGCGCGGCCGCCCAGGACAGCGACCGCTTGTTGGCGACGCCGACCACGAGCGCCACCTTGCGGGCGAGATCGGTCACTTAGCGCGCCTTCTTGTGCTGGGAGCGCCCGCCGCGCGAACGGCCCTTCTGGTGCCCGCGCGGCTCGCCGCCAGGCCCGCCGGCCGAGGCTCCCGCGCGATTCCCGTGTCCGTTCGGCTTGGTGAACCACGGGCTGAAACCGTTGCCCGCGGGCCGGCCGAAGCGATTGCCTGTTGCGCCGCGCCCGAAGGTCGTCCCGCCCCGAGCGCCCGGCTGGCGCATCGTGAACTCCGGAATCGGGCGTGCCTGAGGCTGGCCCTCCGGACGTGGCAGCGTCGCACGGATCAGGCGACGGTGCACGGGTCCCTCCTCGTCGGGTTGCGGCGAGGCGGCGAGGAGCGGCGCGGCGGCAGGCGGGGTCGTGGGAGGCAATGGCGCAGACGGAAACGCCGACAGCGACGGCGGCGCGTCGGGTTCGGCCGCGGGCGGCGGGGCGACGCCCCGCTTCGTGCGGGCGGGCTTGCGTTCCGGCTTCAGGACGAGCGCGGGCTGCGGGTGGCCGTCCGCGCCGTTGGTCTCGACACCGAGGTCATCGAGTACCTGGGCGACGAGGCCCGCGGTCGTCGTGCTCTTCCGGCGCGGAGGCGTTCGCCCCTCCTTGAACGGGTGCTCGGTGTCACACGCCGCACATCGCGTCTGCTTGACGGTGTCATCGACGACCGCGACCACGACGTGGTCGGTGACGCGGCGCTCACGCGGGCAATAATCTTCCAGACTGTCACCTGGCCGAAGCCGGCGCTGCTCCATGAATTTCCCCCGGGAAATCAGGCGGGAGATGCAGGTCCTACGAGGAGGACACGGCACTATAGCAAAGCCGCCCCACGTGGGCAACCCTGGCTCCCGGCCTGCGACGATCGCGAAGTCGTACCGTTCGTTATCGATTCGAGCCGGACCCGTCGGCGTCGTGCCGGCGGCGCTCGGTGACCCAGGCGCGAACCTCTTCGAGCATTCGCGCGACGGCCCCTGGATGCGTGGACTGCGGAGTGACACGCGCCGAGACGGCGGCGCGGGGCGTGATCGCCTCG
>CAYLZN010000156.1:0-11180 GCA_964387935.1 uncultured Vicinamibacteraceae bacterium | reverse complement strand
CCCGAACAGCGGGCTCCACGCGCGCCACTCGTCCAGCGACAGATCGGAGAAGTCCCGTCGATCGGCGACGAGCGCGCGCACCATGCCCCCCACGGTTTCGTGGGCGGTGCGAAACGCCATGCCCTGTCGTACCAGGTAATCGGCGACGTCGGTCGCCAGCAACAACCCCGATGCCGCCCGCCCGGCGGCAGCCGCCACCAGGCTGGTGGTCCGCACGACGGTCGTCATGGCCCGCAGACACCCGGCGACCGTGTCCTCCGCGTCGAAGACCGCTTCTTTGTCCTCCTGCAGGTCCGGGTTGTAGCCGGACGGCAGCCCCTTCATCGTCGTCAGCCACCCGGCGAGGTGGCCGATCGTGCGGCCGGACTTGCCCCGGATCAGTTCGAGCGGGTCGGGGTTCTTCTTCTGCGGCATGAGGCTGGAGCCGGTGGCCACCCGGTCGTCCAGGTCGAAGAACCCGAACTCCTCGCTCCCGAAGATGATAAGGTCCTCGGCCATCCGACTCAAGTGCACCATGGTCAGCGCGCTGGCGTGCAGGAAGGCCGACACGAAGTCGCGATCGGCGACGGCATCGAGGCTGTTGGCGACGATGCGCGAGAACCCGAGCCGCCGCGCCAGCGCCGCAGTGTCGATGGCGTAGGCCGTCCCGGCGATGGCGCCCGATCCGAGCGGCAGCGCATCCGCCTCGGACGCGGCGTGCGCGAAGCGTCCGTGGTCCCGCTGCAGCGCGGTGGCGTGGGACAGCCAGAAGTGCGCCACGAGGATGGGCTGCGCGCGACGCAGGTGCGTGTAGGACGGCATCACCGCGTCGCCGCTGGCCGCGGCCTGCTCGGCGCACGCGGAGACGAGCTCGACGATCAGGGTACAGGTGGCGGCGCCCTGGTGCCGCAGGTGGAGCCGGAGGTCCAGCGACACCTGCTCGTTGCGCGAGCGCCCCGTGTGGAGACGCTTGCCCGCCTCGCCGATGCGTGTGACCAGCTGGCGCTCCACGAACGAGTGGACGTCCTCGTCGGGGCCGTCGACCCACGCGGGGTCGCGCCGTGCGTCCTCGCGAATGGCCCCCAGGGCTCCGCAGATCGCCCGGCTCTCGTCGGGAGACAGCACGCCCGCGCCCTCGAGCGCCTCGGCCCACGCCAGGCTGCCCTCGACGTCGGCCTCGAACAGGCGGCGGTCGAAGCGGAACGACGCGCCGAAGGCGAGGAGATCGGCGTCGGGAGCTTCAGCGAAACGTCCGGACCACAGCGTCATGACGGATGACTCGCACGGGGCGCCCCGCGTCCCGCGACCAGGCAGGAGCCCTTGAACAGCTCGAGGCGGGCGAGGCCGGTGACGTCCTGCTGCGCGCGGTCCACGAACGCGTCGATGGCCTCGCGCGCCGGGGAGTGCCAGCGTCCCTGCTCGATGAGATCGGCGTACACGCGACCGAGCATCCGGGCGACGTCCTCGAGGTCGCGTGCGTGGGTCAGCGCGGCCACCTCGCGGCGCGCGGCGGCGAGCACGACGGCGGCCGGCGCCTCGCCAACCGCTCGGGACGTCGCACCCGACATCCTCGGCGCCATCCGGTCGATACGACCCACCCCGTGCGCGCCCGCAATCGTGTCGAGGCTCGCCAGGAGCTCCACGGGGCCCATGGCCACGCCGTTCACGCGGGTCGGCAGGCCCTGCACGAACTCGATCTCCAGCATCGCCGGTTGATCAGGGCACGTCGTGCGTGGTCTGGTGAGGGCGAAGACCTCTTCCGGCGGCGGCACCCACGGATCGACAAGCATACCGCATTCGATGGTGCGCCCCCAGAGGTTGGAGTCGATCCGGGCGCCCGACGCCGGCGGGTCCGTCGGACCGTGCTCGCGGGCGATCTCGAGTCTCCCATCCTCTGTCAGGGGCCGGTGGCGGGTCGCGATCAGCGTGAGCCGCGGACCGAGCGAGCGCACGGCCGCCTCGAGCCGGTGCTGGTCGTCCTCGTCGCGGCATCCGTGGGCGATGCTGTCCGCCTGTTCCATCGCGGCCACGGCGACGAGGTGCCTTGCGAGCAGGCAGCGGCCGAGCGCGACGGACAACGGAGGGCCGGGCTCGTCGCAGGCGCCCGCGCGCAGCGCCCGGAGGGCGTAGTCCCGGGCGAACTCCTCGCGGACGTCCAGCACGTGGGCCCGCACGGCGCCGGCGTCGAGGGCGCGCTGTCGGACGCCCGCGAGGTCGCCGCCCTGGCCGAGATCGAGGGTGACGGTGACGATCCCGGCGCCGTGGCGCCCCGCCAGCCAGGGAATGGCGACGGTCGTCTCGAGCCCGCCGGCGTACGCGAGGACGATCCGGCGGTCGGTCATGCCCTCGCCCAGCGCTCCAGGCGGGCGGCGACGGCGACCGCCCGTCGGGGGCTCCGCGCGACCACCAGGATCGTGTCGTCGCCCGCGATGGTGCCGGCCACGTCCGGCAGCGCGGCGCGATCGATGGCGATGGCGAGCAGCTGGGCCTGTCCGGGATCGGTCTTGAGCACGAGGAGCTGCGCCACGGTCGTCAGGGTCCGGAGGTATTCGCCGACGGCGCGCCGCAGGACCTGCTCGGCGGCCCCGGCGCGCGGGGCTTCGGGCGCGCCGGGCCGCTGGTAGGCCCCGTCGGCGGCGCGCTTGACGAGCCCGAGCTCCTTGATGTCGCGCGAGAGCGTGGCCTGGGTGACGTCGAATCCCCGCGCCTTGAGCAGGCGGCGCAGGGCTTCCTGGCTGTGGATCGGCTCGTGGTCGATCACGTCGAGCACGGCGGCTTTGCGGAAGGCTTTCATCGTTATGCAGTCGATTGCATAATCTCACGGCCCGCCGCACGGCCACAAGGCCCCGGTGCGCTTGACCCCGGCCCCCGGGTGCGGTATTTATATAAGTTCGATTGCATAGAAATACATAGCGATGACCACGGTCACTGCAGCCATCGTCGGCGCCACGGGCTACTCGGGCCAGGAGCTGGTCCGCCTGCTGGCCCGGCATCCCCGGGTGTCGCTCGCCGGCGCGTTCGGCAGCAGCGCGAGCGAGGCCCCTCGCCGCCTGCCCGCGCTCGCCCGGCTCTGGGACGGTGAGGTGCGGCCGTTCGCCCCGGAGGCAGTCGTCGGCCGAGCCGACGCCGTGTTCCTCGCGCTTCCCGAGGCGGCCGCCGCCACGACCGCGCCGGCCCTGGCCGACGCCGGTCTCCGCGTCTTCGATCTGTCGGGCGCCTTCCGCCTCCGCGACGCCGCGCTCCGCCGGCGCTGGTACCCGGCCACCCCGGATCCGCTGCCCGCCGGCACGGTGTACGGGCTCACCGAGTTCGCGCAGACCGAACTGCCGGCCGCGCGCCTCGTGTCCTGCCCGGGCTGCTACCCGACGGCAGCACTCCTGGGCCTGCTGCCGCTCGTCGCCGCCCGGCTCCTCGACGGCGAGCCGATCGTCGACGCGAAGTCCGGGATCTCCGGCGCCGGCAAGGGCGCCAGCGAGCGCACGCATTTCTCCGAGAACCACGGCAGCGTGGCCGCCTACAACGTCTTCGCGCACCGCCACACCCCCGAGATGGAGCAGGCCCTCGGCCGGCGCGTGACCTTCGTGCCACACCTGGTCCCGCTCGATCGCGGCATCCTGAACACGCTCTACGCGCGGGTGCACGCCGGCACGGACGCCGCCGCCATCGCGACCGCCTTCGCCCGCGCCTACGAGCGGGCGCCCTTCGTCCGGCTCACCGGCGACCAGTGGCCCGAGATCAAGCACGTGGTCCGCACGAACTTCTGCGACATCGGCTGGAAGCTGGACGCGGACGGCGAGCGACTCGTGGTGGTCACCGTCATCGACAACCTGGTCAAGGGCGCGGCCGGCCAGGCCGTGCAGAACTTCAACCTCGCGTTCGGGTTCGAGGAGACGGAGGGCCTGCTGTGAACCCGGTCACGGTGCTCAAGCTCGGGGGCGAGCTGCTCGAGAGCCGGGAGAAGTCGCACGCGATCGCGCAGGCGATCGCCGACCTCGCGTCCGAAGGCCCGCTCGTCGTCGTGCACGGCGGCGGCAAGGACATCGACGCGGAGGTCGCCCGGCGCGGTCTGAAGAAGCAGACGGTGGACGGGTTGCGCATCACCGATGCCGAGACGCTCGACGCCGTCGTCGCGGCCGTCGCGGGCACGGTCAATACCAGGCTGGTCGCGGCGCTGGCGGCCCATCACGTCCCCGCGGTCGGCCTCACCGGCGCCGACGCCGTGGTCGTCCACGCCACCCGCGCGCGACAGCACCGCGCCGTGGACGGGCGCGTCGTGGACCTCGGTCTCGTGGGCGAACCCACCGACGCGGCGCCGCCACGACTGATCGGCGACCTGCTTGCCCACGACTACGTGCCCGTCCTGGCGTGCCTGGGCTGCACCGAGGACGGCACGGTGCTCAACATCAACGCCGACACGCTCGCCTCGACGCTGGCCCGCGTCCTCGGCGCGCCGCGCCTCATCGTCGCGGGCGCCACGCGAGGCGTGCTCGACGCGGACGGCACGACGATCGAGGCCCTGGACCCGACGACGCTCGCGGCGATGATCGCCGATGGCCGCGCCTCGGCCGGCATGGTGGCCAAGCTCCGCGCCTGCCGCGCCGCCTTCGCCGCAGGTGTGGCCGTATCGATCGTCGATGGACGGGACGTGCTGACCTTCCCCACGGCGCCGGGAACCCGCCTGGTGGACCCCGACGCCACTCCCACGGTGTAACGCCATGACGCTGCCCTCCGTCCTCCCCACGCTCGAACAGATCCAGGGCCTCGAACGGGCCCACGTGGTTCAGACCTACAAGCGAGCCCCGGTCGCGTTCGTCCGCGGCGAGGGGGTCTTCCTCTTCGACACGGACGGCCGACGGTACCTGGACCTGCTCTCCGGCATCGGCGTCGCCTCGCTCGGCCACGCGCACGCGGGGCTCGCCGACGCGCTCGCCGCCCAGGCGCGAGAGCTCGTGCACACGTCCAACCTGTTCTTCCACCCGCTCCAGGGCACGGTGGCCGCACGTCTCGCGGCGCTGTCGGGGCTGCCACGCGCGTTCTTCTGCAACAGCGGCACGGAGGCCGTCGAGGCCTGCCTCAAGTTCGCGCGGCGCTACTGGAAGTCCCAGGGACAGCCCGGACGCACCCGTTTCGTCGCCCTGTCCCACGCGTTCGCGGGCCGGACGATGGGTGCGCTCTCGGTGACCTGGGACGATCACTATCGGGGCCCGTTCGAGCCACTCGTCCCGGGAATCACGTTCGTGCCACACGACGATCCCGCCGCGCTCTTCGCGGCGGTGGGCCCCGAGACGGCCGCCGTCATCGCGGAGCCCATCCAGGGCGAAGGCGGTGTGCGTCCGCTCGCGCCGGCCATGGCCTCCGCCATCGCGCAGGCGACGCACGACACCGGCACGCTGTACATCGCCGATGAGGTGCAGTGCGGGACGGGCCGGACAGGCGAGCCGTTCGCGTTTCCCGCCGCCGGCCTGTGCCCGGACCTGGTGTCGATCGGCAAAGCCATCGGCTCCGGCTTCCCGGTGGGCGCGGCCCTCGTGTCGCAGCGCGTCGCCGACGCCCTCCAGTTCGGCGATCACGGCACCACGTACGGCGGCAACCTGCTGGCCTGCCGCGCTGCGCTGTTCGTCCTCGACCAGCTCGAGCACCACGGCCTGCTCGCGCACGTCGCCAGGGTCGGCCGTCATTTCGAGGCAGGACTCCGCGCGCTGGCTGCCCGCGTCCCTGCCGTCGTGGACGTCCGCGGCAAGGGCCTGATGTGGGGCCTCGTGCTCGACCGCGACGCGACGCCGGTCGTGCAGGCGGCACTGTCGAAAGGTCTGATCGTCAACCGCACGGCCGAGCGCGTGATCCGCATGCTCCCGCCGTACATCATCAGCGAACGCGAGTTGGACGCCGGCCTCATGGCCCTCGAGGCCGCGCTCGCCGACGCGTTCGGAGGACAGGCATGACGCCAGGATTCCGTGAGGGGCAGCCGTCGGACGCCCCGTTGATCCTGCAGTTGATCGACGACAACCTCGCTGCCGGGCACCTGCTGCCGCGTACCCTACAGGACCTCGAGCGGCACGCCCACCGGTTCGTCGTGATCGAGGAGCGTCGGAGCCCCGGGGCTTCAGCTCCGGGGACTGGCGACGTCATCGGCTGCGCCGAACTTGCGCCGCTCAGCCGCGCCGTCGCGGAGGTCCGCTCGCTCGTGGTCGTCGATGGCTGGCGCGGGCACGGTCTCGGCTCCCGCCTGATCGCGGAACTGAGCACGCGGGCCACGCGGGCCGGGTTCTCCGTCCTCTGCGCGTTCACGCACGACCCGCATCACTTCGTCCGGCTCGGCTTCTCGATCGCGCCGCACGTGTGGTTCCCGGAGAAGGTGGCGCTCGACTGCGTGGGCTGTGCGAAGTTCCGCGCCTGCGGCCAGTTCGCACTCGCGCTGCCGCTGACCGCGGCCGGCCTGCTCCCGGCGCTGGGCCGCCAGCGTGAGCCGCTGACGGCCACGGCCACGTCAGCCGGCGGACGCCAGATCGCCCTGCCGCCCTCCCGGCTCCGGGTGATCGCATGAGCGCCGACGCCCAGGTGCTCGAGCCCATCGACGGCGGCGTGTGTGCCCCGGCAGGCTTCACGGCGGCCGGCGTGGCGGCGGGCATCAAGAAGAGCGGCGCGCCGGACGTGGCGCTGGTTGCCTGCGACCGCACGGTCGCGGCGGCCGGGGTGTTCACGACCAACCGCGCCGTGGCTGCCCCGGTGGTCGTGTCGCTGGAACACCTGCACGCGTCCGGAGGCCGCGCGCGCGCAATCGTCGTCAACAGCGGCTGCGCGAACGCGTGCACCGGCGCCCAGGGCATCGAGACGGCCCGTCTCATGGCGGCCGAAGCGGCCCGCGCGCTCGCGTGCGAGGCCGAAGAGATCCTGGTGGCCTCGACGGGCGTCATCGGAGTGTCGCTCGACCCGAGCACCGTGTCCCGGGGCATCATCTCGGCGGCTTCCACGCTGTCGCGCGAGGGCCACCTCGACGCGGCCCGCGCGATCATGACGACGGACCCGTCCCCGAAGGAGCACGCGGTGCAGGCCACGGTGGGTGGCAGGACCTTCCACGTCGGGGGCATGGCCAAGGGCGCGGGAATGATCGAGCCCAACATGGCCACCATGCTCGCCTTCATCACCACCGATGTCGACGTCGCCCCGGCCGTGCTGCGCCGTGCCCTCAGAGAGGTCGCCGATGAGACGTTCAACGCGATCACCGTCGATGGCGAGTGCTCGACCAACGATGCGCTGCTGCTGCTCGCGAGCGGCGCGTCGGGTGTGACGGTGGACGACGAGTTCTACCCGCACTTCGTCGAAGCCCTGCACGCGGTCTGCCTGCCGCTCGCCCTCGCGATCGTTCGCGGCGGCGAGGGCGCCACCAAGCTCGTCACCGTGCGCGCCACCGGCGCGGCGAGCTATGACGACGCGAGGCGCGCGACGCGTGCGATCGCCAATTCGCTCCTGGTCAAGACCGCCGTGCACGGCGGGGATCCGAACTGGGGCCGTCTCGTGGCCGTGGCCGGGCGCGCCGGCGTCGCCTTCGACCTGGCTCGCGCGCGGGTCCAGATCGGTGAGGTCGTCCTGTTTGCCGGAGGCCGGCCGTTCGACGAACGCGCCCCGAAGGCGGCCGAACACCTGCAGGGCTCGGACATCATGCTCACGGTGGATCTCGGGACCGGCGGCCCCCACGTGGCGACCATGTGGACCTGCGATCTGTCCGCCGAGTACGTCAAAATCAACGCGGAATACCGGACGTAGAGCCACCGCCCCCGCCGCGAGCCCACGACCATGATGCCGATCCCGTCGATCCCCAAGGACTTCCTGTCCGTGCTGAACTTCTCCCCGGAGGCTCTCGCCCACTGCCTGCGCCTCTCGGCGCTCGTGAAGCGGGACCGCTCCCTGAGGCGCACGGCCCCCAGCGCCGGTGCCCTCGAGGGACGGCACGTGGCGCTGCTCTTCGACAAGCCGTCGCTGCGGACCATGGCCACCTTCGAGGTGGCGATTCGCGAGATCGGCGGCGAGGTGATCATCCCGGCTCCCAACGCGGTGTTCGGCGGACGGGAGGCCCCGGCGGACGTGGCGCGGAACCTGGAGCGCTGGGTGGTCTGCGCGGTGATCCGGACCTTCGGGCAGGCACGTGTGGAGAAGGTGGCCTCCGCGGCGCCGCGCCTGCACGTCATCAACGCGCTCACCGACGAAGAGCACCCCTGCCAGGCCCTGGCCGACTACCTGACGCTGCAGGAGCGCCTCGGCGCGCTCCCGGGCAGGACGCTCGCCTTCATCGGTGACGGCAACAACGTCGCCACGTCACTCGCACACGCGGGCGCCATGCTCGGGGTTCACGTGCACGTCGCGTCGCCCGAGGGATTCGATCTGCCGGCGCACGTCGTCTCGCAGTGCGGGGCGGTGAGCCGGCACGGGGCGCGGGTGCGGGTGTTCAGGGATCCGCGCGAGGCGGTCGCCGCGGCGGACGCGGTCTACACCGACGTCTGGGCGTCGATGGGCCAGGAGGGCGAAGCTTCGTCCCGCGCCGACGTCTTCCGCCCCTACCAGGTCAACGCGTCGCTGATGGCTGCTGCGAAGCCCGGCGCGCTGTTCATGCACTGCCTCCCGGCGCATCGCGGCGACGAGGTCACCGATGAGGTGATCGACAGCCCCGTGTCGGTCGTGTTCGACGAGGCGGAGAATCGCCTGCACACGCAGAAGGCGCTGTTGCTGATGCTGCTGGCGCCCGAATCGGCGGCGTGCTGATCGTGGCGCCGCACCAAGGCCGGCTTCACCTCAGGCCGATTCGAACGTGAAGATCGTCACCGGGGCGGCGACGCCCCCGAGGGCCCGATAGAACTCGAGCGCGTGCTCGTCCTCGTTGTCGGCGGGCACGAACGTCACGACGATGCCGGCCGTGGCCGCCTCGGCCCGGAGGGTCTCTACGAGGGCTCGTCCCACACCCTTGCGCTGGTGGGCAGGATGCACCGCCAGATCGTAGATGAACAGTTCCGTCGATTCGTTGCGCGTCATGGGGAGCGCGTGAGCGGTCACTCCGCCAAGGGGCAGTCCCTCCCGAAGTGCCGCGATCAACCAGAAGTCCGCCCGGGCGAGCAGCGACGAGACGTAGTCCACCGACAGCTCGGTACCCTCGTCGAACACCTCCGCCATGAGCCGGAGCGTTCGCTGCGCGAGCAGGAGGTCGTCACTCCCGAGACGTCGTACCTCGATTGCGGACTGCATGACTGCTCGTCCCCGATGTTGGTTTCATCCCCGGGTGCCAGCGTAGAGGTCGGTGGAAAGGTACTTGAGGCGCGTGTCGCAGGCGAGTGTCATGACCGTCTTGCCCCTGCCAAGACGTCTTCCGACTGCGATCGCCGCAGCGACGTTGGCGCCCGTCGACGTGCCCGCGAAGAGCGCCTCCTCCCGGGCCAACCGTCTGGCCATTCCCCTGGCCTCTTCCGTTGGCACGTGCACGACCTCGTTGGCAATACTCGGCGACCAGCGTGGCGGCACGAATCCTGGCCCGACTCCCTCGATCTTGTGAGGGCCTGGCCGTCCACCGCTGAGCACCGGCGATTCCGACGGCTCCACGGCGACGACGAGGACGCCCGGACTGGTCTTCCGCAGTTCCGCGGCCACTCCTGAGATGCACTGCGCGGTCCCCACGCTCTGCACGAATGCGTCGATCGGCAGGCCGCACTGGTCTGCAGCCTCTTTCGCCAGGGGCACGTAGCCGGATGCGGCATCTGGATTGTTGAACTGATCGACTGGCCGTGCCAGAACGTCAGGTTACCATCACACTGACCGGGTGAGAATGTCAGTGTGCTGCGGCGAACGGCGGACCGCCACCGGTGGTGGACCAAGCTGAGTATGCTAGTACGCAAGTATGACTCGCACCACGGTCACCCTGCCAGACGACCTGGCCATCCTGCTCGTGCGTGAGGCGCGGCGTCGGGAAACGTCGGTCTCGGATGTCGTCCGACGCGCCGTGGAGTCTTTCCTCGGCGGGTCAGGCGAGGGGCAGGCCCTGCCGTTCGTGGCCCTTGGGCTGCTCGTCGCCCTCGCCCTCGTCGTGATGCTTCCACGTCCTGCGGCGACGCAGACGCCCGCGCAAAGCGAAGAAGCGGCCATCCTCGCCGTCATCGACAACTTCATGCACGCCGTGACCAAGGGTGACGAGGCATTGATGGCGTCGACCCGTCGGGCGGGCACGACCACCACCGTGGAGCGTCCGGCGGAGGCCGGCGGGACGATGATCGTCCGGCGCGACTTCAAGCCGGCCGAGGCGGGCAGCGCCGGGGCGGGGACGGGCCCGGTCCGGGAGCGGTACTGGGATCCCGTCGTGCACGTGCGCGGCGGCATCGCGGTCGTCTGGACGCCCTACGAGTTCTGGCGCGACGGCCGGACCAGCCACTGCGGCGTCGACGTGTTCGAGCTGGTCCGCGAGCAGGGGACGTGGCGTATCGGCCACGTGATGTACACCGTCGAGCCCGACGCCTGCCCGGCGCTGCGGCCGGCGGACCCGTCCCGCGTGCGCCCGGCGCCTTGACCACGTGGGTGACCTACTGGCTACTGGCTACTACGAGCGACCCGTCGCGCGTTTCGCCCGCACCAGCACGTCGATCTCGTCGCCGCGCGGGTTGTCGAGATCGAGCCGCACGCGGCCATCGTCGGTGAGGCCGACCTTCGCCGGGACCGAGCACGCGGTCACCATCCAGCCGGCCGGCAGCACGATCGCGTTACGGGGCCGGCCGAAGGCGCGACGCCAGACGAGCGTGGGGCCGACCAGCCCGTAGCGACCGGGATCGGTGTAGGTTTCGCTGATCCGGAGCCGGACCGACTGCCCCTTCTTCACCGCGGGATAGCGGATGACGACCACCTCGGTGCCGGCCGAGACGGGCTCTCCGACGTCGAGGTCGGCCTTGGTAATGGCGTCCCCTTTCAAGGTCTCCACGGTCAGGCGCTCCCCGGTGTCCAGCGAGATGGCTGACGGCTTCGACACGGTGCTGCCCGCGCGAACGACGTTGAGATACCTGTCCATGCCCTCGCGGGACTCCGTGTAGTCGTGGAACAGGTCGAAGCTGTGGGTGTCGGGCGGCTGCAGGAAGTAGACGATCTCGCGATCCTGGAACGCCCGGTCGTTCACGCGCGCGGCGGCGGACTCCTGGAGCGTGGGCACGCGTTGCGAAGGCGCCAGGGCGACCCCG
>CAYLZN010000155.1:0-12348 GCA_964387935.1 uncultured Vicinamibacteraceae bacterium | reverse complement strand
GACTCCGAGTGGGGCCGACCTCGCGCGCGCCCGGTCGGAAACCGCGCGCCTCGAAGCGATCTTCGGCACCGACAGCGCCCCGGTGTGGCAGGCGCCCTTCGCCCGGCCCGTACCCGGCCGAGTCACCTCCACCTTCGGCACTCGCACCTTCGTCAACGGCACGCGCCGTGGGCGCCACATGGGTGTGGACCTGGCCGGCGACACCGGCACTTCGATCGTGGCGCCGAACGCGGGCCGCATCGCGCTTGCGGACGATCTTTTCTACACGGGCCACACCGTGGTCATCGACCACGGAGGAGGGGTGTTTTCCTTCTTCGGCCACCTGTCGCGGGTGGACGTCGTTGCCGACCAGGTCGTGGAGCGCGGTACCCTCGTCGGTGCGGTCGGCGCCACGGGCCGCGTCACGGGACCCCACCTGCACTGGTCCATGCGGCTCGGCGGCGCCCGTGTCGACCCGCTGCGCGTCCTGGCCCTCGGATCGGAGTAGGCTGGCACGCGCACATCTGGCGCGCGGCACCTGGCACCCTACGCACCCGCGGGCGCCTTCCTTTTCACCGCGAGCGTCGCGCCGCCTTTGCCGGCGCCGGCAGGAAGTGCTCAACGACCCAGGGCTCACGAAGCGGGGCACCGGACGTGAATGCGAGTTGACGCCCATCGGGGCGAACGGCCAGTCCACGCAAGCCGGGCATCTCGACGCCAACCGGCTGCGGCTCGCCACCCGCGGCGCCGATGCGCCACACGCCATTGGATCGGCCCCCAGGTCCTGCGCCGGCCACCCCTGGACGCACGAAGAAGATCTCCCGGCCGTTCGGGTGCCAGACGACATCCAACACGCGGTCGCTGCCGGACGTCCGCAGGAGTTCACGCTCGGTCCCATCGGCGGCACGCACCACCAGCGACGAGCCGTCCTTGCGCGAGACGATCAGCGCGAGTGCCTCGTCGACGAGCGACACGTCGAACCAGCCGCTGATGGTGCTTGGATCGAACGTTCGTACGGTGGCTTCCTGCTCGGTCGCCACCTGGCGGCGGCGGAGCACCGACCGGCCGTCGACATGCAGCGTGTAGAGGATCGCGCGGCCGTCGGGGCTCCACCGTGCGGTGCCAAGCGAGGATTCCTGGTCTCGCGGGACGACGAGGATCGGTGAGGTCGCGCCGGTGTCGCGATCGATCAGATGGAAGCCGAATCGCCCGGCCGAGTCGTTGCCCTTGACCAGCAGCCGGGTCCCGTCCGGGGACCAGCGCGGCAGGCGGAGAAACTCCATGGCCGTCTTCAGCACGCGCTCGGTGCCGTCCTCGACATTGCGCAGCCCCAGCGCCTCCCGGGCCGAGAACCCCATCTGGGCGAGATAGGCCAGCGTGCGGCCGTCGGGAGCGAAGCTGGGACCCATGTTCGAGCCGATGAACGACTGCGCCGCGCCTCGCGCTGGACCGGAGGGGCGTCCGTCCGGACCGAGTTCCACGGTATACACGTCCACCAGGCCGACCTGGCGGAAGTAGTAGAACGCGTCGCTGCCGGTCACCCCAAGGACGATGTCCACCCGTCCGAGGTCGTGCTGCAGGAGGCGAAGTGGCCCCGACGGTGTCGCGCCGGACATGGGCAGGCCCCACAAGCTGGTGGTACCCGTTCGATCGCTGACGAACAGCAGCCAGTCGGCGCGGGCCGTCCACGTCGCCAGGCGGTCGCTCGCAGTGCCGTCCATGACCCTGGTGCTCTTGCCGCTGGCCGTGTCCAACACGTGGAGCGCCCGGCGCGATGCTGCGGCGTCTCCGACCGCCGGGGCGAAGTAGGCGAGGTATCGCCCGTCCCCCGACAGCGTTGCGCGCGACGACAGGGCCAGCCGCTCCAATACCGTGCGGACCTTCCCGTCGGCCGGGGTGACGACGAAGATCGACGTGGCGGTGTTGGCCTTCTGCACCTGGACGAGGACGAGGTTCGGCGCAGGCCACTCGACGCCCGAGATGACATCCCCGCGCGGGACGCGAAGCAGCGTGATTGGACCCGCGTCGCCGCGGACGAGGCGCAACTCGATCCCGCCGTCCGCTGCTTTCCACTGGAAGACGACGGCGCTACCGTCCGGGGCCGGGACGGCGAGGGCGGGACCCAGCGCCGGATCCGGTCCCGCGATCGTGCGGACCTGTTGTGCCGACGTGACATCTGCAAGGGTGATCCCGCCGCGCGTGTCACCGTAGGCCACGACCCGACCGTCGCGAGACAGCGAGCCAATCCACAGGAGGTCGGCGGGATCCCGCACCCACAGGCGGCGCAGCGTCGCGGTGGCAGGCGCCGCTCGCTCGACGCGCACAGAGGGAGGAAGGGTCTCGAGCCGCTTGCGAGCCTCGCCAACGACGTCGGGCTGGTCGGCGAACTCACGAATCACCCGCAAGTAGTGCTGCCGCGCCTCCTCGTGCCCGAGCTTCTCGAACGCGACGCCGACATAGAGCCGTGCGCGCGCGGCGGTGGCCCGGTCCGGGCCCTGCGCGGCCTGCTCGAACACGCGGACGGCCCCGCGGGGGTCCCCGCGCGTCTCGAGGAGGCGCAGGCCCTCCTGCAGGAGCTGGGCTTGCCGGACCGGCTGCGCGGAGACCAGCCACGTCGCAGCGATGGTCGCGGCGAGCGCTACGCCAATCGCCTTCAGGGACAGCCGAGGGCCCATGAATGACTCCTCGTGTGCCCGCGAGTGTACCAGCATTCCGAAGCTGGCCAGCAGCAGCGTCGCCCGCCGGTGGCGGGCTCTGCTACCGCATCGCGGTCAGCGTCAAGGGCATGTAGTAGGTGCCCATGGTGTACACGGTGACCTTGCCACGGCTGTTCTTTGCGCTGCACTTCAGGGTCACCCAGGCATCGGAGTCGATGGTCCACTGATCGATGGAGTCCCGGGTCAGCGTCAACATGCCTCCGGTGATCTGCCCGAACGACAGGTAGACGTTGGTGACCTCCATGGTGCCGCTCGACGTCGTGGGCGTGAAATTGATGACGGCGGCAAGATACGGCGGGTCGGTCGCTGAAGCCTCGATCGAGACGCCAGGGTCGATCGACTCGACGCCAATCGGCCAGCCGTGACTGTCCTTGAGGTTGAACCGGAAGTCCACCTTGTAGGCGGACACGTCGGCGGGCAGGGCGCAGGGCGTGGTACCGGGGGTTCCCACCGGGGTGTCGAAGTGGAACCGCATGAATCGGTCCCCTGTCACACCTTCCGGCTCGAGGTGAATCTCGATGGCGCCGCCGGAACCGATGAACGCCCCGTCGGCCACACTGCTCGATGTCAGGTGATAGCCGTCGTAGCACGAGGTCGGGCCCTCGCAGGTGAGCCCGTCGCCGCGGACGTTATCGTTGTCCCCGTCGCTGAACACCGCGGTCAGCGGCTGCGGTGGAGGTGGCGGCGGTCCG
Organism: uncultured Vicinamibacteraceae bacterium; assembly: GCA_964387935.1. Classification (GTDB taxonomy): domain Bacteria; phylum Acidobacteriota; class Vicinamibacteria; order Vicinamibacterales; family JAFNAJ01; genus CAYLZN01. The sequence goes on along the minus strand of CAYLZN010000155.1, from coordinate 8,960 downwards.
GGCTTCCCCTTCTGCGCCGCGGCCGCCGTGACCAGCCCCATGAGTGCCGCAATTCCCGCTGCCCCAACCCGCACGGCCATCCTCGTCGTTGCCATGATGCACTCCTTGTCGTCACGGGCCGTGGGCGTGACCAGGAACCGCGTCTGCGGACCTCCCACGCCTCGTCGGGCTCGTGAGCTCACACGGTAGCGCCACGCGATCCTTCCTTGGTCAGCGCCAGGCAAACAATTGTCATGAACTGTCATGGCCAGTCGGCAGTCATCCGACGAACTTGCAGCCCGCCGGTCGAGGATGGTCGTGGCCGTGGTGCCACGCAGCCACGACCGGGTGCGTCGCCTCGGGCGAGATGTCGAAAGCCCTGGGGCGAGCATAAGCACGCTCGGGAGGCGGCACAAGCCACGCCAATTTCGGAACAGCGCCTTGTCGTGCCCAACGTGCAGGGTGGCGTGCCCGCATCGCCGCACTCAGAGGCTATCCGGGCGCCCGTGTGGATCCGCTCACCGTGCGCACGACGCCAGGCAACTGGTAACTGGCAACTGGCAACTGAAAACTACTCAGATTTTCCTCAACTCCACCTGCTGGATCGTGTGGTCCGCGCTCTTGACCATGACGAGGTCCGCCCGCGAGCGCGTCGGCAGGATGTTCTCCTTCAGGTTGATCTCGTTGATGTTCTGCCAGATCTGCTTCGCCGTATCGCGGGCCTCGGCCCTCGACAGGCTCGAGTACCGGTGGAAGTAGGACTCGGGGTTCTTGAACGCCGTCTGGCAGAGGGTGAGGAAGCGGTCGATGTACCACTGCTGGATGTGGCCAGGCCTGGCGTCCACGTAGATGGAGAAGTCGAAGAAGTCGGACACGAAGACCGGGGGCTTCGGGTGCTTCGGGACGACGCCCGTCTGCAGGACGTTCAGCCCCTCGAGGATCATGATGTCCGGCTGCCGCACCATCTGGGCCTCGCCGGGCACGATGTCGTAGCGAAGGTGGGAGTAGAGGGGCGCCATGACCTCGGCGACGCCGGACTTGACGTCGGCCACGAACTGCAGCAGGCGCTTCACGTCGTAGCTCTCCGGGAAGCCCTTGCGGTGCATGATGTCGCGGGCCTTCAGGACCCGGTTCGGGAAGAGGAAGCCATCGGTCGTGACCAGGTCCACCTTCGGGTGGTTGGGCCAGCGTGCCAGCAGTTCGCGCAGGACGCGTGCCGAGGTGCTCTTGCCGACGGCGACGCTGCCGGCGATGCCGATGATGAACGGGACCTTGCCCGCTGGACGTCCAAGGAATTCGGCGGACGCCCGATAGAGGCCCTGCATCGCGCCCACGTAGAGATTCAGCAGGCGTGAGAGCGGCAGGTAGATCTTCACGACCTCCTCGAGCGAGAGCTTGTCGTTGATGCCGCGCAGGCGCTCGACGTCCTCGGCCGAGAGCGTGAGCGGGGTGTTCGCCCTCAGCTCGGCCCATTCATCGTGTGTGAAGGTCAGATAGGGAGAGAAGATCGCGGTGGCCGCCACCGTCGCAGGCATCGGCCATCACTCTACTACAGCAGCAACTCGCCCCGCGCCACGAGCACACTCGCGCCACCGACGCGGACGCCCGTGATGCCCGTGGTGTCCCCGTCGATGGCAATCGACAGGCGGCTGGGCCGGCGCATCTTGACGCCCTGGAGGCTCAGCATCCGCTGCTGTGCCGGACCGGCCACGCGGCCGTGGCGGACGAGGTAACAGCCGAGCGGGCCGCTCGCCGACCCGGTGGCCGGGTCCTCGGCCACGCCCAGTGAGGGAGCGAACATGCGGCTGTACGCCGTCGGTGAGTCGGTGGCGGTCTCGAGGGTGAAGACGAAAACGCCCTGCTCGGGGATGGCCGCCTGCCGGCACAGCCGCTGCAGCGCCGCTGCCTCCAGCCACGCCCGGTCCACGGCATCCCGCGAGACGAGCGGTACCAGCAGGAACGGCACGCCGCAGGAGACGGACTGGGCGGGGCCCAGGGCCGCGAGGTCGTCGCGTTCGAGGCCGAGCGCCAACGCGACGGCGCCCGTGTCGGACACGATCGGTCCGAACGTGGGCTGGGGCTGCGACATCCAGGCGAAGGCCAGGTCGCGGTCGCGCCACTCGAGCGTGATGCGCGTGGGACCGACGCCCAGGTCCAGCGTCACCTCCGACTCGTCGCGCCTGACGTGTCCTTCCCAGGCGAGCGCAAAGGTGGAGCCGACGGTGGGGTGGCCCGCCATGGGCAACTCACGGGCGGGCGTGAAGATGCGGAGGCGCGCCCGTGCGCCGGGCGTGAGCGGGGGACACACGAACACCGTTTCCGAGAACGCCATCTCGCGCGCCACGGCCTGCATCGTGGCGTCGGGCAGGTCGGGTGCGTCGAAGACCACCGCGAGCTGGTTGCCTTCGAGGCGCCGGTCGGTGAAGACGTCGAGATGAAGGAAGGGGTAGGACATTTGAATCAGGCGTACGGCGTACGGCGTACGGCGTACGGCGGCGTACGGCAAAGGCGGCGTACGGCAGGGGCGGCGTACGGCAAGACCTGGCGTCAGGCGGCGTCACGGACGCCTGGGGACGGACGACTATTGAAACCCGGTCGTGGCTCCTCTCTCTGAGGGCTGGAGTGTGGCCACCGGAGTGTTCACGGCGGGGCTCACGCTGGCCCCCAGCATGAGCGCGAAGCCCGTGAGCACCTCGCTCGTCTGGAACGCACAGTGACCGTAGCGGAACGGCACGGGCAGCGGGAACAGCCGGCCTCGGTCCGACGGATCGACCCGGGCGGCGTAGACGAGCTCGTGTGCGTACGGGATCAATTCGTCGCCGGTGGTGTGCAGCGTGACCAGCGGCAGCCGCAGGTCCCCCACCGGCGTGTAGGTGCGCAGCCCTGCGAGCGCGGGCGGGTCCGCATCGAAGCGCTTCACGCGCAGGTTGAGCAGCAGGTCGTTCGACGAGCCGGAGTACCAGCGCAGGCGATTGTCGAACGGGTTGCCGCCCAGTTTCGCCCGGGCGTCGTTGACGCCGAGGATGTTGGCGTCGAGCAGGCCCAGCGCGGTCTGGACGATGGTCTCGGGCGCGCCGGGGTCGTAGGGCGCGCGGGCCACGCGCAGCAGTTCGCGCGCGCGTGTCGGGTTGGCGTTCAGCACGTCCGCGACGCGCTGCCGGAGCGCGCCCGACCTCCACGCGTCCTGCACCGCCAGGGGGATGCTCGTGGCGGGGCCCGGGATCGCGGCCGCCGGAAAGAGCGCGTCGTAGAGCACGCGGAAATCGCCCACGTAGTTGACCTGCAGGCCGAAGTGGCCGATGGGCGCGCAGAGGGCGTAGGCGGCCGAAAACAGGAAGGGGTCCGCCTCGGCGGCCAGGACCGCCACGAGGCCACCCTCGGAGGCGCCGATCAAGAACACCCGGTCCGGCGGCAGGCCCTGCCGCACCTTGAAGGCGTCCACGAGGTGACGGATGTCGTTCACGCCCTCGAGCACCGCGAGCCCGTTCTGTCGGTACGTGGTCGTCGCGAAGGCGAACCCGAGCTGCTGGACGATGGTCGGCAGGCCGGTCCCGTCCGCAAGCTGGAGATGGGCGAACTGGAGGGGCTCCTGAGGCGGCACGTAGCCGTGGGCGAACACGACGAGGCTGCCATTCCAGCCATCAGTTGGTACACACATCAACGACCGGGCGCCGAAGGGGAGGGCGCCCTCCACGCACGGGCCCGGCGTGGCGAGCGCGACCGGCGCCTGGGCGAACCCCGGGGCGGCGGTCAGCAGCGCGAGCGCACAGGGCAGGAGCAGGCGAGCGGCGAAGGACATGCGGCCCTCGGAGCAGAAGGTCTTCCCAGTCTGCGCCTTTCGGCGCCGCCGGTCAACGGCGAAGCCGCAGTCCGCCCGGAGGGCGAGTCCGCGGCCGCGAGGTTGCGCCGGCGCCGCACACGCGCCGGGTGCGCGGACGACTGGTTTGGATTGTCAACCATTTGTCACGGGCGGACGTCTGAACATGTGTGCGATCGTCGGCGTGTCGCATTCCCGGCGGAACCTCGGTCCGGCGCGGCACTTGTCGTCGCCGCGGAAGACTGAGGTCTGAACCCGGTGGCCCTACCCGCTCCACCGACCCGCAGAACGCCCGATTTCCCGCTCCTGTGAGCTAGCGCAACACTTGCATTTGTGTAAGCGGTCGTCGGTGGCCGAGTCGCGCAGGCTCCACGTGTCGCTGCGCGACGCGCCGACGTGTTCCGATGGCTGGCTCGGTCGGCTGGAGAGGTCGATCCGTCCAGCCTCCGTGCGCGTCGGCGGTCTGCTGCCGGCACGCGTGCCGCGACGGCGCCCGCCAGGGCTGCTGTCGCGGGTGGTCGGCCCCGGGCCATCCCGGGAACGGCCTCGTGGATCCGCCACGATCCGCGAGACCGGCCGACGGGTGAGACGGCAAGACGTGTCGGGGGAGTTCCCAGTCCTGGCGTGGTCCAGGGCCGACGGGCAACCACTGGACGTGGCGGGACCGGCGCACCGGGATCGTCCTGGTGTCCGCCCGCTACCGGGGGTTCATATGAAGCGGCTGGCATGGATGCTCATTCTCGGGCTGTTGGTTCCGGCGTCGGCGGGGCTCGCCTACGACGGCCCGGGGGCGCCCGTCACCTACGACAAGACGATCAACGCCATCAAGGTGGTGATGACGTCGCAGCCCGTGCTCCTGAGCGGCGGGCGCGCGCGCTTCACGATGACAGCCTTCGTGCCGATCGAGGCCGACACGGTCGGCAGGCCAATCCGGCTCGAGATCCGCCGCTTCACGTCCACGACGCCGACCTCGTTCGTGAGGCTCGACGAATGCACCACCTCCGTGTCGTCCATCCCCTCGGGCGGGGTCGCGGAGCTGTCGTGCGCGGCCGAGATCTTCGCCACGGTGCTCACGCCACCGGCCCCGACCACGGTCGGGATCTACCCCTACGTCTTCCGTCCCGCGTCCACGCCGCTCGGTGAGCTGACGCACGACGGTCGCGACTTCCGACTGACGATTCCCGTGGCCGACGACGACACGTACGAGCAGAACGACGACCTGGTGACCGCGTCCAACCTCGGGACGCCCACCGCACCGGTCAACATCGCGAACCTGCCGTGGCTCGATAGCGACTTCTACAAGTTCACGGTGCCGCCCGGCGGGGGATTCGCCGACATCCGCATCGAGTTCTGGAACAGCTCCGCCGACCTCGACCTGTGGCTCTACGACGCGAGCGGTGAGCCGATTGGCGCCAGCCTGAGCTCGCTCGAGGACTTCGAGCGCATTCCGCTCACGGTGCTCGCCGGCGAGACCTATTACATCGGGGTCGAACCCGGCATCGACGTCCAGCCGACCTACTACAACCTCCTCATCACCATCACGCCCCCGGACATCGTCACCATCACCAAGGCGCCGGCGGGCGTGCCGAACCCGGTGGGCGCCCAGGGCACCGCGGCACTCTCCGTCGAGGCCAGCGACTCGCTGGGGCACCCGCTCACGTACTTCTGGACCCAGACGTGTTCGACCGACCTCGAGGGTGTCGGCACCTTCAGCGACCGCACCGTGCGCACCCCCACGTGGACGGCGCCGAACAACAACAAGCCCACGGCGCGGCCGTGCACGATTCGCGTGACGGCGACCGACCCCAACGGGGTCGATGCGACGGCGAGCTTCGTCCAGCTGGTCGGACCGACCGGTGACACGGTGACCATCACGAGCGGGCCCACGTCCACGCAGAACCCGGTCGTGCCGCCGAATGCGACGAGCCTGGATGTGATCGCGATCGACACCCTGGGCCACGTGCTCAGCTACGCCTGGACCGCGACGTGCCCCTGGTCCACGGGCGGCACCGGCATCTTCTCGAACGCGAGCCTCCAGTCGCCCTCGTGGACGCCGCCGGTCAACAAGACGGGGATTCAGCAGACCTGCACGATCACGGTCAACGTCACCGACAACCAGGGACAGAACGCCACCGCCGGTATTGCGCAGCGGGTCGATCCGTCACCCCACACGCTGACGATCACGTCCGGTCCCACCGGCACCCCGGGCACGGTGGCGTCCTCCGGGAACGTGGCCGTGGGCGTGACGGCCGTCGATTCGTACGACCATGCCCTCAGCTATATCTGGACGGCGACGTGCAACGGCGGGCTGGCCAGCGGGGCCTTCACCAACGGCGGAACGGCCACCCCGACGTGGACCGCGCCGGCCAACCTCACCGGCAACGCGCAGACCTGCTCGATCTCGGTCACGGTGAACGACGGCCAGGGGCAGACGGCCAACGGCAGCTACACGCAGACCGTGTCGCCGCTGCCGCACACGGTCACCATCCAGACGCAGCCGGCCGGGTCGCCGAACCCGGTCGTGTCCGCCAAGCTGGTCACCCTGAGCGTCGTCGCCGTGGACTCCTACACCCACCTGCTGAACTACTCCTGGAATGCGACGTGTCCCACGCTCGCCAGCAACGGCACGTTGTCCGCGAACAACGTGCAGAACCCGAACTGGACGGCGCCGCTGAACCTGACGGGTGCGACGCACACCTGCACCATCTCGGTGATCGCCAGCGACGGTCAGGGCCAGAGCGCGAGCGCGCAGTTCACCCAGCAAGTGCTGACCGCACCGCACGAGATCACGTTCCCGTCGGAACCCGCCGGATCGCCGAACCCCGTGGCGTCGAGCGGCACGGCGTCGCTGTCGGCGACAGCCGCCGATTCGTTCCTGCACCCGGTGACCTACTCGTGGGCGTCGGTCTGCCCGGCCGAACTGAGCGGCCAGGGCACCTTCAATCCGAGCAACGCCGTCCAGAACCCGACGTGGACGGCGCCGGCCAACCTGACCGGCACGACGAAGACCTGTGCCATCACGGTGACCGCCAGCGACGGGAGCATCTCGGGGGTCGCGACCTACCAGCAGCAGGTGGCCTCGCTGACCCACACGCTGACGATCACCGCGTCTCCCACCGGGGCTCCCAATCCCGTCGACTCCGGTGGCCAGGCCAGTCTCAGCGTGACGGCCGCTGATTCGCTCGCTCACGTCGTGAGCTACCAGTGGACGGCGCTCTGTCCCGCCCTGGGCAACAACGGGTCGTTCTCGGATGCCAACGCGCAGAACCCCATCTGGACCGCGCCATCGAACCTGACGGGCAACACGCAGACCTGCTCGATCTCGGTGGTCGCCAGCGACGGCCAGGGTCTGACGGCCGCCGATTCCTACCAGCAGCAGGTCGGCTCCGTGTCGCATTCGCTGACGATCACGGCCGGGCCGTCAGGGTCGCCGAATCCGACCGGGTCCGGCAGCGCGGCCGCGCTCAGCGTTACCGCGGTGGATTCGCTGAACCACCCGCTGTCGTTCCTGTGGCAGGCGGAGTGTCCGGCGCTCGGCGGCCAGACGGGCACGTTCAGCCCGGGTTCCACGGTCGCGAACCCGACGTGGACGGCGCCGACGAACCTCACCGGCAGCGAACAGGCGTGCACGATCAGCGTCACCGTCAACGACAACCAGGGGGAGGTCCGGTCGGGCACGTATTCGCAGGGGGTCGCCTCTGTGGCGCACACGCTGACGCTCACGGTTCCGCCGAGCGGGGTCCCGAACCCGGTGGTCTCGGGCGGGGCGGTGGCCGTGACGGCGGCCGCGGTGGACTCGCTCAATCACGCGCTCAACTATCAGTGGTCCGCGACATGCGCGGGAGGGATGGGTGGCGGCAGCTTCAACCCGAGCGCGGCGTCGCCCACGCCCGCCTGGATCGCGCCCGTCAACACGACCGGCGATCCGCAGACCTGCGACATCAGCGTCGTCATCGACGACGGCCACGGCGAGAGCGTGAACGGGTCGTTCACGCAAGGGGTGCAGCCGGCCGCGCACACGCTGACGATCACCCTGCCGCCAGCCGGCACGCCGAATCCCGTGGCCTCCGGGGGAAACGTCGCCGTGGCCGCAGGGATCGTCGATTCCTACGGGCACGCGCTCAACTACGCCTGGCACGCCGCGTGTCCGGGGCTGCCGAACAACGGCACGTTCCTGCCCGACGCCTCGGCCGCGTCTCCGACGTGGAAGGCGCCAGCCAACTTCAGCAACGTGGCCGAAGTCTGCACCATCACGCTGACCGTCGACGATGGGCTCGACAAGACCGTGACGGCGTTCTACACACAGACAGTGAGCGCGGCGGTGCACTCGCTCACGCTCACCGCTCCGGCGTCTGGGACGCCCAATCCGTCCGCGCCCGGCGTGCCGGTGCCGCTGACGGTCGGCGTCGTGGACACGTTCGAGCACACGCTCAGCTACCTCTGGCAGGCGACCTGCGCCGAGGTGGTGGGGACCGGCACGTTCTCGCCGAGCGCGTCGGCGGCGGCGCCGACCTGGACGCCACCGAACAACAACAATGCGGATGTGAACTGCCTGATCCGCGTCACGGTGATCGACACGGCGGGCCTCGGCGTCAACAGCTCGTACATCCAGAAGGTCAGCCCGTCGGCCGTGCCGCACACGCTCACGTTCAGTGCCCCGCCGGCGGGCAACCCGAGCACCGTGCCGTCGGGCGGGACCGCGGCGATGACGGCATCGGCGGCGGATTCACTCGGACACGAGATCAGCTACGCGTGGTCGGCGTCCTGTCCGGGGCTGTCCGGCCCGGGGACGTTCGCGCCCAGTGCTTCGGTGCAGAACCCCTCGTGGACCGCTCCGCCCAACGGCAGCGGCGCCACGCAGCCCTGCACGGTCCAGGTCATCGCGAGCGACGGCCAGGGGCTGAGTGACACCGCCACGTTCACGCAGAACGTGGCCTCGACCACGCACGCGGTGACGATCTCCGCGGGGCCGAGCGGCGCGCCAAATCCGTCGGCGCCAGGCGCGGCGGTGTCTCTGAGCGTGACGGCGGTGGACTCGCTCGGCCACGCCCTGACCTACGGGTGGCAAGCCACCTGCGCTGGCGTCGCCGGATCCGGGACCTTCTCGCCGAGCGCGGCGTCGCCAGGTCCCTCGTGGACGCCGCCGGCGCACCCGGACAATGCG
>CAYLZN010000154.1:0-12379 GCA_964387935.1 uncultured Vicinamibacteraceae bacterium | reverse complement strand
CGTGGAGACCTGCCCCTTCAGGGAGGTCCCGGAGTAGGTGTTGCGGTAGTCATTGAGGAACGAATGGCAATCGGGCACAGCGCACGTCCATTCCTCGGCGCCCACAAGGGGAACGGTACCGCCGACGTTCGTCAGCGGCGAGCTGAAAACCAAGACGAGCAGCGTCTCGCCGGTGAGATTCGCCGCAGTGCTCGAATTGGCGAACAGCACCGCGGACGTGCTGCCAAAGACGGGGCTTTCAAACGCGTGTGTCGCGCCCGGGCGGAGACTGCCCGCCGTGGTCGTGAGACTCACCGAAGTGTAGGTGTTCGTGCTGACGTCGTAGATGAAGCTCCCAGCCGCCGTGCCACCGTCGAAGAACGTCACTCCGCTCAGTGTCCAGAGGACGGGACTCGCCGGCGCCGGCACCGACACCGCCAGAACGGCCACGAGAATCCAGAGCATTCGATACCAGCGCTTCATCTTGGGCCTCCAATGGCAGCGCTGAGCCGAGGCAGACCTCCATGCACACCCGGTCGGCCCTCGACACTGCCAGCCGATCGGCTGGTGGTTTGCTTTCCTCGCCTTCAGTTTGATGAACAAGAGGCGCAATCTTCGCGCCAACGTGCAGGACAACGCTCCGGACGCAGTTTCGCAAAGGGGGTCGTCACGGCAGTCCCAAAGCGGCCAGCGGGCAGCCTGAAGTTACACCCGGAGATGACTCGGCTCGGCAGAAGGCAGACGAAGGAACTGAACCAATTCCGTCAGAAACTGTGCGGCGCCCGTGGATAGAGTGCCAGGTGCCAGGTACCGGGTGCGCCCTCGAAACACGGGATTAGCGATGGAGCCCCCATCCGTCGCCGGCCTCTCGATCACGCACGCCGCACCCAGCACGCGGCAACTGGCCAACGATTTCCACCGTGCCTGCCGCCCGCCGCAAGCCGCCCGCCCCGTACGCCGTACGCCGTACGCCGCTCTTCTTCCGCTCGACACTCCGGGCCGCTTCCGTCCACAATGCCCGCCATGTCACGACCCTCGTGGGCGCTGACCGGTCTCCTGCTCGCCTTGGCGGCCGCGTCGGCTCACGCGCAGAGCGAGGTCGCCGCACTCATCAACACGCGGGTGGACCACCTGCGCAACGGCGCGAAGGTCGTCGTGAGTGGGCGCACGCTCGCCTCTCGCGTCGTCCTTCCCGATTTCTACGAGCGTCGCGGCTACGAGCCCGCCTGGACCGCGCCCGCTCGGATCGACGAACTCCTGGCCGTGGTCCAGGCCAGCCGCGGCGACGGACTTTCACCCGAGGACTATCACGCGTCGACGCTGGATCGACTGCGGACCCTCCCGGCCGTCCCGATGCGCGACGCAGACCTGGACCTGCTCGCCACCGACGCGGTCGTACGACTCGCCTACCACCTGCGCTACGGCAAGATCGACCCGACCAGAATCGACCGCGCCTGGAACTTCAGGCCGGACTTCGAGGGAGTGCTCGCGACTCCCCCGACGGAACTGCTCGAACAGGCGATCGCCGCGGGCCGGTTGCACCCGGCGCTGGATCGCCTGCGACCTCAGCAGCCGCTCTACGCCGCGCTTCGGGCAGCGCTGGTGCGCTACCGGGCCATCGAGGCCGCCGGCGGCTGGCCCCCCGTGCCCGCCGGTCCGACCCTGAAGCCCGGCGACGTCGACCCGCGCGTGCCGATCCTGCGTCAGCGCCTGGCCACGGAGGACGCCTATGCGGCCGCGCCCGACACGCTGGCGGCCACCCCGACCACGTACGGCCGCCGGACCGCCGAAGCGGTCCGGCGCTTTCAGTCGCGCAACGGCCTGACCGCCGACGGCGTGCTCGGGGCACGAACGCTGGGGGCGATCAACAAGCCCGTCGCCGACCGCATCGCCAAGCTCCGCCTCGCCCTCGAACGGGGACGCCTGCTCCTGCACGACCTGCCAGCGGAGTTCGTCGTCGTGAACATCCCGAGCTTCAGGGCGTTGCACATCGAAGACAACGCGGTCCGCCTCGCCTCCAACGTGGTCGTCGGCAAGCCCTACACCAGGACGCCGGTATTCAGGGCGGAGATCAACCAGGTCGTCATCAATCCCTCCTGGACGATCCCGCCGGGCATCATGCAGCGTGATGTGATCCCCGGCATGCGCAAGGACCCGGACTACCTGCGCAAGAAGGGCTTCAGGCAGGTGGACGGCCGGGTGGTCCAGCCCCCGGGCCCGAACAACGCGCTCGGCCGGCTCAAGATCAACTTCCCGAACCCGCACCTGGTCTACCTGCACGACACGCCGCAGCGGGATCTCTTCAACGAGGACGCGCGGGCCTTCTCCAGCGGCTGCATTCGCGTGGACCGCATCGTCGAACTGGCCAGCCTCGTCCTCGACGATCCGGAACGCTGGCCCGAATCGGCGATTCGGACGGCGATCGACAGCGGCCGCACGCAGTTCATCGAGGTGACACGCACGCTCCCTGTGCTGCTGCTGTACTGGACTGCCGTGGCTGGCGTCGGAGACGAGGACGTGTATTTCTACGACGACGTGTACAAGCGCGATGCCGCGGAACTGGCCGCCCTCGACGGGCCGTTCACCTTCGACCAGCGCGCGGTGACCGCCGCGCGAAACCGTCCCAGGCCTTGACGACCAGCGGATTCACCATCCTCGAGCACACCGCCGACGTCGGCTTCGAAGCCCGCGGCGACACGGCGGCGGCGCTGTTCGAGCAGGCCGTGGCGGCGCTCGTGTCGATTGCGGTCGATGACACCAACCTCACCACAGGCGCCCGGTGGCCGATTGCGGTGACCGGGCAGGACTACGGCTCGCTGCTGGTGAATTTCCTCGAGGAGGTGCTGTACCTGTTCGATACGGGCCGCTTCGCCGCGCGATCCTGCGAGGTCACGCAGATCGATGAGACGCGCGTCTTCGCCGCGCTGGTGGGCGAACCGCGACACCTGGGGCGCCATCCGTGGAGGCTGATTGTCAAGGCGGTGACGTATCATGACCTCGAGGTGACGGAGCGCGACGGCACGTGGGTGGGCCGCGTGTTCCTCGACGTATGAGCGCCGCATCCCGGCTCCAGCGCATCGACGACTTCCGCTGGCGCATCCCTCGCGACTCCACCCGGGGCATGCGCACCGACGTGATCGTGTACGCCTCGAAGGCTCTTCTCGACCACATCGCCGGCGACCAGTCCCTCGAACAGGCCGTCAACGTGTCGATGCTGCCGGGGATCGTCGGGCCGAGTCTCGCGATGCCGGACATCCACCAGGGCTACGGCTTTCCAATCGGCGGTGTGGCCGCCACCTGCTGGGAATCTGGCGTCGTCTCCCCTGGCGGCGTGGGCTTCGACATCAATTGCGGGGTGCGCCTGCTCCGCGCGGATCTCGGCGTGGCCGAGGTGCGGCCGCGCGTGCGCGATCTCGTAATGCAGGTCTTCCGGGACGTGCCGTGCGGCACAGGCGGCTCCGGTGCCATCAGGCTCACGCCCCGCGACCTCGACGGCGTGCTCGTGGAGGGCGCGCGGTGGATGGTCGCGCACGGGTACGGCCACGCGCGCGACGCGGAGTTCTCGGAGGCCGGCGGGGCACTGGCCGACGCGAACCCTGATGCCGTTTCGGCGCGTGCCAAGGAACGCGGCCGTCCGCAGGTCGGCACGCTCGGCAGCGGCAACCACTTCCTCGAAGTCCAGTACGTCGAACGGGTCGACGACGAGGGGGCCGCGCGCGACCTCGGGCTCCAGGCAGGCCAGGTCGTCGTGCTCGTGCATTCCGGGTCACGAGGACTCGGGCACCAGGTGTGCACCGACGCGTTGCGCGACATGGGTCCGGCCATGGCCCGGCACGGGCTCGCCGTGCCCGACCGCCAGCTCGCCTGCGTCCCCAGCCAGTCGCGCGACGGCCAGCGATATCTCGGCGCCATGCGCGCCGCCGCAAATTTCGCATGGGCGAATCGCCAGGGCATCACCTACTTCCTTCGAGAGGCGTTCCGGAAGGTGTTCGGTCGCGACGTCGGCCTGGAGGTCGTCTACGACGTGTGCCACAACATCGCCAAGCTGGAGACGCACACCATCGAGGGCCGGGTCCGCGAGGTGCTGGTGCACCGAAAGGGCGCCACCCGCGCGTTTCCGCCGGGGCACGCCGAAATCCCTGCTTCGTATCGCGCCTGCGGCCAGCCCGTGTTCATTCCGGGGTCGATGGGCACGGCCTCGTGGGTGCTCGTCGGCCAGGCCGGCTCGATGCGCGAGACCTTTGGCACGGCCTGCCACGGTGCGGGCCGCCTCCTCAGTCGGACGGCCGCGAAGCGCGGCCGCGACGTGCACAGCGTCCTGCGCGCGCTGGAACAGGCCGGCGTGGTCGTCAAGAGCGAGACCCGCGACGGGATCCTCGAGGAGATCCCGGATGCCTACAAAGATGTGGACGAGGTCATCGACGTGGTGCACGGCGCGGGCATCGCGCGCAAGGTCGCGCGTCTTCGACCCATGGGGGTCATCAAGGGCTGACGACGGGTCTACAATGCCTGCAGGAGGTCCGCCCGTCCACGCCCTCTGCCACGGGCGGCAGAAAGGATTCGCGCCATGGCCGCCGCGATTCGCCCCATCGCCTACTACTACGCGGTGGTGGATGACAGGCCCGGCGAGGCGTACCAGCTCCTCGCGCACCTCGCGTCCGGTGAGGTGACCCTGCTCGCGTTCAACGGCATCCCGCTGGGCATGGAGAAGACCCAGCTCGTCTTCTTCCCCGAGGACGAAGGACAGCTCGAGCACGTGGCCGCGCAAGAGGGACTGACACTCAACGGGCCGCAACATGCATTTCTGATCCAGGGCGACAACGAACTGGGCGCGCTCGTCGAGTACCACCGTCGCCTGTACGAAGCCGGCCTCAATGTCGTCTGCGCGTCCGGGGTGACGGACGGGCGAGGCGGATTCGGCTACATCATCTACGTGAGGCACGAGGACTTCGAACGCGCCGCGCGGGTCCTGGGTCTGTGACGGCGGACATCCTGCGTTTCCATCAGGATTACGTCTGCCGCAACGCCGGCGCCTGCTGCCGCTCCGGCTGGACGATCCCGGTCGAGGTCTCGTGCTACGACGCGCTGTCCGAGGCGTTGCGCGCCGGAGCGCTGGTCGTCCCCTCCGACGCTGCGCCGCTCGTCGCGTTCCCCACGCGGTCGGGTGACTACGCGGGCCTGATCGGCGTCGGCGATGATGGTCGGTGCGCGTTCGAGGACAGAGGTTGCGCGATACAACGCAGCCTGGGCCACGGCGCGCTGCCGCTCTCGTGTCAGCAGTTCCCGCGTGTCGCGGTGATGCGGCCCGGCTCCACGGCGGTGTCGCTGTCGCACTACTGCCCCACGGCTGCGTCCCTCCTCTTCGGCAGCCCGCAGGACATCGAGGTGACACCGGCGCCGGCGATGCTGGTCGAGGCGCACGTGTGGGAGGGATTGGACCTGCGAGACGCGTTGCCTCCTCTGCTGCGACCCGACGCGCTCTTCACCTGGACGGCGTTCGACCACTGGGAGCGGTTCGTGCTGGCCAATCTGCGCCGGAACGCCGTCCCGCTCGAGGTGTCGCTGGGCGCCCTCGCCGCGGGCGCCGAAGCCCTCCGCCGCTGGCGGGCCGAGGACGGTCCGCTCGACTGCTACGCGGAGCGATGTCTCGCAGCTGCGAGCGTCGAGGAGCATCACCCGTCGGTCCCTGATTCCGGACCCGCTGCTGCAGCAGGAGCCCTCCGTCTCCTGGCCGATGCCATCCCGCCCGATGTGTGCCAGTCGTTCACGCCTGCCGCCACGACGCCGGAGTGCGGCGACCCGACGTGCGCGTCCGAGGACGACGTGGTCCGTCGCTATCTGGCTGCGCGCGCCTGGGCGAGTTGGGTCGCGCACGAAAGCGGGGGAGTACGTGGGTACGTGCGCTGGCTGTTCGTCGTGCTCGGGACCCTGCGGGGCTGCCGGGCCGATTCGCTCTTCGACACGCTCCGCCATGCGGACCTGCTGCTCGTCCACCTCGCGTCACCCGCGGTCCTCGCACGCACCCTGGCCGACATCGACCACGTGCCGCTCACCGCGGCCCCCCTGGTGGACGTGACCGCCGGCCGCCGGCGCTCCCGTTCTGCTGGACGCCAGTGGCGAGTTCCTGTCAAATGAGAGGTCGCCCCGCTTCGGACGGGGCCTGGAGGCGTGATTCGATGCGGTATGGAGTGCTCGGTGTCGCGGTGCTGACCTGCACCGTGGGAATGGGATCCTGGCGCACGCCGGCGGCCGCTCAGGACCGCACGGCCAAGGCGGACGCCGCTGCGCTGTACAAGCAGCGTTGCGCCATGTGCCACGGGCCAAAAGGTGATTCCAAGCTCCAGGGCATGAGCTTCGTCGATGGCGAGTGGAAGCACGGGACGAGCTCGAAGGAGGTCGCGGCGATCATCCGGGAGGGCGTCCCGGGGACGGCCATGCTGGGCTTCAAGACCAAGCTGAAACCTCATGAGATCGAGGCGCTCGCGGAGTTCGTGCGCGCGTTCGATTCGAAGCTGAAGTGAGAGGCCCGCGCGAAGTTCATGCGCGGGCCCCGCGCGGATCGAGGCGCCCGCCCCGCCTCGTCACGGATCCAGACCTACTGGCCGCCGTGAGGGAAGATGCGGCCCACTTCCCGGGAGGGCAGGCCAGTGCCCTGGCGCACCCGGAAACCGAGGCTGACGTCGCCGCGATCCTCGCCCTCGGCGGGCCCGTCCTTGCGATCGGCGCGCAGTCGTCGCTGACCGGAGGGGCAACCCCGCGCGGGGAGACCGTGCTCTCGATGGCGCGGTTCGGCGAGATCACGCGCGACGGCGGTGAAGTACACGTCGGGGCCGGCGCCACGCTGGACGCGCTGCAGCGTGCCCTGGACGCACACCGTTCACTGTATCCGCCCGTTCCCACCTACACAGGCGCCACGGTGGGAGGGGTGGTCTCGACCAACGCGGCGGGGCCAGCGACCTTCAAGTACGGGACCACCCGCGACTGGGTCGCCGCCATCACCGTGGTCCTGGCCTCGGGCGAAGTCCTCGACCTTCGGCGCGGCGAGACCACGGCGCACCCCGATGGCTACTTCGACATCGTCACCGCAGGGTCGGTCATCCGCGTCCCCGTCGCGCCGCTCACGCGGCCCCAGGTTCCCAAGTGCGCTGCCGGCTACGCCCTCGCCCCCGAGATGGACCTCGTCGATCTCTTCGTGGGCGCAGAGGGCACGCTGGGAATCGTGACAAGCGTCACGCTCCGGGTGGTGGACCGCGCACCCGCCACGTGCCTCGCCTGCCTGGCGCTGCCGCACGAAGAGGACGCGCGAGCGCTCACCGACGCCCTGAGGGTCGAGGCCCGCCGCACGTGGCGCCAGCAGGATCCCACCGGGATCGACGTCTCCGCGATCGAGTACCTGGACCGGCGTTCGGTGGCACTGCTGCGGCAGGACGGGATCGATCGGGAACTCGACGTGACACTCGACCACGCCGTGGGGGCCATCCTCTTCGTGACGATCGAGCTGCCGCCGGGCACCACGAGCGACCAGGCGCGAGGGCTGGTCGAAAACGCCCTCGAGCCGGAGGGCATGGTCACGCCGCTCGGGCGGTTCGTTCGGCTCATCGACGATCGCGGTCTGCTGGACCGCACGGAGATCACCCTGCCTGGAGACACGGCGCGTCGCGCGCAACTCCACGAACTGCGCGAGGCGGTGCCGCAGGCCGTCAATCGGCGCATCGCCCTCGCGCAGCAGCAGATCTCGCCGGCCCTGTCGAAGCTGGCCGGGGATTTCATCGTCCCCTTCGACCGTTTTGCCGAGATGGTGCACGCCTGCCAGGCGGCGTGCGAACGACGCGATCTGGATCTCGCCATCTGGGGTCACCTGTCCGACGGCAATGTTCACCCCAACGTCCTGCCACGCCGGCCGGAAGACCTGGCGTTGGGCAGGCAGGCCCTGCTCGACGCCGGCCAGTCGGTGCTCGCCCTCGGGGGCTCGCCGCTCGCGGAACACGGCGTCGGTCGCAACCCCCTCAAGCAGCAGTTCCTGGAGATGCTCCACGGGCCAGACGGCCTCGCGGCCCTGCGTGCCGTGAAGCAGGCTCTCGACCCGACCGGCCTGCTCGCCCCCGGAGTCCTCCTGCCCTACCGGCCCGACCGCTGATCGACCTCGGGCCTGCCAGGCGGGCGCCATCGCCCACCCGTGTGCGCCCCGCTCATGTCCCACTGTGAGCCGCCGATTACCACGACGGCAGTCAGGGGATTCCTCTCGGCTGCCGAGGCCAGCCATGCCGACGCCGCCGCCGCTGAACACACCGCCTCAACCGCGTGGAGACTTCCGGGGTCGCCGCCGACTCCTCGGCGAGATGCTGATCGCCCAGGGCATCATCTCGACCGACCAGCTGAACGAAGCGCTGCACATCCAGAAGACCGAGAAGAACCAGCGCATCGGGTCCGTGCTGGTCGAGCTGGGCTACGTGACCGAGGCTCAGCTTGCGGATCTCATCGCCGACCAGCTCCGGCTGCCGTCGGCCGACATGGCGTCGATCGACATCTCGTCCGAAGCGGTCGCCAAGGTACCGAAGGAGCTGGCGACGCGCCATCGCTGCCTGCCCTGGACGGTCGATGGCCGGGACCTGTACGTCATCATGGCCGACCCGACGGACGTCTCCGCGATGGACGCGGTGCAGTTCCGCACCGGGCTGCGACTGAAGCCCGTGGTCGGACCAGAGAGCGAAGTGATCGCGGCGATCGAGCGGGCGTACGGCGACGAGAGCATGGGCGGCCTCGTGGACAGCCTCCAGCTCACCGACCAGCTGGCGCTGCTCGACGACACGGACACCGACACGCTGGGAACGTCGAACGAGGAGCTCGAGCGGGCGGCGCTGGCGGCGCCCGTCATCAAGCTGGTCAACGCGATCTTCGTCGACGCCATTCGCGCGCGGGCGTCGGACATCCATATCGAACCGCAGCAGAAGGCGACGGTGCTCCGCTACCGCGTGGACGGGGCGCTGCGCCAGGTCCTGACGATTCCCAAGCGCACGCACCCGAAGATCGTCTCCCGCATCAAGATCGCCGCGCACATGGACATCGCCGAGCGACGTCGGCCGCAGGACGGCCGCACGCGCATGGTGGTGAACGGGGAGACGTTCGACTTCCGCATCTCCAGTCTGCCGACGGCGGACGGCGAGAAGGTCGTCGTGCGCATCCTCGCGAGGAACCGCGCGAAGGTGAGTCTGGACGAGCTGGGCTTCGAAGAGGACACGCTGGCCACGTTCAAGCAGTTGCTGCGAAGGCCGCAAGGCCTGATTCTCGTGACCGGTCCGACGGGCAGCGGCAAGAGCTCGACGCTCTACGCGGCGCTGAACCAGCTCGCCTCCGAGACCACCAACATCGTCACGGTCGAGGACCCCGTCGAGTACCGTCTGGTCGGCATCAACCAGGTGGCGGTCTCACCGAAGACCGGCCTCACGTTCGCCGCCGGACTCAGGTCCATCCTGCGCCAGGATCCGAACATCATCATGGTCGGGGAAATCCGCGATACGGAAACGGCGCAGGTGGCGTTCCACGCCGCGCAGACCGGGCATCTGGTTCTGTCCACGCTGCACACGATCGACGCGCCGAGCTCGGTCACGCGGCTCGTGGACATGGGCATCCCTGCCTACCTCGTCGCCTCGTCGGTCATCGGCGTCATGGCCCAGCGACTCGTCCGCACCCTGTGCTCCTGCCAGCGGCCCGGCCCTGGCGGCCGCGCGGACGGTCCTGGCTGCGACCAGTGTCGCCACACGGGATTCCGGGGCCGGATGGCGATTGTCGAACTCCTGAGCCTCACCCCGCGTGTGCGCGCGACGCTGATGGCCGGCGGCGGGACCGATCCGCTGCGCCGCGCGGCCATTGCCGGCGGCATGCGGACGATGTTCGAGGACGGGCAGCTGAAAGTGCAGCGGGGACTCACCACGCTGGAGGAAGTGGAGCGCGCCGTGCCCCCGCCGGAGATCGACGACACGCTGACGGTCGTGAACACCACGCCCCTTCGCGAAGCCGCCGCCGGGCTCTGAGCCCCACTCTCACTTCGACAATCGGCTCGTGACCTGCGGCGCCCGGCGCTCGGCCACGCGGAGGACGGCTTCGGCTGCCCTCCGGCTGGCGCCAGGACCTCCGAGCTTCTGCCGGACGTCGTCCAGCGCCGCGCGGGTGGCCGCCGCGTGTGCAGGTTCGCGCAGCAGCCTCTCCGTCTCGGTGACGATGTTGTCCGCCGTGCAGTCGTCTTGCATCAGTTCCGGGACCACGCGCCGCCCCGCCACCAGGTTCACCATGCCGTAGGTGTCCACCTTCACGAAGCGCACGCCCAGCCTGTAGGTCAGGGGTGACAGGCGATACACGATGACCATCGGGCAGCGGTGCAACGCCGTCTGCACCGTGGCGGTGCCCGACGCGGTCACCGTCGCGTCGGCGTTCGCGAGCACGGCGTCCGTCTCGGACTCGACGATCGCCAGCCGCAGGCCCCGGTCGGCCGCGTCCCGTGCGCTGGCAAAGAGCGCATCGTCGAGGCGCGGTGCCCGGGCGATGACGAACTGCAGACGCGCATCCCGTGTTGCCAGGCGCGCCGCCGCGTCGAGCAGGACCGGGAGAATCAGGCGCACCTCGTTCGGGCGGCTGCCTGGCAGCAGGGCCACTGTGGCCTCGGAGGGATCGAGCCCGACGCCGCGCAGGAACTCGTCTCGCGGCGGTGCGGGGTCGAGCAGATCGACGAGGGGATGGCCGACGAACTCCACCGGGATGCCGGCCTGCTCGTAGAGTGGCACCTCGAAGGGAAAGATCACGAGGGCCCGATCGACGAACCGTTTCATCGTGGCCAGCCGTGTCGGCCGCCAGGCCCACACCTGGGGGCTGATGTAGTAGACGACTCGCACGCCGAGCCGATGCAGCGCCAGACCCAGCCTGAAATTGAAGTCCGGGAAATCCACCGCGACGAACACGTCCGGCCTGTCGCGCGTCGCGCTCGCCACCAGGCGCCGGTACATCGCCCAGGTCCGAGGCAGGACGCGCAGGACCTCCACGAGTCCCGTGACCGAGATCCCGTGGTAGTCGCCAATCAACGAGACGCCGGCCTGCTGCAGGCGCTCGCCGCCGAACCCCGTGATGGTCAGCCCCGGATCGATGGTGAGCAGCCCGCGTGCCAGGGCCCCGGCGTACAAGTCGCCTGACGCCTCGCCGCAGGAGATCATGATGCGCGTCATCGTGGGCGTCCCCTCCCGGCACGTCCCGGCGCGTCGCCCGCGTCGCGACGGATCGTCACCACGGTCTCGAGGTGCGGCGTGTGGGGAAACATGTCGAGCGGCTGCACGCTGCAGATGCGATAGGACGGTGCGCCCCGCGGGCCGGCCCGGAGCCAGGCGCCAAGGTCGCGCGCCAGCGAGTCGGGATCGCAGGACACGTAGACGATCACGTCGGGTCGCACCTCGCGTGCGATCGTGTGCCACACGCGCGCCGCGCAGCCGCGCCGCGGCGGATCCAGCACGACGGCCTGGGCCCGCGGCGCACGAAGGTCTTCGACCCGCGCGCGCACGAGCCGGCACGTGCCGCCGTCGAGCCCGTTGAGGCGCTGGCTCCGCCGACCCGCCTCCACCGCGGCCGGATTCTCCTCGACCCCGAGGACCCGGTGCCCGCGGCGCGCCAGCGGCAGGGCGAAGAGGCCTCCCCCCGCGTACAGATCGAGCACGTCCACGCAGGAGACGGGCACCGCCTCGAGCACCAGTCGCACCAGCGTCTCCGCCGCGGTCACGTTCGTCTGGAAGAAGGCGGTCGGGCCGATGAGAAAACTGACACCAGCCACCTCCTCACGAAGCCACGAGTGGCCGCGGACCTTTCTCGTCTCCGGTCCGAACAGATACGAGCTGCGCCCCTCCAGCACGTTGACGTGGAGGCCGCCAGGAGCAGGATCCCACCTCGCGATCGCCTCGGTGAGCTGCGACACGCGCGGATCCCGGGCATCGGTGACGACGAGGGTCACGAGTTGCTCGCCCGTGGCACGCCCCACGCGCACGACCAGGTGCCGGAGCAGGCCAGCGCGTCCGTCAGCGGTCGCCCCCGGAATCCCGAGGCGCCGGGCGGCCGCGACGATCTGCCAGGCGGTGGCGTTGCCGGCCTCGGCATGCACCGGGCACTCCGTCACCGGAATGACGGTCTGCCCCCGCGGCGCGAAGTGCCCCAGCGTCACCGTGGACGTGGCCCCACCGGGCGCGCAGACGAAGTGGACCTTATGGCGAAACCCCCACGGGCTCTCGACGTCGGCACCGGCACGACCGGCAGGGTCGAGGACGGGTCGCACCGCAGGGACGCGGTCGCCGAGGGCATTCCGCAACCGCTCTTCGAGGCGCACGCGCTTCGCCGCGAGCTGATCCTGGTACGCCAGGTGCTGCCAGCC
>CAYLZN010000153.1:2260-12390 GCA_964387935.1 uncultured Vicinamibacteraceae bacterium | reverse complement strand
GGACCCTCGGGCACGAACCTGCGGTAGTGTGCGGCGCCGTAGTTGTTCTCGACCCGGAGATCGCCGTCGCGAAGCAGGCTCTCGACGATGACCAGGTAGTGGGGTTCGTCGCCGCGAAGACCATGACGGCTCGTGAGCGCAAGGCCAAGGCCGCTGTAGATCACGAGTGCCGCGATGAACAGGGCCGCAGGGCGTGGGCGCCAGACAGGCAGGCGCATGGACGGAAAGGACGCACGGGCATCCCACAGGCCGGCGAGGAGCGCGCCGCCGAGCAGTACCCACAGCATCGGGCCCGCAAGAATGAGGAACCCTGGGAACACATCGGGCAGCCAGGGCAGGAATGGCACGACGGCGAGCGCGCCCCAGAGCAGGGGCGTCCAGGGCGAGGTTCGCTCGGGGGAGGCACCGGGTCCGCGTCGTGGCCACGCCGTGAGCGCCCAGAGGAGTGTCGCCGCCACGACGAAGGCACCCGCGAATCGGGCGGCCATCGAGCCCATCGGCGGCAGCCACGCCACGATCGAGGCCACCCGACCGTGCCATCCGGCGACGAACACGTCCCCGGCGCGCAGCGTCACCGCGAGGGCGACCACGAGCGCGACGCGCGTGAACACGAAGGGGATATTAGCCGCAATCGGCTTGCGGCCTGCGGCGCACGGCGCGCACGGTGTGCTTGGCGGCTCACGAGACCAGACTCCGCTGGCCGCAAGCCGATAACCGTGCTGACGGTTCTGTCGCCGAGGTGGACCGGGAATCGGACCACACCTTCTGCCGCGATGCCCTGCAGGGCTGTCGCACTGGGGCCTCGTGCTGGCAGCAATCTTGCCCGGACGTCCCTGGGGCCGCGCTCGCTCTCGCCTGAGGGCATGCACAAACGTGCGCGCTATTGCCCGGCACTGCACCCGCCGATACTCGTGGCGGGCAGGTTGGGAGTCGTGTGGCTTGCGGCAGCGAGGCGCACCCCGGCCATTACCATCGAGGACGCAAGGTGATGACGCGATACGGCGCGAATACACTCCTGGGGATTCTGACAGCGCTCGGTCTGGCGCTCGCCGCCGGGTGCGGGGTGGACAACGGCACACCGTTCGCCCCAAGCGGGTCCGTGCTGACGATCAAGGCCGACTCGATGATCGTGCCGACCAACTCGAGCACCACCATCACCGTGCGGCTCGCGAAGACGGACGGCACACCCGTGGCCGACGGTGTCGAAATCAGCCTCGGCGCGGACGCCGGCGAACTCGATCAGCGGAAGGTCCGGTTGACCAACGGGCAGGCGTCGGTCACCTACCGGTCGGGTCCGGCGACGGGCCAGGCCAAGATCACGGCCAGCTCCGGCGCCGTCACGGCAGAACTGCAGCTCCGCATCGGTTCGGCCCCGCCCGGGTCGATCAGCCTGGTCAGCACCCCCCTGGAAGTGCCATCGACTGGAGCCGACGTCGAGATCATCGCCACGGTGTCGGCCTCGACGGGCGCCCTGGTCGCCGGCGCCTCCGTGACCTTCTCCACCACCGCTGGTTCACTGAGCGCCACGGATGTGGTGTCCAACGACCGCGGCGAAGCGCGGACGACGCTGCGCACGAACGTGACGACCACCGTCACCGCCAAGGTGCAGAACCTCGAGACTTCGACCACGGTTCGCCTGAAGCAGCGGATCACGGTCGACGTGTCCACCTCGCCCGCCGAGCCCAGCGCCGGACAGTCTGCCCAGGTGACCGCGCGCGTGACGGACGGCGACGGACGTTCCGTCAGTGGACGGTTGCGCTTCACCTTCGGCGACGGCAACAGCCAGGACGTGGGATCGATCGCCGGCAGCGGCGGCGCCTCCTACACCTGGACTCGCGAGGGGGGCTACAACCTCTCGGCGGAGTTCACCGACGGCGAGGGCTTCGTCACGCGGGAGACGATCCGTGTGACGGTGCGGAGCGCGGGCACGACCCCGCCGACCGATCCCACTCCCCCGCCCAGGACCGGCAGCGCCGATCAGCTCGATCCCCGGGAGGTCACCTGGCTGCACCGCGACGTCTCGAGCTGGCCGATCACCTCGACGGTGACCGACGTCACGATCACCCGCAGTGAGATGTGCGTGGACCACACCGGCGCCGGGCGGTTCCCCAGCTCCCAGTTCGGCACGATCCAGGTCGAGGGCAACGTGTGGATCTTCGCGCAGATCAACGGCCGCTGGTATGGGGCCACTTACGACTGGCTGCGCCCGGGCCAGGTCTGCAAGGGCGTCACCGGCGACGAACTGGGGCCCGACCAGATCCGCATCCCCCCGATGGATGCCTCGTGGCCGGGGCCGCGCAGCGGCGACATGGTGGGCTTCATGGTCAGCGCCCGCGCGCGCGACGACGTCTCCGCCGGCGCCGAGCGGACGAACATCGTCCTGGTGCGGTGGCCATAAGAGCGGGCTCAGGGCGCAGGGCGCAGGGCTCAGGGCGCAAGGCTCAGTTCAGGGCGCAAGGTGTTGCCCTGCGCCTTGAGCCCTGCGCCTTGAGCCCGCCTTTTCCGCGTGATAGAGTGCCGCGGTTGTCCGTTTCTCGACCTGAATGACAGAGGCCGAACACGAACTCCCGCCCGCGACGACCGCGTCCCGTGGGGGCCTCGGCTGGAAGGGGTTGCTGAAGGCCGCCGTCAGTATCGCGCTGCTGGCGGTTCTTCTGACCCAGACCGACCTCGGGCGCCTCTGGGCGCAGTTCAGGAACGCATCCCCGGTCTGGCTGCTGGCGGCCCTGCTGCTCTACCTCGCGATGATCGTCGCGAGCGCGTGGCGCTGGCGGGAACTGATCCTCGCACAGCACGCCGATGCCTCCATCGCCTTCCTGGTCCGCTCCTACATGGTCGCCACCTTCTTCAACAACTTCCTGCCGAGCAACATCGGCGGCGACGTGATCCGGATCAAGGACACCGTGCCGTTGTTCGGCTCGAAGACCGTGGCGGCCTCCGTCGTCTTGCTGGACCGCGCCATCGGGCTGATCGGGCTGCTCCTGATCGCGGCGCTCGGCGAAACGGTGGTGAATCGCACCGCCCGCGCCGCCCTGCCGGTCGGCGCGCCGCTGCTCTGGGTGTTGTCCGTCGTGGCACTGGCCGGCCTCGCGTTGCTCGTGGCGGCACCCCGCCTGGTCCACCGCGTCCTCTCGCCGTTGCGTCGCCTCCACGCGGAGTGGGTCGACATACGCCTGCAGCGGCTCGTCGAGATGTTCGCCCGATTCCGGAACCGCCCCTCCTCGCTGGTGAAATGCCTCCTCGGCGCGGTCGTCGTGCAGGCCATCCTCGTCGCGTTCTACGGAGCCGTCGCGGTCAGCCTGCGCATTCCGATCCCGGCGGCGCACCTGGCCGTGCTCGTGCCCCTGTCCTTCGTGGTCCAGATGATTCCGGTGTCGATGAACGGATTCGGCGTGCGCGAGGCCACCTTCACCGCCTACTTTCGCATGCTGGGCCTGCCGATCGAATCGGCGCTGGCCCTGTCGTTCCTGGCGACCGCCACGATCATGGTGTTCTCGATCTCGGGAGCGGCGGCCTACGCCGCCCGCCGCTAGCGAGCGGGGCGCTCGTGCCGCCATCCGCGACTCGCGCCCCATTCGGCGAACGCGGCGGACCCGTCCGCGGGATGCTGGACCTCGCCACCGGCCGCTATCCCGCCTTCCTGTTCGGCGGCCGCGTGGGGCGCACCGAACTCCCCGTGTTCCACCTGCACGAGGCCGCACGCGACGTCCTGGAATCCCGACTCGCCTACCTCGCGGAGAACGGCTACCGCACGGTGACCTCGGACGCAATCGGCCGCCTCGTGCGGGACGGCACGTCACCCGGCGATCGCACGGTCGCGCTGTGCTTCGACGATGCCTGGGCCAGCCTGTGGACGGTGGCGGCACCGTTGCTGAAGCGGTACGGGTTCCAGGGGACCACCTTCGCGATTCCGGCGCGCATGCGCGACGCGACGACGCTGCGCCCCACGCTGGAGGATGGCGCGGTCACCTCGGACGACGACCGCGGGACCATGCCGTTCGTGTCCTGGCAGGAACTCGAGGTGCTCCACACGAGCGGCGTCATCGATGTTCAGAGCCACTCCTGGAGCCACTCGATGGTCTTCTCCGGGGACGTGCCGGAGACCTTCGTGGGCCCGGGCTTCGGAGCCGGGCCGCTTCTCAATCGCCCTCGCGCGCAGACGGCGGACTCGCCAGGCGAAGCCGCGGCGCCCACGTTCCTCGGGCCAGGCGACCTGGGCGCCCCACTGTATCCGCGCCGGTCGAGGCTGAGCGACGCGTGGCGTTTCTTCGAGGACCCGCACGCGCGAGACCGCTGCACGACGCACGTGCGCGCCAACGGCGGCGCGGCCTTTTTCGCGCGTCCCCGCTGGCGCGCGGAACTGCTCGCGGTCCACGGCGCGGGCAGCGGGCGCCTGGAGTCCGACGCGGAAAGAGACCAGGCCATCGTGGAGGAACTGGACCGGGCGCGATCCGAGCTGAACGCGCGCCTGGGAACGAACACGGTGCGGCACGTGTGCGCGCCCTGGGGCATCGGGGGCGACGTCACCCGCCGGGCCGCCAGGCGCCTGGGGTTCACGACGCTCTGCGCCGACCGCCTCTTCGGGCGCCGATCCGTGCGGGCCGGCGACGACCCGTTCAGCCTGATGCGGCTCCACGAGCGGTTCATTCACTGCCTGCCGGGCCGCGGGCGCCGGCTGTTCTTCTTCACGTCCTGACCAGCCGTGCCGCCCTTCCCCCCCGACGTCACCGTCGCCATCGTCGCCCACAACGCCACGCGGTACCTGGGCGCCTGCCTGGCCTCGGTCGAGGCGATCGGATGTCCGCGCGCGCAGATCGTGATCGTCGACGTCGCCAGCACGGACGGCCTCGAGGCGTGGCTCGCGGCGAACGTCCCAGGGACCGAGTACGTGCGCCTGGCGAGGAACGACGGCCCATCGCCCGGCCGGAACGCAGGCATCCGCCATGCGCGCACGAGGTTCGTGCTGCTGCTCGACGCCGACGTCCAGCTCGAACCCTCGACGCTTGCGCCGCTCCACGACGCAATGAGCCGCGACGCCACGATCGCGATCGGCAGCCCGGTCGTCGTGTACGCCGACCGGCCGGACGTGATTCAATACGCCGATACGTGGCTGCACTTCATCTGCGAGGCGATCAACCCCTATCTCGACCGGCCGCTGGCCGCGCGCGGGACCGACGCGAGGGACATCGGCGTCGCGTCCACCTGCGCGTTGCTCCTCGACCGGGCGGTCGCGATCGACATCGGGTTGTTCGACGAGCGCTATTTCATCGGCAAGGAAGACGGGGACTTCACGCACCGGGCGGTGATGGCGGGCTACACGATCCGCGAGCTGCCCGCCTCCCGGGTGCGCCACATGGTGAAGCCGCGGAGCACCTGGCTGTTCTACTACCAGATCCGCAACCGCTGGCACTTCCTGCTGAAGAACTACGAGTGGCGCACGCTCGCGTGGCTGTTCCCGGCGCTCGTCGTGCACGAGGCGCTGCAGTTCGTGTTCCTCGTGATGAAGGGGCACGGCGTGACCTGGCTGAAGGCGCTCGGCGGACTGCTCGCGCTGCTGCCGAGCCTGCGCCGCGATCGCGCGTTGATGTATCGCATCAGGCGCCGCCGCGACCCCGAGTTGCTGCGCGACGGCGGCCTCGTCGTCCGGCAGGACCTGGCGGGAGGCCTCGCCGGCCGGGTGCTGCGCGCCTACGAGCGAGGCCTGTCGTCCTACTGGCGCCTGCTGCGCCGCACCGTGCTGCGGTGAGGACGGGCCCCCGCGGCACGCCATGACCTCCACGTGGTCCGGCGCCTTCCGTGCCGCCCGCAGCCTCGCGTTTGCGGGCACCGGGGCCGCGAGCGCCGTCCTCCTGCTCGTCCTGCTCGTGATTGCCGGCCGCATCCTCGGCAACGAGGCGTACGGCCGGTTCTCGTTCGCCCTCGCGCTGGCCACCATCCTCGAAGTGCTGATGGACTTCGGCCTCAAGGAGGTGGTGACCCGGAACGTCGCACGCGATCGTGACTCCGCCCAGGCGCTCGTCGCCCAGACGTTCGGCGTGAAACTGCTGCTGTCGGGGGTCGGCTTCGCGCTGGTGCTGCTGCTCGCCTTCGTCCTCCGCCCTGAGCCCGAGGTGCGGCTGGCCTGCGCGCTGCTCGGCATCTCCGCGGTGTTGCGGTCCTACCTCCTCACGGTCCGCCACCTGCTCAACGGCCTCGAGCGCTTTGGCCTGGACAGTCTCGTTCTCGTCTCGGACCGTGTGCTGCTCCTCACCTTCGGCGTGGCGGCCCTCGCCGCGGGCTGGGGCGTCATCGGCCTGTCGGTCGCGTTCGTGGCCGGGCGCCTCCTGGCGTTCGCCTTCGCGCACGCCCTGGCGCGGCGACAGGTCGGCCCCATCGGCATTGCGGTGGACCGCGACGAGTGGAAGCAGTTGCTGCTGGCGGCCGCCCCGTTCGGCGTCTTCATCGCCGTCCTCAACCTGTATTCCTATCTCGACACGCTCATGCTGGGCGTGATGCGAACAGACCAGGAGACCGGGCTCTACAGCGCCGCGCACCGCGTCTATGAAGGGGTCGTGAGCTTCGCCTCGATCCTCGGCACGATCACGGGACCGCGGCTGGCGCGCGAGTTCCTCCAGAACCGCGCGCGCCACGCCTGGCTCGCACGCACCGCGGTCGCGGCCGCGGTGATCGCCGCCGTGCCGCTCGGCCTGGTCATTGGGCGCGGCGCCGGCCCAATCATCATTCTGCTGTTCGGCGAGTCCTTCGCCGCGGCGGCCACGCCGCTGCGCATCCTGGTGGCGGGCCTGATCTTCGTCTTTCCGCTCCAGGTGATGCACACCGTGGCGATCTCGGTGAACCAGGAGCGCCTGCTCGTGGGAGCGGCGTCGGTCGGCTGCCTGCTCAACGTCGTGCTGAACGTGGCCCTGATTCCCCCTTTCGGCATGAGCGGCTCCGCCTCGGCGACCGTCGTGAGCGAGGGCGTCAGCCTGGCCCTGGTGGCGCTCGGCGTGCGCCGGGCCAGCCGCGCCGTCGCCGGGCCCGCGCCGGCAGTCCAGCAAGGAACGGGACAGTGACCGAGGGACTCACGTTGTCGCCCGGCACGCCGGTGCTCGTGACCGGCGCCACCGGGTTCACGGGCGCGGTCCTCACGCGGCTCCTGGTCGCCCGCGGCGCCAGGGTTCGCGCGATCGCCCGCACGAGTTCGAAGATCGAGTCACTCGGCGACCTGCCGGTGGAGTGGGTGCGAGGCGATGTCTACGACCCGGCGACGGTAAACGCGGCAGCCGACGGCGTCCGCTACGTGTTCCACGTCGCGGCCGCCTATCGCCAGGCGGGCGTGAGTGACGAGGTCTACGCTCTGGTGCACGTGCGCGGCACGCAGTTGCTCGCGCAGGCCGCGGCCCGCCAGGCCGGCTTCGCGCGCTTCGTCCACGTCTCCACGATTGGCGTCCACGGGCACATCGACCACCCACCCGCGGACGAGACCACACCGTTCGCCCCGGGAGACCTGTATCAATCAACGAAGGCCGAGGCCGAACACTGGCTGCGCGCCAACGCGCCAGCGCTCGGCGTCCCTTTCACCATCGTCCGACCCTGTGCCATCTACGGCCCCGGGGACACCAGGCTGTTTAAGATGTTCAGGATGGCCAGCACGGGCTTCTTTCCCGTGCTCGGCACCGGCCGCACGCTCTACCATCTGATCCACGTGGAGGACCTGGCCGCCATCCTCGAGCGGGCGGCCGTCCACCCGGCCGCGCCAGGCGAGGCGTTCATCGCGGGCGCCCGCGAGGCCATCCGGATGGACGACATGGCCAGGGCCATCGGCCGGGCGCTGGGACACACGGTGCGGGTCGTCCGCCTGCCGGCTGCACCGGCGTTCTGGCTCGCCGATGCGTGCGAGGCGGTCTGTCGTCCGCTGGGCCTCGAACCGCCCCTGTATCGGCGGCGCGTCGCCTTCTACACGAAGGACCGCTCGTTCGAGACGCGGAAACTGCGGGAGGTGCTGCGCTACACCTGCCGCTACGAGAACGACGACGGCCTCGCGGCCACCGCGCGCTGGTACGTCGAGCGAGGCTGGCTCCCCGGGCAACGCCGATGACGCGAGAGACGATCGAAATCCAGAAAGAGCTGTTCGACCCGCAGCGGTCCAAGATGGACAAGTATGCCGACCTCGTCGTCGGGCGCCGCGGGTTCGGCCCGTTGCTCCGCTACGAGCTCGTGACGATGCTCTCCGCGAATCGTGCGGGGGCGTTCGGCTTGTGGCTGCGGTCGAAACTCTATCCCCGTCTGCTCGGCCGCTGCGGGCGCAACGTCACCTTCGGCCAGGGCGTCGTGCTCCGTCACCCCCACAAGATCGTGATCGCGGACGATGTTGTCATCGACGACCACGTGGTGCTCGACGCGAAGGGTCAGAGCAACCAGGGGATCGCCATCGGCTGCGGGGTGTTCGTGGGCCGGAACACGATTCTCAGCTGCAAGAACGGCGACATCACGCTCGAGGACGGCGTGAACATCGGGTTCAACTGCGAGATCTTCTCGGCGAGCACGGTCACCGTCGGTCCCCGGACGCTGCTGGCCGCGTACACCTATCTCGTAGGCGGGGACCACGATTTCGCGCAGGCCGATGTGGCCATCCTGGACCAGGGCCGGTCGTCGAAGGGCATCGCGATTGGCGAGGGCGCGTGGCTCGGGGCGGGCGTGAAGGTGCTCGACGGCTGCCACGTGGGCGCCCGCGCGATCGTGGGCACGGGCGCCGTCGTGACCGCGAGCCTGCCCGAGGCGGTCATCGCCGTGGGCGTGCCCGCGAAGGTAGTCCGGGCGCGCTAGGCGGGCCAGCGGGTCATGACGATGTTGGTGCGTTCGTTGACGGTGCGGCCATCGGCGCGCGCGGGGGTCGAGACCATGAACCCGACCAGCTCACCGGGTTGCGGGGTCCAGTCCTTGAGGGCGTCCGATTTGATGTTCTCGCTGATCCCGTCCGCCGTCACGCTCTTCTCCGTCTGTCCCGGCCGCAGCCATTCGTAGGTGGCCGCCTGCCACTGGCCGCCGCGGTTCACGAGCACCCAGGCGTTCCCCTCCACCTGGATCCCGTTGTAGTCCATCGCGGGCCAGTGCCCGGACTTCGAGTGCTCGATGGTGATCGTGTCACTGCCGATCTCGACATCCGTGATCTTCGAGGTCACCGGCCAGCTGCTCACGTTGGCGTGCAGCCAGTTGATCCTGCCGAGGTCGATCTGGTCGCTCGCGCCGGGATACAGCCGCGAGCCGCCGGTCAGGGGATCCACCGCTGAACTCGCGCCGGTGCCGATGTCCTCACCCGGCGTGCCCGCCACCAGGTCGGTGACCGGGACCTTGCCGCCGGCCGTCAGGAAATTCATCGGGTCCGTCTCGATCTCGGGGGCCCACTGCCAGGCCATGCCCGCCGACGTGTCGCCGTCCAGCCAGGCCGCATTGCGGATCACGTCCACCGGGCCCTCGCCGTTGCCGAAGTCGATCTTGTCGAACCCGATCTTGGTGGCCGGAATCCCCAGGTCGTTGAACGCCTTCACCACATCGTCGATTGCTGCATCCGAGTAGACGTCGAACTGCTCGAAGACGCGCGCGGCGATCATCTTGAGGGTCATGCCCTCGGCATGCGCCGGGTCGAACTTGTCGTGGTTGAACCCTTCGAGCTGGTGACGGAACGCGCCGGCCCGATAGCCGGCGGCGATGTCCCGCGAGGGCGCCACCATGACGCCGGCGTAGTTGCTGCTCGACGACTTGCCGAAGACGAAGTCGCGCCACCCGCCGGATCCCGCGGGCGGCACCGTCGTGGGTGTCGTGCCCGTGCCTGGTATCGTGGGCGTGGTGTCCGGATCGGTGGTCTCTGGCACGCTGAGCGCCGTGACCGGGAGCGTGGCCGCGCTCGAAGCCGTCACCGCCGCGCCCGTTTTGCTGTCCCAGCTCGCGCTCGTCTGGTCGCGAACGGCCGTCAGCAGCTCGTTCAGGAACGCCTCGACGTCGGCCTTCTCGATGCGCCCGTCCTTGTTGCCGTCCAGGGCCTGCCTGAACGTTCCCGATACCTGCTGCAGCCAGTTCCCGGCCTGGATCCCGCTCGTCATAGGGGTTCCCTCTCGAGCCGCAGTAGAGCAACGGGGATACCAGGCCGATTA
>CAYLZN010000153.1:0-2160 GCA_964387935.1 uncultured Vicinamibacteraceae bacterium | reverse complement strand
TCCCGAATCACGTAGGTGGGCTTGTCCTGGGACTCGTGGTAGGTCCGCGCCTGGACTTCCGCGATGAGCCCGAGCGAGACGAACTGCACGCCGAGGAAGATGAGGAGGATCCCCAGCAGGAGAAGCGGCCGGTCGCCGATGGGCTGTTCGAAGAAGATCCGCTGGATGGCCAGCCAGCTCGTGACGAGCACCCCGATGGCGCCGAGCACGAGCCCGATGAGGCCGAACATCTGCAGCGGCCGCGTGGAGTACCGCAGCAGGTACTTCACCGTCATCAGGTCGAGGATGACCCGCACCGTGCGCGACAGGCCGTACTTCGACACGCCTTCGGTCCGCGGGCGGTGGTTGACGACGATCTCCGACACGCGGACGCCCATCTCGCTGGCGATGGCGGGAATGAAGCGGTGCATTTCCCCGTACAGCCGCAGGGGCTTGACGACCTCGGCGCGGAAGGCCTTCAGGGAGCAGCCGTAGTCGTGCAGCTCGACGCCGGTGGCGCTCGAGATCAGCCGGTTCGCGATAATCGACGGCACGCGCCGCGTGAGCCACTTGTCCTTGCGGTCTTTCCGCCAGCCGCACACGATGTCGTACCCGTCGCCGAGCCGCGCGAGCAGCGCCGGGATGTCGCGGGGATCGTTCTGCCGGTCGCCGTCCGAGGTCACGATGACCTGGCCGCGCGCGTGCTTGAAGCCGGCGGCGAACGCCGCAGTCTGGCCGAAGTTCCGGCGGAACCTGATGACGCGGATGCGGGGATCCCTGTCGGCGAGCCCCTTCAGGATCTCGAAGCTGCGATCCGTCGAGCCATCGTCGATGAACAGCACCTCCCAGGTGCCGCCCCACGGCGTGAGGGCCTGGGTCAGCTCGTCGTACAGCGGACCGAGGCTCGCGGCTTCGTCTTTGATCGGAATGACAACGGTGAGGTCGAGGCTCATGGACGGACCGACGCTGGCGGATTATAGCGCCGCGGCGGCGGCATCCTGTCGGGTGCGGCGCCAGACGAGATACACCACGAAGGCCAGCGCGACGGCAAGGGCGAGGGCCAGGCCGACGGACCGGCCGTGGGCGGAGAGGAAATTCACGGCCTCTTCGCCGTACCAGACGGCGAGCAGGCCCTCCCCGAAGTAGCGGGCCCCGCGGCCGACCAGGACGGCCATCGTGAACCTCAGCCGCGGGACGCGGACCGCACCGGCCATGAGGACGAACGCCTTGAACGGCGCGGGCGGCGGCAGCAGCGAGGGCACGAGCACCGCCAGGGTCCCGTACCGGCGGATGAGTGAGGCCACCCGCTCGCCGCGGCTGCCCCGGAGCCGCTTCTGCATGAACTCGGCGCCGCCGCGGCTCGCCAGCTCGTAGAGCACCAGGCAGCCCGCCAGCGATCCGAGCGTGGCCATGGTGGCGTAGTAGACCATCCAGTTCGGGTGCTCGAGCACCATCCAGATGACGAGCAGGTCGTTGGCCTGAGGGAACGACAGGAACGACGAGTCGAGGAAGGCGATGAGAAACAGACCCGGCCCGCCGATGGACTCGGCGAAGGCGGCCACGGCCTCGGCGATACGACGCATCAGGTGAAGCGACCCCTCCTCATCCCCCGGCAAGAGAGACGAGCCAAACCGCCAGATTATAGGCGATCGGGTACACTTCTCAGGCCTTGCGCCCCGAGCCGTGAGCCCTGAGCCCGCTTCCTTGAGCCCCAAGCCGTGAGCCGTGAGCCCGCTTCCCTGAGCCCTGAGCCCTGGGCCCTGAGCCTGATTGTGTTTGCCGTCCTGGCCTCGCTGCTTCTTGCGCTGGCGGCCGTCTGGCACTACGCGGCGCTCGGGCTCACCCTGTCCCACTACGATGCCAAGGCCCACCTCGTCGTCGCGCGACGCATCTTCGACAGCCTGACACCTGGCTGGCGTCAGATTGGTGCCGTCTGGCTGCCCCTGCCGCACGTGCTCAACGCGCTGCCGGTGCAGGTCGATGCCTTCTACCGGACGGGCGCGTCAGGCGTCCTGATTTCGGTCGTGTCCGGCGCGGTGGCGGTGGGCGCCATGACGTCGCTGGTGCTCCGGATGACGGGGGCGCCGGTCGCCGCGTTGGCTGCGGCGACCGTGCTCGCCACCGACCCGAACCTGCTCTACCTCCAGTCCACGCCGATGACCGAGCCGCTCCTCGTGGGGC
>CAYLZN010000152.1:0-12415 GCA_964387935.1 uncultured Vicinamibacteraceae bacterium | reverse complement strand
GCCGGCCCGCACGCGAATCATGGCGGTTCGCTCGATGCCGAGCTTCGACGCGATACCATCGGCGGTGACGAACCCGATGCCGCGGATGTCGCGCGCGAGACGATAGGGATTGCCGCGAATCAGCGCGATCGCGTCGCTCCCGTACGTCTTGTAGATGCGCACGGCCCGCGCGGTGCCGACGCCGTGCGAGTGGAGGAACACCATGATGTCGCGGACGACCCGCTGGGCCTGCCACGCCTCCGCGATGCGTTCCGCACGCACGGGTCCGATGCCGGGCACGTCGCGCAGGCGGACGGGAGTCCGCTCGATGACGTCGAACACGTCTGCCCCGAAGGCGACCACGAGCCGTTTCGCGAAATGCGGTCCGATGCCCCGAACCAGGCCCGAGCCGAGGTAGCGCTCGATGCCCTCCAGGGTCGTCGGCGCGGCCGCGTGCAGATAGGCCGCGCGGAACTGGAGGCCGTGCGCGCGATCGCGCTCCCAGGCCCCGCTGGCCTGGATGTGTTCGCCGGGCGCGATCGACGCGATGTGGCCGACGACGGTGACGAGATCCCGCTGGCCGCGCACGACCACCCGCAGGACGGCAAACCCGTTGTCCGGGTTGTGATACGTCACGCGTTCCACGGGTCCCGACAGCAGCTCGCGCGGCGGTCCCTGACGCGTCGCCTCCTCTGCGGCCATGGGTCACCTCGATGCGAGGCCGGCGCGGGATCGGGCAGGGAGGCTCGCGTTGAAGGCCCGCACGGTCGGCACGCCGACGTCAGGACGGTCGGTGATGATGGCGTGGGCGCCCCACGAGAGCAGGCGCACCATGTCCCCCTCCTCGTTCACGGTCCAGATGTGCACGGGAATCCCGCCGCGCCCCATGGCCCGGATGAAACGCCGGGTGGCAATTCGGCGCACCCCGAAACGCTCCGGCACCTGCAGCGCGCGAAACCGCGGCCGTCGCGGAGCGAAGCCGAGAAAGGCCGTGCGCATCGCGCGCCGGATCTCGTCGCGTGCGCCGCTCGTGACGACGTCGGACCCGCAATGCCTGGCCGCTTCGATGGTCACGTCCTCGAAGCTGCCAAAGCACACGCGCTGCAGCGCACCGGCGGCACGGACTTCGCGGACGGCGACCCGCGCCAGATCCGGGTCGCTGCCCTTCAGCTCGATGATGATCGGGATGTCCCGGTACCGCGCGAGCACCTCGCGCAGCGTCGGGATAGCGATGCCGCGTCCCCGAAACGGGTGCCGTCCGCCGTGTTCGAAGTGGTATCCCGCGTCCACGGCCGCCAGTTCCCGCGCGGTGTGTCGCGCCACGGGTCCCTGCGCCTCGGTCGTGCGGTCCAGCGTGGCGTCGTGGATCACCACGGCCTGCTCGTCGCGAGAGAGGTGCACATCGAACTCGAGGCCGTCCGCTCCGAGCGACAGGCCGTGATCGAACGCCTCGACGGTGTTCTCCGGCCTGAGCGCGGCGCCGCCGCGGTGCGCGAAGACGAGGCGTCGTCGCGTGTCGAGCACGGCGTGGCTCATCTGGACGTCCTCGTGACGCGAATCGTGATCGTGCAGGTAGGCGTCATACAGCTCAGGCGAGAGCAGTGGTGCGCGCGCGGCCAGGAGCGGCCGGATGCGTTCAAGTCCGCATGATAGTATCGGAGATTCATGAAGCCTCATACGCTCGGCGAGCTTCGGCGCGCCATGGAGACGGGCGCGGTTCGTCGTCGGCCCGTTCGCGACGAACTGCGCGAGAACCTCACCCGGCGGTTGCAGGACGGGGAGACGCTGCTGCCCGGCATCCTGGGCTACGACGAGACGGTCGTCCCGCAGCTGGTCAACGCGGTCCTGTCGCGTCACCACTTCATCCTGCTGGGACTGCGCGGTCAAGCCAAGAGCCGGATCCTGCGATCGCTCGTCGGCCTCCTCGACGCCGAGATCCCGGTGGTGCCGGGCTGCGAGATC
This sequence comes from uncultured Vicinamibacteraceae bacterium, assembly GCA_964387935.1. Lineage (GTDB taxonomy): Bacteria > Acidobacteriota > Vicinamibacteria > Vicinamibacterales > JAFNAJ01 > CAYLZN01. The sequence continues at coordinate 10,474 of CAYLZN010000152.1, read as the reverse complement.
CACGACGACCCGCTGGCCCCGCTCTGCGGCGCCTGCCGGCGACGCGTTGCGCAGGAAGGCGATGCGCTCCCGATCGCCTGGCGGCCGCGCGACCTCCGGTACGTCGAGAAGCTCGCCACGCCGGACGTGACGATCGCGGACATCGTCGGCGACATCGATCCGATCAAGGCGGCCAGGAGCGGCCTGCACCTCGCCGACGAGCTGACGATGCACTTCGGGCTGCTGCCTCGGGCCAACCGCGGGATCTTCGCGATCAACGAGCTGCCGGACCTCGCGGGCAAGATTCAGGTGGGCCTGTTCAACATCCTCCAGGAGGGGGACGTACAGATCAAGGGCTACCCGGTGCGACTGCCCCTCGACGTGCTGATGGTCTTCAGCGCCAACCCTGAGGACTACACCGCGCGTGGGAAGATCATCACACCCCTCAAGGACCGGATCGGCTCCGAGATCAGGACGCACTACCCGACCAGTCGCGCCGTCGCCCAGGCGATCACGGCCCAGGAGGCGTGGGTGACCAGGGATGGCGACACGCGGCAGGACGATGGCCGCTTCCGCGTGCCAGTCTGGATTCGGGAAATCGTCGAGGAGATCGCGTTCCAGGCGCGCGCCGATTCGAAAATCGACAAGCGGAGCGGCGTGAGCCAGCGCCTGCCCATTACGGTGCTCGAGAACGTGGTGTCGAACGCGGAGCGGCGGGCGCTGCTGTCGGACGAGGCCGTGGTCGTGCCTCGTGTCACGGACGTCTATGCCGCGCTGCCGTCGATCACGGGCAAGTTCGAGCTGGAATACGAGGGGGAGCTGCGCGGGGCCGCGACGGTTGCCGGCGATCTGATCCGTGCGGCCGTCAGCAACGTCGCCACTGCGTACCTCGAGCCCGGCGACCTGAAACCTGTCGTGGCATGGTTCGACGGCGGCGGGTCGCTCCAGGTGAGCGATACCACCCCGGCCGACGTCCTGCTCGACGAAGCGCGTCGCGTGCCTCGCCTCCACGACCTCGTCGGCAAGCTGGGCGTGGACCGCGAAGCGCCACGGCCACTCAGAGCGGCCGCCGTGGACTTCGTGCTGGAGTCCCTGTTCGCGCAGAAGAAGATCAGCCGCAGCGACGACTGGCGGTACGGCGCCAGCGAGGCCCCGCGGCGGGCGGGCGGCCGGGCACCCGAGGCGTCGTTCGAACAGGACGTGCCAATGCCGCGCAGCGGGCGCAAGAAGTACTACAACTGACGCCGTGCGCTACAAGTACACGAAGTTCGTCGGGGACCCGTTCGAGGGCGTCGATCTGGAGGACCTCGTCTCGAAGCTGTCCGACCTCCTGCTCACGAGCGGTTTCGACGACCCGTACGACTCGCTGGACTCGTCGCGATCGCAGTCGATCCAGTCCCTCTACGACGCCGTGCTGGAGGCACTGCTCAACGGCGGTCTGCTTTCCGACGACACCATCGAGCGCCTCATGGGCGACCCCGCAGATGGAGACGCGACCTCGGAGCTCGAGGACCTGGTCGATCGCCTCATCCAGGGTCTGGCACGTGAAGGTTACATCACGATGCCGGATGGCGACTCCGCACCGGAGGACGCCGACGCCGCCGGCGAGGGGACCGAACGGCGCGGCCCGCCCGCCCGGTTCGAGGTCACCGACAAGAGCCTGGACTTCCTGGGCTATCGCGCCCTGCGCGACCTGCTCGGCTCACTGGGCAAGAGCAGCGTCGGGCGGCACGACACACGCGACGTCGCCACCGGCGTGGAGGCCAGCGGGGCGCCGAAACCCTGGGAGTTCGGCGACACGATGAACCTGGATCCGAGCGCGACGATCCTCAACGCCGTCCAGCGGGCCGGGCCGGTGTCGGCCACGGACGGCGACGCAGGCACGTCCAGCACGGGCATCGACGTCGGCTACGACGATCTCGTCGTGGTGCAGGGCGAGTACCAGAGCTCGTGCGCCACCGTCCTCATGCTGGACTGCAGCCACAGCATGATCCTGTACGGCGAGGACCGCTTCACGCCCGCCAAGCGGGTGACCCTCGCGCTGGCAAACCTGATCCGCCATCAGTACCCGGGCGATGCGCTCAACGTCGTCCTCTTCCACGACTCGGCGGAGGAGATTCCCCTCCAGCACCTCGCCCGCGTGCGCGTGGGACCCCATTACACGAACACGCGCGAGGGCCTCAGGCTGGCCCGTCGCGTCCTCGAGCGGCAGCGCAAGGACATGCGGCAGATCATCATGATCACCGACGGCAAGCCCTCGGCGATCACCCAGCCCGACGGCCGCATCTACCGCAACGCCTTCGGCCTCGACCCGTTCATCGTGCAGGAGACCTTCGCGGAGGTCGCCGCCTGCCGGCGGGCCGGCATCATGATCAACACGTTCATGCTGGCCCGCGACTACGACCTCGTCGCCTTCGTGAAACGCGTCGCCGAGGTCTGCCACGGCAAGGCCTACTTCACGACGCCCCAGACGCTCGGCCGCTACGTGCTGTTCGACTACATGACCCGGAAGACCCGGACCGTCCACTGACCACGGTCCGTCGATCGACCAGCATGCTGCCCCCGACGCTGCCGCTCTTCCCGCTCTCCAACGTCGTCCTGTTCCCCGGGGTGTCCCTGCCGCTCCACATCTTCGAGCCGCGGTATCGCCGCATGGTGACGGACGCGCTGGCGGGCGACCGGGTGATCGGCATGACGCTCCTGCGTGCGGGGTGGGAGTCGGACTACGAGGGGCGGCCAGCCATCTACGCGACGGGCTGCGCCGGCGTCATCACGCACGCGGAACCCCTCGACGACGGCCGGTACAACATCGTCCTGAAGGGCTTGTCCCGGTTCCGGGTGTTGGGCGAGGAGGGCGGGCGCGACTACCGCGTCGCCCGGGTCGAGGCCCTGGCGGACACCACGTCCGAGCCCCAGCGGGCCCAGCTCCGAGAGGGACGGCACAGGCTGGAGCTGATGATTGCGCCCGCGCTCGACCGCGCCGAGCGTCGCCTGCCCGCGAACCTCTCGGATGACGAAGTCGTCAACGCGTTGTCACAGTATCTCGAACTCGACATCGTGGAGCGGCAGGCACTCCTCGAGTGTGCGGGGCCGGCGGACCGCTGCCGGCTGCTGCTCGAACTGATCCAGATGCGGCTGCTGGCGGCCAGACACAGGAACGGGTCCGGGCAGGCGCATTAACACGGCGTACGGCGTACGACGTACGGCGTACGGCGGCGTACGGACAGAACACGGCGTACGGCACCAATAGGCGAGCTGGCGGCATCGGCCATGACGCTGCAGAAGTCTGGGGCCGCTTGATCTGCCGAGAGTAAGACGCTATCTTACCCACATGAAGACGACGGTCTCCTCGAAGGGGCAGATCGTGTTGCCTGCCGCGTTCAGGCAGATGGACCGCATCGAAGCCGGGCAGGAATTCGAGGTGGAGCGTCTCGCCCGCGGCGAGTACCACCTCGTCAGGAAGGCCCCGCGCCCCAACGAGGGAGCCGTCGACTGGCTGCTCGACTGCCCGCACAAGGGGTTCTTCGTCCCCGTGTCGTCCGAGTCCACCGACACCCTGTGAAGTACCTCGTCGATGCGAACGTGCTGAGTGAGGCCACCAGGCCTGCCCCCGACCGGCGCGTGCTCGAGTGGCTGCGCGTGCACGAGCGTGACCTCGCCGTCGACCCGATCATCCTGGGCGAGCTGCGCTTCGGCATCCTGCTGCTGCCCAAAGGTCGAAAGCGGGCTTCGCTCGAACGATGGTTCGATCACGGCGTGAAACGCCTCCAGTATCTGCCCTGGGAGGCGGAAACCGGCCTCGAGTGGGCCGAACTCCTGGCACGGCTTCGCAGGAGGGGCAAGGCGATGCCGGTCAAAGACAGCCTCATCGCAGCGACGGCCCTGACGCACGATCTGATCGTGGTCACGCGAAACCGGTCGGATTTCGAGGCCGCCGGCGTCAGAATTCTCGATCCCCTCGCCGCGTGACCGCGGCGCATCGCCCGCGCGTCATCTCACTTCCGCCAGCCTCAGCCGCTCCGCGATCTCGTGAATCGCCCGCTCCCCGTGCAGGCGACCGTTCTCGATGAAGATCCGCCCGCTGTTGCGACCCGTCTGCACCGCGCCGACGAGGTAGAGCCCCTCGACGTTGGTCTCGTAGGTGGTCGGGTCGAAGACCGGTTCGAAGGTGAGTGGGTTGTAGCGGATGCCGCAGCGGTCGAAGAGTTCGGTGTCGGAATGATGGCCGGTGAGCAGGAGCACCGCGTCCGCATCGAGTTCCTGCTGCACCGCCTCGCGCTCCACGACCACGGTCGTCGGCCTGATCTCGACGAGGGCGGTGTTGAAGTGCGCCGCGATCGCGCCTTCCTTGATGCGGTTTTCGATGTCTGGCAGCACCCAGTACTTGATGGAGTCGCCCAGCGTCGGCCGGCGATGCACGAGCATCACCGTCGCGCCGGCGCGGTAGAGCTCAAGCGCGGCCTCCGCGGCGGAGTTCTTGCCGCCGACGACCACGACCTTCTTCCGGTAGAAGGGATGCGCTTCGAGGTAATAGTGCGACACGTGCGGCAGGTCCTCGCCTGGCACGCCGAGCAGGTTCGGCTTGTCGAACGCGCCGGTTGCGAGGACGACGAACCGCGCGTGGTGGGTGCGGCGGACACCGCGTCCTGTACGCGTCTCGACTGAAAGAACGCGCGCTCCCGCCGTCGGGGCGTCGGGGAAGACGCGGAGCACTTCCTCCTCCGTCAACACGTCGAGCTGGTAGTGATCGACGACGCGGCGGTAGTACCGCAGCGCCTCGAAGCGCGTCGGCTTGTCGTAGGGCGTCACGAACGGGAGGCTGCCGATCTCCAGCAGCTCCGGCGTGGTGAAGAAGACCATGTTCGTCGGATAGTGGAACACGGTGTTGACGACGACGCCCTTCTCGAGCACGACGTAGGAGAGACCCGACTGGCGGGCCGCGATGGCTGCGGCGAGGCCCGAGGGCCCGGCGCCGACGATGACAACGTCACGGATGATCATCGGTGCAGATTCTACGGCAGGGCCGAGCGCCGTGGGGGTGTTTCTGCCCTGCCTCAGCGCGTCGTCGCGGGTGTCGGCGCCTTGCGACCGAAATCGAGCCGGTCCAGAGCGACGTACCCATTGCTGACGACGAGCAGCGGGTCCCGCAGCACCCCGGGGTCCTGAAGGGGGTTGCCCTCCACCACGATCAGGTCCGCCTCCTTCCCTGCCTCGACGACTCCGGTCCGGTCCCCGACTCCCAGCAGGTCCGCGGCGTTCGTCGTCGCGCACCGGAGGGCCTCGGCCGGGCTCATTCCGAGCTGGACGAAGGCCATCACTTCGTGCGCGACACGGGTGAGGCTGTTCGGCCCGTAGCTCGTGTCGGCCCCCGTGGCGATCTTCACGCCGGCCTGGTGCGCGCGGCGGACGGTGTCCCCCAGACGGGCCAGCATGTGCTGCCCGCGCAGGCGAAGCTCCGGATGGTCGTAGTCGCCCCCTGGCTCGGCGAGGTCGATCACCGTGGCATAGGTGGGCACGAGAAAGGTCCCTTGCCGCTTCATCAACTGGAGCGTGTCGTCGGACAGGTAGGTCCCGTGCTCGATGCTCCGGACGCCGGCGAGCACAGCCGCCCGCGCGCCTTCCTCGCCGTGCGCGTGGGCTTCGACCGGGATGCCCCTGACCGCGGCTTCCTCGACGATCGCGCGCAGGAGGTCCTCCGTGTAGACCTGCTGGCGCGGGTCGGTGTCCGGGGTGCCAGCGCGCTCGGTGCCGCGGGTCTTAATGACATCCACACCGTGGGCGAGGTTGATCCGCACGAGCTGCCGCACCTGCTCGACCGTCGTCACGCCCGACCTGAGCGCCGCCAGCGCCGGATCCGCAAGGATGTCGTCCTCGCCGAGCCGCGGCGTCACGAAGATGCCGGCGGCCAGCACATCCGGCCCACGCAGGACGCCGCGCCGGACGAGGTCCCGGAGCGCCACGTCCCGGAAACTGCCGACGCTGGCGCTGCGCACCGTCGTCACGCCGGATTCGAGCGCCGTGCGCGCGGCACGCACGGTCTGCAGATGCGTGTGGGCGTCGATGAGCCCGGGCAGCAGGAAGCGGCCCTTGACGTCGATGACACGCACGCCCACGGGCGGTGCGTCCCTCCCGACCGCGGTGATCAGGCCATCACGCACCACGATGGTCGCGTCCTCGACCACGCGCCCGGTTCGCACGTCCACCACGCGGGCGTGCGTGAGCGCGAGGGCGTTGGTGATGCGGGGCTCCGACCCGGGTTGCGCCGCCGCGGGCGCAGCCAGCGCGAGCGTCAGGACTGTGGCTCCGACACAGAGACGACGGCCGTTCAGCTCGAGCATCTGGTTCCTGTCCTCCTGGTGGAGCCAGAAGGATAGCGGAACCTCAGCGCTTCGTGGTCGATTTCTTCGCGGGCGCCTTCGCCGTGGGTTTCTTCGCGGCGGGTTTCTTTGCGGGGGGCCTCTTCGCAGCCGGCTTCGGCGCGGGTTTGGGCTGGTACTCGAGGATCGGGTTGCTGACGACGGCAATCGGCCGGCCGGCGGCGCTGAAGACCTCGCGGGCATCCGCCCGCTGCACGACCAGTCGCTCGCCGAGCAGCACGACCTCCGTCACGTCATCCGGGACCTCGAAGACGATCTGTTCGGTACCGGTGGGCGCGACGGCCTTCACCCCGCCAGGACCCGCGCCCCCAGACACCCGATCGACGAGGTCCTGCCCCTTCCGGAACTCGCTGAGCACCGTGGCACGACCCAGCACCTCGCCTTTCAGGTTGGCCAGCACGATGGTAGCCGTGTAGCGGGCGAACGCCTTGCCGGCCTTGGTCTGGGCCTCCGAGTAGGTGTGCCGGTTGTGGAGATCGAACGAAAGGTACGTGGCCCCCGTGCGCGGCGGCAACTGGAGGAGAATCCCCTCGGCCGGGTCGATCCCGGTGAGTACGTCGCAGAACGTTCGCTTGGTCGTCACGCCCGTGCCCAGCTCCGCCGGGCACTTCATCGCGATCGGCTCGGTCTTCGTGGCGGGCGCCTTGGTCGCGGCCGGCTTGGCGGGCGTCGTTTTCGCCGGCTGGCTCTTCGCCGCGGGCTTCCTGGTCGTAGTCTGCTTGCGGGTCTGCGCCCCGGCCGCGGGCGCGGCGAGCAGCAAGGCGATCAGCACGACGATCGGGCCGGACGGCATCGCTCCAAGTATAGCGGCACGCCGCATCACGACAGCCACCACACCCCAAAGGCCAGCGTGAGGAGCGTGACCGGCACGCCCACCCGCAGGTACTCCAGGAACGTGATGGTGTGGCCGTGCCTGCGCGCGCCCTCGAGCACGATGAGGTTGGCGATCGATCCGAGCAGTGTCAGGTTGCCCGCGAGGGTGCTCGCCATCGCGAGCGTCAGCCACGAGGTCTCGGCGTCCGGCAGTTGCGGAACGAGCCTGGCCAGCAGCATCACGGCGGGCACGTTGCTGATCAGGTTCGACAGCAGCGCGGCGACGGCACTCAGGCTCCACACGCGATCGATCCCGATCGGCCGGAGCAGGTCGAAGAATGCGGCGGCCAGACCGGCGTGCTCGGCGCCCGCCACCACCACGAACAGACCCACGAACAGCATGAGCAGGCCCCAGTCGATCTGTCCGTAGACCTTCTCGGGCTTGACGCGGCGCGTCAGGATCAGGACCGCGGCCCCGGAGGCGGCGACGATGGCCGGGTCGGCGCCAGCCAGAAACCCGATAAGCACACCGAGGGCCACTGACAGGGCCTTGGCCATCATCGCCCGGTGCGTGGCGCGGGGTCCGCGCCCCTCGTGCTCGAGCGCGCCCGGGCGCAGATCGCGGCGGAACATCCAGCAGAGGAGCGCGCTGTCGATGGCCAGACCGAACAGGGCTACCGGGCCGAGACGGCCAAGAAACGTGCGGTAGTCGATGTGCGAGAGGCCGCCGATCAGCATGTTCTGGGGGTTGCCGGTGATGGTGGCCACGCTGCCGATGTTCGACGCGGTGGCCAGCGCGAGGAGATACGGCAGCGGCCGGTGACCGCGGGCCGCCGCGATTTCGAGCAGGACCGGCGTGAAGACCAGACAGATGGTGTCGTTCACGAACAGCGCCGACAGCAGTCCGCTCGTGAACACGATGGCCACGAGCAGTGCCTGCGGGTGGTGCACATGGCTGACGACGCCGCGAGCCAGGGTGGTGAAGAACCGCGCCAGGCGCAGGTTCGCCACGAGCACCATCATCCCGAACAGGAGGACCAGCGTGCGGTAATCGACGGCGGCCGTCGCCTCGTCGAACGAGAGGCCGCCCAGGGCCACCATGAGGATGGCCCCGACGATGGCGGCGCCGGTGCGGTCGATACGCAGCGGCGGGAGGCTGCCGACCGCGACGACGAGATAAGTGGCCGCGAAGATGATGGCGGCCCGGACCGAGTCGGGATCAGCCGTCCAGGTGTTCCGCACCGGAGGAGAGGGCGCTGCTGGTCGTGGGCACGGTACTACGATGCTTGATCAGTTCAAGGAACTCCATGCGCGTCCGGGCGTTCGTGCGGAACGCGCCGAGCATGGCGGAGGTGACCGCGAACGAGTTTTGCTTCTCGACGCCGCGCATCGACATGCAAAGGTGCGTGCCCTCCATGACCACCGCCACGCCCAGCGGGTTGACCTTCTCGAGGATGACCTGGGCGATCTGGTTCGTCAGGCGCTCCTGGACCTGCAGGCGGCGGGCGAAGACGTCCACCAGGCGCGGGATCTTGCTGAGGCCGATGACCTTGCCCTGCGGCAGGTACGCCACGTGACACTTGCCGAAGAACGGCAGCATGTGGTGCTCGCAGAGGCTGTAGAAATCGATGTCCTTGACGATGACCATCTCGCTGTAATCCACCGTGAAGAGGGCGTTGTTCAGCACCTCGTCCACGTTGGCCCGATACCCGCTCGTGAGAAACCGCATCGACTTCTCGACGCGCCTCGGCGTATCCACGAGCCCTTCGCGATCCGGGTCCTCGCCCAGCGACACGAGCAACTGGCGGATCAGGTCCTGCATAGGCGTATGTTACTCCTGGGCGGAGTCGCCGACGACGCAGCCGATCGCCCCTCCGGGCGGAACTGACGCTGTACGATCACCCCCTTCGGGGCAATCCGGCTGCGGCGCCGGCTCCCAATCTCGCAGTAGGACGCGTCGGGACGGTTTGCGGTTCTCGGTTCCCGGTCTTCGGTCTTCGGTGCTTGCAGGAGCCCGCGTGCCGACGCGGGTTACACGTGAGTCTTTCGACAAGCACCGACAACCGAGAACCGATGACCGATGACCGTCTACCGAGACCCGTACTCGTAGAACCCGCGCCCGCTCTTCTTGCCCAGCCGCCCGGCCAGCACCATCCGCTTGAGCAGGGGCGGCGGCGCGAACGCCGGCTCCCGGAACTCCTCGAACATGATGTTGGCGATGTAGTAGGTCGTGTCGAGCCCGACGAAGTCCAGCAGCGTCAACGGCCCCATCGGGTGCCCGCACCCGAGCTTCATGCCCTTGTCGATGTCCTCCACCGTGCCGAGCCCGTTCTCATAGCACCGGATCGCGTCGAGCATGTAGGGAATGAGCAGCCGGTTGACGATGAACCCCGGCCGGTCCGGCGCCGTGATCGGCTCCTTGCCCAGCGCCTCGGCGAAGGCAAACGTCCGCGTGTAGGTCTCGTCGCTCGTCGTGAGCGCGCGAATCACCTCCACGAGTTTCATCAGCGGCACCGGGTTGAAGAAGTGCAGCCCGACGAACCGGTCCGGTCGCTTCGTCGTGGCGGCGAGCTCGGTGATGCAGAGCGACGACGTATTGGACGCGAAGATCGTCTGCGGCCCGACCAGCGTCTCGAGCGCCGTGTAGGCCTTTCGCTTCTCCTCGAGGTTCTCGATGATCGCCTCGATCACGATGTCGCACTCGGCGAACGGTTCGAAGCTGGTGGTGCCGGTCAGGTTCTTCAGCGTGGTCTCGCGCACCGCCTCCGTCACCTTGCCCTTCGCCACCCCATCATCGAGGAACTTGCGGATGCGGCCGAGCCCCTTGTCGAGCAAGGTCTGCTCCACCTCACGGACGACGGTCTTCATGCCGCTTTGCGCGGCCACCTGGGCGATTCCCGCGCCCATCAGGCCGCACCCCAGAACACCGACGGATTTGATCATGGCTGGACTCCGTTATCGGTTATCGGTTATCGGTTATCGGTTTTCGGTCTTCGGTCTTCGGTTCTCGGTGCTTGTCAAGGACCTCATCTGCCGCGAGCTGCGAGCCGCAGGCCGCAAGCCGGCGTCAAGGCTCCGGCCGGGCCTCGCGCTCCGCACGCCGACAAACGCCACCTCCGGCCAGGCGTCATCGTCACGGCGTGGGGACCCCCAGCCCCACGCCTGTCCGCGCCTTCGGTGCCGTTTGTCGACTGACGCTCGCGCGGCGTGCTCCGAGCTCGGCCCACCCGAAGCCTCGACCCCGGCACCGAAAGATCGGAAGAGCGTCGTGTAGGGAAAGAGTGGTGGGGGGGGGGGGGGGGGGG
>CAYLZN010000151.1:11915-12526 GCA_964387935.1 uncultured Vicinamibacteraceae bacterium | reverse complement strand
CCCGTATCGGCTCGTGCGGGCGCCCCTGCCGGCGCCTGCGTGTCCGTGGTCTCGTCTCCGCGGTCGGCTGCCCCTGGCACGCTGGCCTCGAGGTCTTCGCCGAGTGCGAGGCGCACCTGTGCGAGGTCGTCGCGGACCTCCGCGGCCGTCTGGTAGCGCTGCGACCGGTCCTTGGCCAGCAGCCGTGCGACGATCGCGCCCACGGCGGGCGGGACGTCCGGGACGAGCAGGGACAACGGCGTGACGGGCCGGTTCAGCAGCGCGTCGAACACCAGCGCCGCGCCGTCGCCCGGGACCGCGCGCGTCCCCGCGATCATCTCGAACAGGACGGCCCCAAGCGCGAAGAGATCCGTGCGCGCGTCCACCGTGTCGCCGCGCGCCTGCTCGGGAGACATGTAGGCGATGGTCCCGATGGCCTCACCGGGGGCGGTCAGCGTCTGGGTGTCAGCCACCACCGACACCGCGGTCGAGATCTCCTGGGAGACGGGTGGCGGCAGTTGCTTGGCGAGTCCGAAGTCCATCACCTTCGCGGTGCCGCGGGCCGTGACGAAGATGTTGCCGGGCTTGATATCGCGATGGACGATTCCCTGCGCGTGCGCGGCGACGAGGGC
>CAYLZN010000151.1:0-11905 GCA_964387935.1 uncultured Vicinamibacteraceae bacterium | reverse complement strand
CTTCTTGAGCGTCCGGCCCTCGAGTCGCTCCATCACGAGGAACATGTGCCCCTCGTGCTCCCCGACGTCGTGGATCGTGCAGATGTTGGGGTGGCTCAACGCCGAGGTCAGGCGCGCTTCGCGCCGCAGGCGTTCGAGCGACGCCGGATCCTGCTCGAGGCGGGGCGCGAGCAGCTTGAGGGCCACCTGGCGGCCGAGGCGCATGTCCTCCGCGAGGTAGACCACGCTCATGCCTCCGACGCCGAGCGCTCCGAGGATGCGGTAGTGCGAAATAGTGGCGCCGATCATCGGCAGGTCGCCAGTGTAGCAGGTTGGTTTTTCTGGTAGACTCGCGCCACGTGTTCCAGAAGAGCGCCCTCGCGGCCCTGCTGCTGTCCGTGTGCGCCAGCCTCGCCACCGCGCATCCCGCTCCCTACAGCTATGTCGATGTCGAGCTCGACCGCAGGGGCGTGCGCGGCGCCGTCGTCGTGCACGTGTTCGACATCGCTCACGAAGTCGGCGGAGATCGGCCTGAGGCGTTCCTCGACCCGCGCGCCGCGCAGGCCATCCAGGGCCCGTTGCACGCGCTGCTCGCCGGGCGGCTGCACCTGATTGGTGATGGCACCGTCCTGGCGCTCGCCTGGGGCGATGTCCAGGTGGACGCCGCGCGCCAGGGTCTTCGAGTGCCGTTCACGGCCCGCGACGAGGTTCCGTCCACGCTCGATGTCCGTGCGCGTCTCTTTCCCTACGACGCCCAGCACCAGACGTTCGTGAACATATACGAAGGCGAGCGGCTCCGGGATCAGGCGATCCTCGACACCAACCGGGTCGCGTATCGGTACGCCGTGGGGACGGCGGCAGGCCCGGGTCCGGTGGCCGCCAGGTTCCTCCAAGCGGGAATCGGGCACATTCTCGTCGGACCGGACCACGTGCTCTTCCTCGTGGCGCTGGTGGTCCTGGGCGGCGGGCTGACGCGGCTGATCACCATCGTGACGGCGTTCACCGTGGGCCATTCCGTCACCCTGTCGCTGGCCGCGATCGGGTGGCTGATGCTGCCCGCGCGCGTCGTCGAGCCCGCGATCGCCCTCAGCGTCGTGATCGTGGGCCTCGACAACCTGCTTTCCGACGGGCACGGCCGTCGCGATCTCCGCCCCCTGGCCGCTGGGGGGTTCGGGCTCGTGCACGGCTTCGGGTTCGCGTCGGTCCTGCATGAGTTCGGCCTCCCGTCGAGCGCACTCGGCCTGTCGCTGGCGTCGTTCAATCTGGGTGTCGAGATCGGGCAGCTGGGCATCGTGGTGCTCGTGGCGGGTGTCGTGTGGGCCTTGCGGCGTCAGAGCCGGGTGGTCGCGCACCGGGTCGCGATGGCCACCTCCGCGCTGGTCGTTCTGGCAGGCGCGTGGTGGTTCGTTGAGAGGATCTAGGGCTGGCGTACGGCGTACGCCAGGGCACGGAGGGAGGCACGATGAATCGAGCGTGGGTGCTGGGGAGCGTGCTGGCCGCCGGGGTCACGGCGATTGCGGTGGCGGGACTGCAGGCCCAGACGGGCCAGACGATGGGCGGGACGCAGCAGCCGCCCGTAGCCGGCATCGAGCAGGTGAAGGACAACCTGTTCGTGATCACCGGCGGGGGCGGCAACACGGCGGCGTTCATCACGTCGAAAGGCGTGGTCGTCGTGGACACGAAGCTCGCGGGCTGGGGCCCGGCCATCCTGGACAAGATTCGCACCGTCACCGACAAGCCGGTGACGCACATCGTCAACACCCACACCCACGGCGACCACGTGGGCAGCAACGAGTTCTTCCAGCCGAGCGTGGAGATCGTGGCCCACGAGCACACCGCCGCGAACATGGCCAGGATGCCGGCGCTGCAGGGGGCCGACAAGCGGCACGCCCTGCCGGACCGAACCTACAAGGACAAGCTGTCGCTGCTCGACGGACCGGACCGTATCGACCTCTATTACTTTGGAGCCGGCCACACCAACGGGGACACGTTCGTCGTCTTCCCGACGCTCCAGGTGATGCACACCGGCGACATCTTCGCGGCGCCGGCCACGCCCCTCATCGACACGAACAACGGCGGCAGCGGTGTGGCCTATCCTGAGACGCTCGCCAGGGCGGTGCAGGGCATTCGCGGGGTGGCGACCGTCATTCCCGGGCACAGTGCCGTGACGGACTGGAAGTCGTTCGCGGAATTCGCGGAGTTCAACCGCGCCTTTCTGGACGCGGTGAGGACCGCCAAGGCCTCTGGCCGGACCGCGGACCAGGCGACCGCCGAGATCGCGCTCCCCGAGCGTTTCAAGAGCTACGGGATGCAGCGCGCCAAGGACAACGTGGCCAAGATCTACGCCGACCTGAAGTAGGACACCAAGCATGACTGCGTCGTATCACCCGCAAATCGTCCACTTCGCCGTCGCGCTGCTCGTGGTCGGCGTCGCGTTTCGCGTCCTGTCCCTGTTGTGGCGGCGGTCCTTCCTGGGACCCGCGGCGGCGGTCCTCCTGCTGCTCGGCACCGGTGCGGCGGCCGCCGCCGTGCGGTCGGGCCTCGACGCACACGGTCCGGTCGAGCGCATTCCGGGTGCTCGCGCGGCCGTCGTCGAGCACGAGGACTGGGGCATCCGCACGCGCAACCTCTTCTTCGGCGTGATCCTGCTCGAGGCGGTCGCGCTGGCGCTGCGCCGCTCGAACCGGCAGGTGTACGTCCACGCGGCCGCGGCTGCCCTGGGCCTCGTCGGCGTCTGGAGCCTCTACCAGGCCGGAGACAAGGGCGGCGCGCTCGTCTACAACTACGCCGGTGGCGTCGGCATCCGATCCGGAGAAGCACGGGACGTGGAGCGACTGCTCCTGGCCGGGCTCTACCACCAGTCTCAGCTCGATCGGAAGGCGGGCCGTCACGAGGCGGCGGCCTCGCTCGTCGCGGAGGCTGCGCAGCGGTTCCCCGGAGACCTCGAAGTGCAGTTGCTCGCAGCCGAATCGGCGCTGGTCGACCGGAAGGACGCCGCGGCGGCCCTGGCGATCCTGGAGCGTCACCCGGCGCCCCCCGACCCCCGCTTCCTCCTGATCCGGCACGGCCTTCTGCGCACCGACGCGCTCGAGGCGGCGGGGTGTCACGAAGAGGCGGTGGCCGCCGCGCGGGCGCTCGCCGACGCGTTCCCGACCAATGCGCGCGTCAAGGCGCGCCTGGGGGCGCTGGGTGCCGGCAAGGCCGCTCAGAAGAGCGGGTGCACATTGACGAACAGCGCGAGGCCCAGCATGTAGAGGGTGGAGAATCCGAATGCGACGGGCAGCTGCGCCCAGGGACCGACGGCTGAGCCAATCCAGATGAAGGCGGGGAACAGGACCGAGCAGTACCGGCCCAGTCCTTCGAACTGTCCCGACGAGAGCGGCAGCCACAGGTTCGCGAGCATGTAGAGACCATAGGCGGGCCCGAATCGTCTCCACACGGGAATCACGAGTGCGGTGAAGCTCAAGGCAGTCAGTCCGTTCAACGTGTCGTACGGCGCCATGGCTTCCATCAGGAACTCGTAGGGCCTTGTGACCAGCGCCTGGAGCAGCAGCACGAACGGCGTCCACGGCGCGCCGCCCGGCTGGTAGCCCCAGCGAGTGATCGAGTGGTACCACTCGAAGGGGGAGCCGCTGACGACGAAGTTGAACCCGCACCACGCGGCGAATCCCACGACCATGGCGCCGACGGCGGCGGTGGCCGCCAGGCGCTCCCGGTGGTCGGCGCCAGCCGCCTTCCAGGCGAGGTACGCCAGGGCCGGCAGTGCCATGATCCCGCTCACCCGCGTGCAGAAGGCCAGCGCCCCGAGGACCCCGGAGAGCGCCCAGCGCCGCGTCCGGACCGCGTAGAACGCGCCCAGCATGAGGCAGAGGAAAAGGCTCTCCGCGTACACCATGCCGAAGAAGAACGCGAAGGGGAAGATCGCGCAGTAGGCCACCACACGCAGAGCGGCTGCCTCGTCGACGTCGAGTCTCGCCAGTGCGTAGAGCAACATGGCAGCCACCACGAAGGCGACCCAGGACACGACCACTCCGCCCAGGTAGTAGTGGAACTGGTCGCCGCCCAGCAGCCGACCCGCGAGCCGCCTGGCCATCGGGTAGACGGGAAAGAACGCCAGGTTGCTACGCCCGCCCTCCACGAACTGGTAGCCGTTCATCGCAATGCCGCGGTACCAGCCGGAATCCCATCGGGCGAAGGCATCCCAGAAGTAGTGGGTGTCGTCGAGCACGGTGAACTGCTCGCCCAGCTTCAGCGGGAACACGACATTGGCCTTGAACGCGAGTCCTGCCGAGAACAGACGCAGCGCGAGCGCCAGCAAGGCGACACCCACGAGAACTCGCGAACTCCCCAACGGCATGGACGGCGACCACCCGAGCGCGGCGATCCTACCAGAACGAACAGGAGAATCGACCGTCAAACGGATGAGGGGGCGCGCTGGCGCGGCAGCGCGGCGACGCGCTACTCTAGGTCTTGCCGACTGCATCTGGCCGGCTGACGAGGAGCAGACCCATGCCTGGATCGACACGACTGTGGGCGCTTGCCGCCGCGTTCTCACTCACCCCTCTGGCGCTGCCGATGCTGGCCCTCGCCCAGACGATCGGGGAGCCCATGCGGCTCACCGCGTGGGCCGTCAACATGAGCAACATCGGGACCGGCGGCAACTCGACGGTCATCATCCAGATCGACCGGTGGTCGTCGGAGGCCGAGCGTCAGAATCTGCGCAAGGTGTTCTTCGAAAAGGGCCCGGACAAGCTGCTCGATGCGCTCCAGGACACCAGACGGGTCGGCTTCATCCGGCTGCCGAACTCGATCGGATACGACCTCCGGGCGGCGCGTCTGGACCCGATGGAAGACGGCGGGCAGCGGATTCTCATCCTCACCGATCGCCGCATCGGCTTTCGTGAGGCGGCCAGCCAGCCGAGGAGCATCGACTACCCCTTCACGCTGATCGAGATCCGCCTCAACAAGGACGGCGAAGGGGAGGGCCGGATGTCGGTGGCGACGAAAATCACCTTCAACGAGAAGAAGAACACTCTCGAACTGGAGAACTACGCCTCCGAGCCGGTCCGCCTGCAGAACGTCAGGCTGGAACGGCGAAGGAAGTGATTACCTGTCGTTCCAGTGCATCACGGTGTTGAACAGCATCCCGAACTCGCCGTGGTTCTGCCACCGGTAGCACGGGTTCCCGGCAAACAGCACCAGGCGGCCCTTGCCGGCGGGCACATCGACGATCGCGGGCCGGTTGCGGATCTCGTTCGGGTTCCGCATCAGGCCGCTCAACACCCCCGTCTCGCCCCCGGGGTATCGCATCAGCACCTGGTGCTCGCGGTCGACCTCTGGCACGGTGAGGAGCGGCCCGTTGCCGTAGCGCACGGGAATGACCTTGTCCGAGTAGCCGTAGAACACCGGGTGCAGTGGCTTGAGAATTTCCGCCTGCACGACGGGGCCCGGCGCATAGAACTGCGCTGACGGCCGCTGGGCGTTGACGCTCCGTGTGAGGCCGAACTCCGCCGGAAAATAGCTCGCTCCGGCGAGGGTGACGAGCACGCCCCCCTGCTCGACGAAGCGCTGGAACTCGACGACGCCTTCGAGCCCCATGCCGCCGGTGATGTCGTCCGACTCGCCGTACATTCCGAGGGACTTGAACTGCGGGTCCTTCCGGTAGGCCAGCGGCTTGCCCTTGGACTCGACGTCGAGCACCAGGCTCTTGCCGCTGCCACGCCCCTGGTTCGGCACGATGATCACGTCGTAGGCCGAGCGCAGGTGGCCCTGGCGCACGCGTTCCTTGTAGATGAGATCGAAGGGCACCTCGAACTGATCGAACGCGTGTCGCACCCAGCCGACCTCCTGCGTGTTGCCCCAGGTGCTGTAGATCGCCACGCGGGGCAGATCCACGGCGTGGGTCGGCACCTCCGGCGCCGCCGGCAGGCCTGTCGTCGGCAGGCCCAGGGGGCCGACCTGGGCGCGCACGAGCTCGGTGATGTCGCGCGCGCCCTGCGAGGTCGGGATCACGAACGATCCTGCCGGCAGCTCCATCTGCCCCGACGTCACGACCGGTCGCTCCGTCGCGCGCACCTCGAGGTCCTTCAGGCGGTAACGCAGCGTGATCATGTGGTTCGAACCGCGGTTCGGGACGACGAGCACGCCCGCCCCCCGCTCGCCGGCCATCGTGCCCAGGGGCTTCCAGTCGGCGGTCACGAGGTCGGTGGGCACGTCGAGCACCGCCTTGTCGCCGAGGGGCTTCACCTCGGCGTGCAGCAGCAGGCCCATCGTCCAGCCCGTGTCGTCGTAGGTACGCAGTGACGGATCGGGGAACTCCTGCTTCTCGAGCAGGATCTTCGCCAGGCGCCCATAGGGCTGATCGCGCTTGACGATGAAGTCGCCGACGGCGATGGCGGTGTCGCCGATCTTCGAGGCAGTCCTCGCGCGGCCCACCTCGATGCCCTGCACGCGCAGCAGGTTCACGAGCAGGGCGACGCGGGTGCGGTCCTTCTGCTCCGCCGGGATGACGAATCCGTGCGGCGCGTCCCTGCGGCCGGACTCGATCGCGTTGCGGCTCTTCACGTAGAAATTCTCCAGGACGACCTGCGGGAACTCGCTCGTCAACTGGAGCGCCGAGAGGACGCCGGTCTGCATGTAGTTCGTGTTGTTCCGCATCGACCACGTCACTTCCCGGTAGGGGGGCAGGGGCCGGTACCACTCACGCGTCGTCTGGTTCGGGGCCCCTGGGAACTCCGGGTTCGCGACGCGGCGTTTCATCGTGGTGGCGCCGCCGTTGCCGAACGTCTCGTACATCCGGATCATGCCGTTGTGGTTCGAGGACATGAACGCCAGGTAGCCGGGCGACCACATGTCGACGAATGCATGGGTCCAGACCCCGGGCATGCCGTACTTGGTGAGCTGGGCCATCTCGTAGTTGGCGAACCAGGGCATCTCGGCGTACAGCAGCGGGTCGAGCGTCGGGTTCTGCGGGGCCTGGCCGGAGAACGTGTAGAGGAACGGCACCGACTCGTGCAGGTCGTGCATGATGGGCGGGAAAGTCTGCAGATACCAGTCCAGCACCGCCCGCATCGTCACCTGGGAGTAGTTGATGTCCCGGTTGTTGTCGTGGAAGATGTACTTCCCCCAGTACGGCGGGCCCGTCACGCGGTCGCGTTCCTCCGTGATGTCGATCAGGTGCTTGTAGTACCAATCGACGTACCGGTCCCGCCCGTCTGGCTCCGCCACCGGCAGGATCGCGACGATGACGTGGTCCCGGATCTGCCGGACCAGCGGCGACTCCTCGACGGCCAGGCGGTAGGCCAGCTCCATGAGCATCTCGGGGGGCCCAGTCTCGCCGCTGTGCAGGCCTCCGGACAGCACGTACATCGGCTTTGCGTTCGCGATGACCTCGCGGGCCTGCGCGTCGGTGAGGCCCCGGGGATCGGCGAGGCGTTTCAGGGAGTTCCGGTAAGCATCGAGGTTGCGGATCGCCTCTTCGGCGGCCACGTACACCATGAGAATGTCCCGGCCTTCGTCGGTCCGCCCGATCGTCGTGACCTTCACGCGAGGCGTTGCGGCCGCCAGCCTGCGGTAGTAGTCGTAGGCCTGGTGCGTGTAGGTGAGCTTGCCAGGGGTGCCGATGTGGTAGCCCAGGGCGGCCTTCGGACTGGGCACGCCGGGTACCACCGGGAGGTGATCGACCAGCGGGCTGATGAACTCCGGGCCGGTGGTCCATTCACGGACGAGCTTCGCGAACTCGCCGTCCTGGGCCTGGGTCGCCGCCGTCGTCGCCGGTGCGGCCGGCTGGCCCCCGAGCGGGAGCGGCCAGCCCGCCCACAATAGAATGGCGAAAGTGGCAACAACTGCCGAAGGTGAGCGGCGACACAGGGGCATGCTGGGCTCCTTCGCGGGCGCGACGACGCAGGGTTCGATGGCGGAAGGGGCGGGACGCTCCGTCCTGGAGGCATATCGGCCGGAGCGGGGCAGTATCGCAGGGCCTGGCAACTGGCAACTGGTAACTGGTAACTGGTAACTGAAAACTGAGATCCTTGCGGTAAGATCCGCGGACGTCGCCGAGCCGCCGCCGGCGGGCGGCGCGCCCGGCGCGCGACGGCTCACCCTCGAAGGCTGCCCATGATCAACGTTGCTGCCATCCGGATGCACCAGTTTGGCGTGTCGTTCTACCAGGCGTCCCTGACGGCCCGCGACGTGGACAAGCTGGTGCGTTTCGAGGTCCTGAGTTACGCGGAGCAACGCCACCCCCCGGTGCGCGGGCGTCGGCAGCCGCTGCGGTCGAAGATCAACTGGGACCTGCTGGAGCGCCGGATCGCGTCGAGCGAGCGGGCCTACCAGCGGCAGATCATCCGCAGGAAGATCGAGGAACTGGTGCAGTACTACGAGCAGTGCCGGGAGGCGAGGAACCTGCCCTCGATTCCGGGCGCCGTGATCATCTCGTGCGACGAGCCGCTCAGGTTCGACCCGGTCGAAGAGGGCGGCGCGCTCGGCATCCTCAAGGTCCCGGAACGCGAGGGCATCCTGCGTGCCATCGATGGGCAGCACCGGCTCCTCGCGCTGCACAGCGACATCGAGCGCTTCGGGGCGGAGGAGTTCAGCGTGCCCGCCGTGATCTTCGACCGTCTCCCGGAGGATCACGTGGTCCAGATGTTCGTGACGATCAACGCCAAGCACACGCGCCTCAACCCGTCGCACTTGGTCTCGCTCGCGGGCCGGCAGCTCTACTCCGATCCCAATCTGGCCGCGGCGCACGACATCGTGCGGGCGCTCAACGATCGCGAGGACTCGCCGCTGCAGGGGCAGATCAAGCTGCTCGGTGTCGGGCCCGGCAAGGTCGCGCAGGCGCCGCTGGCCCAGGAGTTCAAGCTGGTGCTGTCGTCCGAGGCGCTCGGCGGGAGCCGGAAGGCCGAGGAGTTCCGCGAGGACGCGCGGCGGTTCTTCGTCAACTACTTCAAGCAGATCTCGAACCTGTTCTACGCGTCCTGGCACGGCCGCAAGTACAGCATCAAGTCGGCCAGCGCGCTGCGCGCGTTCATCCGCGTCGCGCCGGACGTCGTGCGGCGTCTGGACCAGGAGCATGCGGACCGCAGCGACTTCCGGGCGATCGGCCGGGTCATCGCGCCCTGGGGCCGGCGCCTGGGGGACGCGCGCTTCGAAACCGACGGCCTGTGGAAGCACTCCGGCTCGTCGATCGACCAACTGGCGCGGGAACTGCGGCTGGCGCTGCAGTATCCCGAGGGCGCCGGGCTGTAGCGAGGGTCGAGGCATGAGCGTCAGGCATCCGCTCTCGTGGCTGACCGCCTGCGCGGCGGCCGCCCTCCTGACGACTGCGGCTGTCGGGGCGCAGGCCCCCGACCTGCGAACCGTCGTCGAGCGATGGTTGGACGCGAACCAGAAGCCGCTCGTCGCCGAGCTCGTCGACCTGCTCTCGATCCCGAACGTCGCGGCCGATCGCGCCAACATCCGCCGCAACGCGGAGTTCCTGCGGGCGATGCTTGCGCGGCGGGGGTTCACGGCCGAGATCCTCGAGACGCAGGGCAACCCGCTCGTCTTCGGCGACCTGCGCGTGCCGGGCGCCGCGCGCACGCTGCTGCTGTACGTCCACTACGACGGGCAGCCGATCAACCCGTCCGGCTGGAAGCAGGCGAGTCCCTTCGGCCCGCTCCTGCGCGACGGGCGTCTCGAGAACGGCGCGAAGGAGCTGGGGGACCCGAAGCAGTTCGATCGCTACCGGCCCGACTGGCGTCTCTATGCGAGGTCGGCCTCCGACGACAAATCGCCGGTCGTGGCCCTGTGCGCGGCGCTGGACGCGTTGAAGTCGGCCGGCCTGCGGCCCACGTCGAACCTGAAGGTCATCCTCGATGGCGAGGAGGAGGCCGGGTCGCCGAGCCTCGTCCCGGCAATCGGGAGGTACCGCGAGAAGCTCACGGCCGACGCGATGCTGATCCTCGACGGGCCGCTGCACCCGAGCGAGAGGCCCACGCTGGTGTTCGGCGCGCGCGGCAACCTCACGGTGCAGTTGACGGTGTTCGGTCCCCGGATGGCCCTGCACAGCGGGCACTACGGCAACTGGGTGCCGAACCCGGCCATGCGGCTGGCACAGCTGCTCTCGACCTTCAAGGACGACGAGGGCCGCGTGCTGGTGGAGGGCTTCTACGACGGGATTCCACCCCTCACGGCGGAGGAGCAGCGACTGCTCGAGGCCGTCCCGGACGACCCCGCCTCACTGCGGGCGCTCTTCGGCATCGCGGCGGCCGAGAACCCTGGCCGCTCCCTGCAGCAGGGCCTCCAGGTGCCGAGCTTCAACGTGCGTGGGCTCTCGAGCGCCTTCATCGGCGGCGACGCGCGCACGATCGTTCCGGACAAGGCGATCGCGGAGATCGATGTGCGCCTGGTGCCCGAGACGCCGGCCGCCCGTCTCCTCGAGAAGATCAAGGCGCACATCCGCGCGCAGGGCTGGTACATCGTCTCCGACGACCCGGACGACGCGACGCGGGCGAGGTACTCCAAGATCGTCAAGGTCGTGTCGCGTGGCGACGGAACCAATGCCTACCGCACGTCGCCGCTGCTGCCGGTGTCCCGGGCGCTCGCGGCGTCGCTCCAGCAGACGTTCGGCGACGCCCCGGTGCAGATCCGCACCTCCGGCGGCACGGTGCCCATCGAGCCGTTCATCGCGGCGCTCGGGGTGCCTGCGATCAGCGTGCCCATCGTGAACTTCGACAACAACCAGCACGGCGAGAACGAAAACCTTCGCCTCGGCCATTTCTTCCGCGGTGTCGTCATCATCGCGTCCGCGCTGCGGATGCCCTGACCCCCGGTCCTTCCCCTTATCCTGCGATGTACTTTCCCATTCTCATCCTCCACTCGTTGTTGCGCTGGGTCGTCCTCGTGGCCGGCCTGTGGGCCGTGGCGCGCGCGCTCGGCGGGCTCGTCTCGCGGCGGCCCTGGACCCCCACCGATGTCCAGGCCGGGCGCTGGTTCACCATCAGCCTGGACGTGCAGGTGCTGCTCGGGTTGCTGCTGTATGCCTTCCTCAGCCCGATCGCGAGCCAGGCCTTCACGGACATGGGCGCCGCCATGCGCGATCCCATCCTCCGGTTCTGGGCCGTCGAGCACGTCGTGATGATGCTCGCGGCGCTCGTGCTCGCGCACATCGGCAGCGCCCGCGCGCGTCGCGCATCGGCCAGCGCCGCGAAGCACCGCACCTCGCTGATGTTCTACACCCTGGCCCTGCTTGCCGTCCTCACGGCCATCCCGTGGCCGTTCATGGCGGATGCGCGGCCGCTCTTCCGGCTCTTCTGAGGGCCGCTGCCCCTTTTCCGAGGCCAACATGTCGTCATCCACGTCCGAACTCGCGTCGTTCGCCGGCCGCCGACGCGTGCCCACGCCGGTCAACGAGCCCGTTTTCTCGTACGCGCCGGGCACGCCCCAGCGCGCCTCACTGAAGGCACGGCTCGCTGCCATGGCCGGGGAGCGGATCGAAATCCCGCTCATCATCGGCGGCCAGGACATCCGCACGGGCACGCTCGGGCAGTCCGTGATGCCGCACGACCACGCGCACGTGCTCGCCGACTACCACAAGGCGTCGGCAGAGCACATCGTCGCGGCCATCGAGGCCGCGCGTGCCGCGCACGCCGAGTGGTCGGCCTGGCCCTGGGAGGACCGGGCCGCCGTGATGCTCAAGGCCGCGGAACTGCTCACGACGTCGTGGCGCGACACGATCAACGCCTCGACGATGCTGGGGCAGTCGAAGACGGCCCATCAGGCGGAGATCGACTCGGCCGCCGAGATCATCGATTTCTGGCGGTTCAATGCCCAGTACGCGCAGGAACTGTACGACGAGCAGCCGGTCTCGGACCACACGATGTGGAACCAGGTCGAGTACCGCCCCCTCGAGGGGTTCGTCTACGCCATCACGCCGTTCAACTTC
>CAYLZN010000150.1:0-12662 GCA_964387935.1 uncultured Vicinamibacteraceae bacterium | reverse complement strand
TCGCGCAGCCGGATCTGCCGGACGATCTCCTTGACGGCCTCGAGGTTGGTCTTGACGATGGTGTCCTCCAGGCGGCCGGCGGACTTCTTCCCGACGTAGCGCCCGGTGTTGACGTCGATCGCCACGAGCGCCTCGGTCTGGTTGATGACGATGTAGCCCCCGGACTTGAGCCAGACCTTGCTGCGCAGGGCCTTGTCGATCTCGGCCTGCACGCCGTACTCGTCGAAGATCGGGAACCCCTTCGTGTACTGCTTCACCCGCGACGCCAGGTGCGGCATGATCCGCTCCACCAGGTCGACCGCCCGGCGGTACTCGCGCTGGCTCTCGATGCGGATCGCCGCGTACTGGTCCGTGAGCAGGTCGCGCAGCAGACGCGGCACGAGCGTGGGCTCGCGGTACAGCGCGGCCGGCGCACGCGAGGTCTCGGAGCGGCGCTTGATGTCCGTCCAGATGTCGTGGAACAGGCGTAGATCGCCGATGATGTCGGCCTCTGGGCGCCCGGCAGCGGCGGTGCGGATGATGATGCCGCCGGTGAAGCCCTGCTCCTCGCGGAACTGCTTGACGATGCCGCGGAGCCTGGAGCGCTCGGCGCGGTCGTCCACCTTGCGCGAGACGCCCACGTGGTCGACGGTCGGCATGAACACGAGGAACCGGCCCGGGATCGTCACGTGCGACGTGAGGCGGGCGCCCTTGGTGCCAAGGGGTTCCTTCACCACCTGGACGACGATCTCCTGGCCCTCGCGGACGAGGTCCTCGATCTTCAGGGTGGTCTCGGCGCCCTCCGGGCCGCCGTCGGCCGCCTTCTCGGCGCGGTCGGCGTCGCGTCCACCGCGGCGTCGGCCACGCGCGCCGCCGCGCTGCGGGCCCGACTCGGCCGATTCGCCGGCCGGAGGCCCGCCCGCGCCCTCCGCCTCTGGCGGCCGGCCTCCAGGCGCCCCGTCCGCAACGTCGTCGGCCTCGTCGTCAGCCGACCCCATCTGCTCGAGCGCCTCGAGCGTGTTGACAACGTCCGAGACGTACAGGAACCCGTCGCGTTCGAGCCCAAGCTGCACGAACGCCGCCTGCATGCCGGGGAGCACCTTCGAGACGCGCCCCTTGTAGACGTTGCCGACGATGCCCCGCTGGTTCTCCCGCTCGATGAACAGCTCGACCACCTCGTCTTCTTCGAGGATGGCCACGCGGGTCTCGTAGTCGTTCGAGGAGACGATCATCTCCTTCGTCATGGAACCTGCTCCACTGGGATGCGGGCTCCCCGGAGGCGGGGATGTCGCCAGCGACGCCCCGCCCGGGTCGAAGACCGACGAGCACCCACACCGCTCCCGTCAGCACGAGGAGAAGCAGGAGGGCACTCATGGGATCCGCACCGGGTGTCAAAGGAACGGATGTTCAGTTGGTGAATCGCCTCATCCTGACGTTGAGGATGAGGCCGAAACTGGCCAAGGTCGCGATAATCGAAGAGCCGCCGTAGCTCATGAGCGGCAGCGTCAACCCTTTCACGGGCGCGAGGCCCGCGGACATGGTGATGTTGTAGATCACCTGGAACGTGAACCCCGAGATCAGCCCGACCGCGAGATAGGCCCCGAGGCGGTCCTTCGCCAGGCGGGCCGTTTCGAGGGATCGGATGATCACGAAGAGATACAGGCCGAGCGTCACCACGACGCCGACGAACCCGAGTTCTTCCGCGAGAACCGAGTAGATGAAGTCGTTGTGGGCCACGGGCAGGAACTTGTACTGGCCCTGTGTGCCCTGCAGGTAACCCTTGCCCAGCGGCCCGCCGGATCCGGCCGTGATGCGGGCCTGGATCTGCTGGTAGCCGGCCCCGCGCGCGTCCTGTTCGGGATCGAGGAAGGTCTGGATGCGCGACTTCTGGTAGTCGCGCAGCGCGAACGTCCACGCGACGGGGGCGGCGACCACCGCCACCAGCGCAAGGACGGCGAGCCACTTGAGGCGCATGCCCGCGACGAACGCGATGCCGACGAAGATGGGCACCAGCGTCACCGCGGTGCCAAGGTCGGGCTGCCGCGCGATGAACACGGCCATGATGGCGAGGAAGATCCCCCCGGTGGCGAGGTCGGGCAGGGAGCGTGCCCCGCGACGGTTCTCGGCGAAGAACGTCGCGACGATCAGCGCCAGGCCAATCTTCGCGAACTCGGACGGCTGCAGGAGGCCGGGCCCCAGGGAGATCCAGCGACGGGCGCCGCCGCGGACCACCCCGAAGAACAGCACGTAGCCCAGCACCAGCACGAGCGCCACGTAGATGAGGAGCGAGTACTCCGACAGGCGGCGGTAGTCGATGGCCAGGCACACCGCGAGGGCGACCAGGCCGATGAGGACGGCCGTCGCCTGCGTGTAGAACTGCGGCCCCACACGGTCGCGAATCGCGTCGAACGTCGTGCTGTAGATCATGGCGAGGCCGATGGACGCGAGCACCAGCACCGCGCCCAGCAGCAGCCAGTCCACGTAGAAGAAGAGCCGACGTTCGAACATCAGGGCTCCTCGGGGCCGCCGACCCTTGGCGCGGGGGCCGCGCGTGACGCGATCACCGTATCTGGCGGCTCGGGCGTCACCGGCGGAGCGGGGGGCGCGTTGAACGTGGGCAGCGGCCGCCCTTCCTTCTTGGCGAAGTAGGTCTCCGTGACGTACCTCGCGATGGGCGCCGCCAGATAGCCGTGCTCCGAGTGCTCGGCGAACACCGCACCGGCGATCTCGGGATTGTCGTGCGGCGCGAAGAAGACGAACCAGCCGTGGTCCCGCAAGTCCCGCTGGGTGTTGCCGGCCGCTTTCCTGCCCTGGTTCGAGATCACCTGAGCGGTGCCGGTCTTGCCGGCCACGTTGTACCCGGGCAGCCGGGCGCGCCCGCCGGTCCCCGCGGCGTTGACGACCATCCAGAGCCCCTCGTGCAGCGCCTGCACGTTCTCGGGGCGCATCGCCGTCACCGACTTCGGTGCCGGGGGCGGCACCGGCGTCCAGCCCTGCCCCTCGTCGACCGCCTTGACCACGTGCGGCACGTGGAGGGTCCCGCCGTTCGCCACGGTGGCGATCATCATCGCCAGGCCGATCGGCGTCACCGAGACCTGCCCCTGGCCGATGGCGACGGAGATCGTCTCGCCTGCGTACCACTTCTCGCCGGTCTTCGCCATCTTCCACGCGCTCGACGGCATGATCGGCTCGATCTCGTGCGGCAGGTCGATGCCGGATCGCTCCGCCATGCCGAGGGCCGCGGCCCACTTGTGCATGCGGTCGATGCCCAGCATGTTCCCGACGGTGTAGAAGTAGGTGTTGCACGACTTCTCGATGGCGTGCCGCAGGTCCATCGTGCCGTGGCCCCCGGCCTTGTGGCACTTGAAGAAGCGCCCGTAGAAGGTCCCGCCCCCGGGGCAGAACACCTTGAAATCCGGCGTGATCACGCCCTCCTGGAGCCCGGCGGTCGCCACGACGATCTTGAACGTCGAGCCTGGGGAATAGCGCCCCTGGAGCGCCCGGTTCTGCAGCGGGCGCAGGGCATCGGCGTTGAGCGAGGTCCAGGTCGCCCGGTCCACGCCGCTGGCGAAGCGATTCGGATCGTAGGTCGGCAGGCTGACGAGCGAGAGGACCTCGCCGTTCCGCGGGTCGAGCACCACGGCCGCCCCCCAGAACCCGAGCGCCTTGAAACCCTCCTCCGCCGCACGCTGGAGGTCGTAATCGATCGTGAGCTGCAGCCGCCTGCCCTCCACCGGCGCCAGTTCGCCCAGCGTCTGGATTTCGCGGCCGGCGCTGTTGACCACCACGCGCCGCGCCCCGTCCTCGCCCTGCAGCAGGCGGTTGTAGGTGAGTTCCACGCCCGCCTGGCCGACCACGTCGCCCGAGCGCCGCTCGCCGTTCTCGGGGCGAGACAGCTGCGCGTCGGTGATCTCACCCACGTAGCCGAACACGTGGGCCGCCATCGCGTCGTCGGGATACCGCCGCGTCGGGACCTGCTCGACGAGAATCGACGGCAGCTCGAGCCGCCGCGCCAGCACCCCCGAGACCTGCGCCATGCTGGCGTCGGAGACCAGGAGCACCGGACGATACCTAGGCTCGCGTTCGTGACGTTTCACCGTGTCGCGCAGCGCCTCGAGGTCGGTCCCTGTGGCCTGCGCAACGAGCGACAGCGTCTGGCCCAGGTCCTTGACCTGCTCCCGGACGAGCGAGATGTTGAACGCCGAGCGGTTCTCCACGAGCGCGCGGCCGTGCCGATCGAAGAGCATGCCGCGCGGCGCGCGCAGCGCCAGCGTTCGCTGGTGGTTGTTCTGGGCCAGTTCCTCGTAGTGCTCGTGCTGGATGACCTGCAGGTACCAGAACGCGCCCGCGAGGCACACGAACACGACGCCGACGGCCCACTGCAGGGCCACCAGCCGCAGCGGCAGGCTCCGCCGATCGTCGTTGGTGCCGCTCTTCATCCGCGCGCGTCCTCGGTCACGCGATCAGGCCTCCACGCGCGTCCGCAGGTGAGTGCGGCGCAGCCGTCGCCGATGCCGCACCTCCGGCAGGCGCTCGACGCTGGCGAAGGCGAGCAGGCCGGCGCTCGCGTTCAACACGGCCTGGACGGCCACCGTCATCCACGGTTGCCCGACGCCGCGAGGATCCACGAGGGCGTAGACCCCCAGGAAGATCGCCGCATGCAGCAGGGACCCCATCACGAACACCATGAACCGAGGCAGCGCGTTTGTCACGATGAATTGCGTCGCCAGCGCTCCCGCCGCCGCCCCGACGATGCTCTTGGCCAGGCCACCGACACCAATCAGGCCCCCGGACAGGGCATCCTGGCACAAGCCGGCCAGCGAGCCGAACAACAGGCCCGCGACGGCGTTCGTGCGCAGACCCACGAAGATGACCAGCGCCAGCACCAGGTCCACGACGGCCCGGTTGCGCGTGGCCATGTGGGCTACCGTGGTCTGCACGGCCAGCGTGAGCACGAGCGCGAGCCCCAGCCGCAGCGCCCTCATTCGACGCCTCCAGGATCCTCCGCCGCAGGCCGCGGATCGAGCACGACGAGCAGTTCCTCGAGCGCCGAGAAGTCCACGGCCGGCGTCACCCGGATGAGCGAGTACCCCGTCGGGCCTCGCTGCACGACCGCGACCTGGCCGATCACATAGCCCTTGGGGTAGATGCCGTCGAGCCCGGACGTGACGACCACGTCGCCCACCCGCACGTCGGCCAGGGTCGGCACGTAGTCGAGCCGAAGGCCGCGGCTGTCGAGGTCCCCGACGACCACGCCGCCCGCCCGCGAACGCTCGATGACCGCCCCGACCCCCGCGTTCCGGTCCACGATCAACTGTACACGCGACGCATGGCGCGCCGGCTGGTCGATCACCCGCCCGACGACGCCGGACGGCGCGATGATCGCCATGTCCTTGCGAACCCCATCATTGGCCCCGCGATTGATGGTCACGGTGCGGAACCAGACCGTCGCGTCGGCCGCAATCACGTCGGCCGCCAGCGTCTGCTGCGCCATGGCGGACCGGACGCCCATGAGCAGCTGGAGCCGCTCCCCGCGCCGGGCCAGCGCCTGCTCTTCCTGCAGGCGCACTTCCAGCTCGGCCACTCGCGCACTGAGGCGCTCGTTCTCGGTCCGCAGGCCACGGAGGTCGATGTAGCCGGTCCAGACGCCCGCGATGCTCCCCAGAACCCAGGACGTGGCGCGCTGGACCTCGCTGAACGCGCCGAAGACGATCGATTCGAGCAGGCTGCCGCCTGCCCGGGTCCCCACCTGGGCCGAAATGAGCACGAGGTGGCCCAGGATGACGGCCACGAACAGGTAGCGCGTGCGGCGCACGGCGTCTGTCACGTTGATCCCGGCGGTCGCCACGGTCAGTCGATCGCCACCTTGCGAAGCAGGTTGAAGTCCGACAGCATCTTGCCCGCCCCCAGCACCACGGAGGACAACGGATCCTCAGCCATTGCAAGAGGCAGGCCGGTCTCCTCGCGCAGCCGCTTGTCGAGGTTCTTCAGCAGGGAACCGCCGCCTGTGAGCACGATGCCGCGGTCCACGATGTCGGCCGACAGCTCAGGCGGCGTCCGCTCGAGCGCCACGCGGACGGCGTCCACGATGACGTTCACGGTCTCGGCCAGCGCTTCACGGATCTCCTCGTCGGTGATCGTGATCGTCTTGGGCACGCCCTCGATCAGGTGCCGGCCCTTGATCTCCATGGTCAGGCGCTGCTCGAGCGGAAAGGCCGACCCGATCTCCATCTTGATCTGCTCCGCGGTGCGCTCGCCGATGAGCAGGTTGTACGTCTTCTTGATGTACTGGATGATCGCATCGTCCATCTCGTTGCCGGCCACGCGCACGGCCTTGCTGTAGACGATGCCCGCCAGCGAGATGACCGCGATGTCGGTGGTGCCGCCCCCGATGTCCACGATCATGTTGCCGGAGGGTTCGGTGATCGGCATGCCGGCGCCGATGGCTGCGGCCATCGCCTCTTCCACGAGGTACACCTCGCTCGCCTTGGCGCGGTACGCGCTGTCTTTGACCGCCCGTTTCTCGACCTGCGTGATCTCCGAGGGCACGCCGATGACGATGCGCGGCCGGACCCAGACGTTTCGGTTGTGGGCCTTCTTGATGAAGTAGGCCAGCATCTTCTCGGTCACCTCGAAATCCGCAATGACGCCGTCCTTCATGGGCTTGATCGCCACGATGTTGCCCGGAGTCCGCCCGAGCATCTCCTTGGCTTCCTTGCCCACGGCCTCCACGCGGCCGTTGACCTTGTTGATCGCGACAATGGACGGCTCGTTGACGACGATGCCCTTGCCGCGCGCGTAGACGCAGGTATTGGCCGTCCCGAGGTCGATCGCAAGATCGCTGGAAAACAGTGAGAACAACGAACGAAGACTCAAAGGCGGACTCCCGGGGCCGGCGAGGCGTCAGCCGCCGATGCCCTCAGCGATACGTAATCCATTCTTGCCGCGCGCCTTGATCCAATACATGGCCTGGTCGGCGACACGGACGAGGTCCTCGGCCGTTGCGGCGTGATCCGGCAGGACCGCGACGCCGACGGACGCCGTGAGCCGCACGGGCAGCCGTTCGGCGTGCAGGAAGCGGTGAGCGGCGATCCGGTCCCGGATGCGCTCGGCCACGACGCGGGCCCCTTCGCGGTCGGTCTCGGGCAGGACCAGGGCGAACTCGTCGCCGCCGTACCGTGCCACGATGTCGGTTTCCCGAGCGGCCTTGCGCAGGACGCCGCCGAGCTCGACCAGGGCGCGGCTCCCCATCAGATGCCCCCAGGTGTCGTTGACGTCCTTGAACCCGTCGAGGTCGATGAACAGCAGCGCGACGGGCCGTTTGTTTCTGACGCCGCGCTTCACTTCCCGTCGGAGCGCCTGCGTGAGGTAGCGAGAATTGTAGAGCTGGGTGAGGTCGTCAGTCACCGAGAGCGCTTCGGCCCGCTCGACCCGCACGGCCGCATCGAGCGCCAGCGCCATCGGTTCGAGCGCGACGTGCAGCCACTCGCGGCTGCTGGCCGACAGCGTCAAGCGCGTCCGGGAGGCCCCGCTCGCAAAGCCGAGCACCACGCCTCGCGCCTGGCTCCGGCAACTCAGGACGAAGGCGAGCGCCGCGACGTCGGGCCCCTCCCCGAGCGCCTCGCCCACGTTCTCGAGCAGCCAATCCTCACCACGACGCAACGGCCGAACGACCAGGCGGCGCGACACACCCTGGAGCTTGGCCGGCAGCCCCAGGGAGGCCACAATCCGCGGCTTGCCGAGCCAGTCGTTGACGAGCACGGCCCAGGAAGGCAGGGGAATCCAGCGGCCGACCTGGCTGATGATGAACTCGCCGACCTTCCTGGGCTCGAAGGTGGCGTGCGCCGTCCGCACGAGCGTACGATAGCGGTCGAGGTCGGACAGTTCGGCGCGGAGTAGCGTGGGAAAGCGACTCAATCGGCTCGCCAGCTGTCCGTCTCGGGCCGCTCCTGCTGCGGCCGGTCGACGGGCCGCTCGCCGGCGCACGGACGTCACCTGGGGCTGTCGAGTGGACTGGCTGGGAACCGACACAATCGGGTTGCCTCGCGACCTACGCGGCTCTTGTCCTTATCGGAGCCGCAGCCCCCGCCAAACAGACGTCGGCTCGTCCCGGCCGTGCCGCTCGACTGCTCCGATGCGTTCGGTCGCTCCGCCGTGTGTCGAATATAGCACAGTGGTTCGCAGAGAATGCACAGACAGTGCCAGCACAACCCGATCAGACGTCGCCCTGGCCTTGCCGCTACAGTGTCAGTGACTTAAGATCGATTACTTTGCGTATGGCCGGAAGTCGGCCTGGAGAGAAGCCCTGCCATGACCATGCTCGATCGGATGCGGCGCCACCGGAACTGGTTGAAGTGGAGCCTGGCCCTCGTTGTCCTCACGTTCGTCGTCTTCTACATCCCGGCGTTCCTTGGCGACCCGGGCAGCACCCTGGACACGGTCAACACGATCGCCGAGGTCGAGGGGCAGCCGATCAGCGTCGTCGAGTTCAACCGGGCCTACAACGCCCAGGTGCAGGCGTATCGGAACGCCTACGGGGCGAACTTCAACGAGGCGCTGCTCCGCCAGCTGGGGCTGGATCGTCAGATCCTGCAGCAGTTGATCGACGAGCGCGCGGCGCTCGTCGAGGCCGAGCGGCTGGGCATCACGGCCACTGACGCGGAGGTCCGGGAGCGCATCCTGAAGTTCCCCGCGTTCCAGGAGAACGGGCAGTTCATCGGCGAACAGCGGTACCGGCAGCTGCTCCAGATGCAGCGGCCGCCGCTGACGCCCGACGAGTTCGAGGGGAGCGTTCGGCGTTCGATCGTGCTCGACAAGCTGCGGACGGCCGTCACCGGCTGGATCACGGTGAGCGACGCCGAGGTGGACCAGGAGTTCCGGCGTCTGAACGAAAAGGTCAAGGTCCAGGTGGTGCCGTTCCGCGCGAACACGTTTGCCGAAGGCGTGCAGGTGAGCGATCAGGAGCTCGCCCAGTATTTCGAGGGCCACAAGGACGCCTACCGCATCGGCGAGCGACGGAAGATCCGCTACACGCTCATCGATCCGCAGAAGCTGCGGGAGCGCGTGAACGTCGGCCCCCAGGACGTGGAGCGCTACTACAACGCGAACATCCAGCAGTTCTCGACGCCGGAGCAGGTGCGCGCCAGCCACATCCTGCTGAAGACCGAGGGAAAAGACGAGGCGACGGTCAGAAAGCAGGCGGAAGACCTGCTGGCCAAGGTGAGGGCCGGGGGCGATTTCGCCGCGCTCGCCACGCAGTTCTCGGAAGACGAAGCGAGCAAGGTCAAGGGCGGCGACCTCGACTTCTTCCCGCAGGGCCGCATGGTGCCCGAGTTCGACGCGGTGGCCTTCTCGATGCAGCCCGGGGTCGTGAGCGACCTGGTGAAGACGCAGTACGGGTTCCACATCATCAAGGTGACCGACAAGCGCGCGGCGCAGCAGCGCCCGATCGAGGAAGTCCGGGACCAGGTCACCGAGCAGTTGAAGTGGGAGCGGGCACAGGACCAGGCCAAGTCGCTGGCCAGCCGCCTGGACACGCAGATCGCCAAGGTGTCGGACCTCGAGAGCATCGCCAAGGCCAACGGCCTGACGGTCGCCGACGCCGGCCCCTTCCTCCGTGACGAACCGATTCCCGGCGTGGGTCCATCAGCCCAGGCGTCGCAGCAGGCCTTCACGCTGAAGGAGGGCGAGGTGAGCCCGGCCGTCCAGGTGGGCCAGGGCTACATGATCTTCACCGTCACCGGCATCGAGGCGCCGAAGATGCCGACGCTCGACGAGGTGAAGGACAAGGTGCGCGACGCGGTGGTGAAGCAGAAGGCGCTGGAGATCGCGAGCGCCAGGGCCCGCGACGCACTGGCCACGCTCAAGAGCGCCCCGGATTTCGAGGCGGCCGCCAAGGCGGCAGGGCTGGAGGTCATGACCTCCAGCGACTTCCAGTCCCGCGGCATGGCGCTGCCGGGCATCGGCGTGAACGCGCGGGCCGACCAGACGGTGTTCTCCCTGCAGCCGGGCGCGGTCAGCGATCCGGTACCGACCGACGATGCCGTGGCGGTCGTCAGACTGGTAGAACGGCAGGACGTGACGCCCACGCAGGTCGAGGCGGGCCGGGCCCAGTTGCGTGAGCAGTTGCTCAACGACCGGCGCGGGCGCTTCTTCTCGAGCTACATGGGCAAGGCGCGCGAGAAGATGAAGGTCGACATCAACCAGGAAGCCGTCCAGCGGCTGAGCGCGTAACGTCCCCGTCTCCAGCGGAGGCTCCGATGATTCCTCGTTCGTTCCTGCGTGCTTGGCCTGCGCTCGCGGGCACTCTCGTGCTCGTCCCGCTGCTGCTCGAACCGATCCTGGCCCAGCCGTCGCTGAACTATCCGCAGACGCGCAAGGTCGGTCACGTCGACACCTACTTCGGGACCCAGGTCCCGGATCCGTATCGGTGGCTCGAGGACGACAATTCGACCGAAACGGCCGCCTGGGTCGACGCGCAGAACAAGGTGACCTTCGCGTACCTGGAGCAGATCCCGTATCGCGCCGCGCTCAAGACGCGCCTGGAGAAGCTGTACAACTACCCGAAGTACACCGCGCCTTCCCGGAAGGGCGAGTCTTTCTTCTTCAGCAAGAACGACGGGCTCCAGAACCAGAACGTGCTCTACGTGCAGAAAGGGCTGAACGGGACGCCGGAGGTCCTCATCGATCCGAACCAGTGGTCGCCGGACGGCACGGTGCGTCTCACCACGTTCTCGCCGTCGAAGGACGCGCGCTATGCCGTCTACGGCATCTCGCGCAGCGGGTCGGACTGGCAGGAATACTCGGTGATGGACCTGGCGACGCGCAAGCCGCTCGCCGACAAGCTCGAGTGGATCAAGGTGTCCGGCGTGGCCTGGCAGGGCCATGGGTTCTACTACAGCCGGTACCCGGCGCCCGAAAAGGGCCGCGAGCTGTCGTCGAAGAACGAAAACCACATGGTCTACTACCACCGGATCGGGACGCCGCAATCGCAGGACGAGCTGGTCTACAGCGATCCCGCCGACCCGCAGCGGTTCCACGGCCTGAGAACGACCGAGGACGAGCGGTTCGCCATCCTGAGCATCGCCGAGCGCGGCAAGGGCAAGAACGGCAACGCGCTGTTCGTCCGCGACCTGACGCGCGGCGAGAAGACCTTCACGCCGGTCGTCGCGGAGATCACCGACGACCAGTTCAACGTCATCGACAATGTCGGGGACAGGCTGCTCGTCGAGACCGATGCGGGCGCGCCCAACAGGCGCATCGTGCTCATCGACCCGAAGCAGCCGCAGGCGGCGAACTGGAAGACCGTGGTCGCCGAGCGGCCCGAGCCGCTCCGGAGCGCCACGTCGGCTGGCGGCAAGCTGTTTGTCACTTATTTCAAGGACGTCACGACCAGGGCCTACGTGCTCGGGCTCGACGGGCGTGTCGAGCACGAGGTGGCGCTCCCGGGCTTCGGGACCGCCGGTGGCTTCGGCGGGAACGCCGACGACCCGTTCGTGTTCTACACCTACACGTCGTTCGACACGCCGCCGACGATCTACAAGTACGACATCGCCACCCGGGGAAGCACCGTGTTCCGCGCGCCGGAGATCCAGGGGTTCACACCGGCGGACTACGAGACGAAACAGGTCTTCTATACCAGCAAGGATGGCACGCGGGTGCCGATGTTCGTGGTGCACCGCAAGGGCCTGCGGCTCGACGGCACGAACCCCACGCTGCTCTATGGCTACGGCGGGTTCAACATTCCGCAGCAGCCCATCTTCAACTCGCTCAGGCTGGCGCTGCTCGAGCAGGGCTTCGTCTATGCGATTGCGAACCTGCGCGGCGGGGGCGAGTACGGCGAGACGTGGCACAAGGCTGGCACAAAGCTCCAGAAGCAGAACGTGTTCGACGACTTCATCGCCGCCGGCGAGTGGTTGATTGCGAACAAGTACACGTCGCGCGAGCGCCTGGCCATCCAGGGCGGGTCGAACGGGGGCCTGCTGGTGGGCGCGGTCATGAACCAGCGCCCGGATCTGTTCCGTGTCGCCATTCCGCAGGTGGGCGTCATGGACATGCTGCGGTTCCACAAGTTCACGATCGGCTGGAACTGGATCGCGGACTACGGGTCCAGCGACAACCCGGACGAGTTCAAGGCGCTGCTGGCGTACTCGCCGCTGCACAACATCAAGGGGGGCGTGAAGTACCCGGCGACGCTGATCACGACCGCCGACCACGACGACCGCGTCGTGCCGGCGCACTCCTTCAAGTACGCGGCAACGCTTCAGGAGAAGGCCAGCCGGACCACGCCGGTGCTGATCCGGATCGAGGCCAAGTCCGGGCATGGCGCGAGCAATACCGCGAAGCAGCTCGAGACGACGGCGGACATCTACGGGTTCATCATGCACAACATGGGGTTGACGCCGAAGGGGTTGACGCACTGAAGAGGGGCGTACGGCTTACGGCGTACGGCGTACGGCGGCGTACGGACAGAACACTGGCGTACGGCTTGGGTCGGCGGGGGGGCGGGGCGTCGCGCGCTGCCCTGCGGCCAGGAATGTGCGTTATACTGGTGGGCCTTGCCGGTGCGGGCGTCCTGACTGAGGGCGCCCGGGTCTCTTCGTGCGGAAGTGGCGGAACTGGCAGACGCGCTAGCCTCAGGAGCTAGTCCACGCAAGTGGGTCGGGGTTCAAATCCCCGCTTCC
>CAYLZN010000149.1:0-12711 GCA_964387935.1 uncultured Vicinamibacteraceae bacterium | reverse complement strand
ACAGCACGGAGTAGCCGAAACGCGCCGCGTACACGAAGGCGCCGAGCCCGAAGAGCGCGTGCACGATGCTCGGCACGCCAGCGAGATTGATGACGGCCAGGTTCACGACCCGGTTGAACCAGTTGTCGGCCGCATACTCGTTCAGGTAGACCGCCGCCAGGATCCCGACGGGCGCCGACACCAGCAGCGAGAGCCCGACCAGGTAGAGCGTGCCCACGAACGCCGGCCAGATGCCACCCTCCCGCATGCCGCGCCGCGGGACGTCCGCGATGAACTCCCAGCCGAGCACCGGCCACGCTCGCCAGACCAGGTATCCGACAATCGCCAGCAGCGGGATGACCATCGCCGCGGCCATGCCCGCGAACACCCAGCGGGCCAGCGCCTCGGTGCGCTCCTTGCGCTCCACATGAGGGGTCCGGGCGAATCGGGACACCGCCGCGGCCATGCTATTTCTTCCGGATGCCACGGACCACGAGGTCCGCGGCGAGGTTGACGGCGAAGGTGATCAGGAACAGCAGGGTGCCCGTCAGGAACAGCACGCGATAGTGACTCGAGCCCACGGGGGCCTCGCCCAGTTCCGCCGCGATGTTCGCCGTCAGCGTGCGCACGGAATCCAGCACGCTCGTCGGCAGGTTCACCGCGTGCCCCGTCGCCATGAGCACCGCCATCGTCTCGCCGATGGCCCGGCCCACGCCCAGCAGCACCGCCGCGAGCAACCCGTTGCGGGCCGCCGGCAGGAGCACGCGATAGACCAGCTGCCAGCGCGTGGCGCCCAGCGCCAGGCCGGCCTCGCGATACGAGTCCGGCACGGCCTTCAGCGCGTCCTCCCCGATGGACACGATCACCGGCACGCTCATCAGGGCGAGGATGATGCCGCCGTTGAGCAGGTTCACGCCCACGGGCGCACCGGTGACGTCCACGAGAAGACGGCTCATCACCGTCAGCCCGATGAACCCCCACACGACGCTGGGAATGGCCGAGAGCAGCTCGATGATGACCTTCAGGGTCTCACGGACCCGCGGGGAGCAGAACTCCGAGATGTAGATGGCGGCGCCCAGTCCGAAAGGAACGGCGAACAGCATCGCCAGGGCCGTCACGCTGAGCGTGCCGATCGTCAGCGCGAACGTGCCGTACCGGATGTTCCGCGCCGAGGTCGGATACCACTGCTGGCTGAAGAGGAACTCCGGCAGGGAGAACTCGTCGGCCACCAGCACCGGCGCGGCCTCACGCAGGACGAAGAAGAAGATGGCGGCGATGAGCAGGACCGCGCTCACGCCCGCCAGGCGGATGACTCCCTCGAACGCGCGCTCGCCGAGCACGGCCCAGCGCGCGCGGTGAGGTCGCTCGACAGGCAGGGAACCGTGCGGGCGCTCCACGCTCATGGCAGGGTCACGACGCCTTGCGCTGGTCGGCCGGCACCGGGACGTAGCCCGACTCCTCCACCACGCGCTGGCCCGGGTCCGAGAGAATCCAGTCCAGATAGTCCCTGAGCGCCCCCTGCGGATCGCCGAGGGTGTAGATGTGCAGCGAGCGCGCCAGCGGATAGCTGCCGTTGTGAATCGCCGCCACGGCAGGGGCCGCCGCCGGCGCGCCGGCCTTCGACGCCACGCCCAGCATCTTGACCGCCGGAATCGCGTAGCCCATGCCGCTGTAGCCAATCGCCGTCGGCGTGTGCGCCACCAGCTCGACGACCTCCTTCGAGCCGTTCAGATCGAGCGAGCCGAGCCGGAAGTCCTTGTTTCGCAGCGCGTGCTCCCGGAAGAACTCGTAGGTGCCAGAACTGGACTGGCGGCTGATGCGCACGATCCGGTCGTCGCGCACGCCCGGGATGGTCACCCCCAGGTCCGACCACCGCAGGAACCGTCCGTCCTCGGCGTAGATCTGCTCGAGCTGCTCGAGGGTGACCTCGGTGAGCGGATTGCTGCGATGGACGAAGACCGCCAGCGCGTCGTACCCCACCTTGAAGTCCACCGGCGCCTTCCCGGTGTTCTTCAGCGCCTGCTCCGCCTCGGAGGGCTTGATGTTCCGGCTGGCGTTGGCCGCATCGACCGCGCCCTTGATGAGCGCCGCGATCCCGACCCCCGACCCGCCGCCCGACACCTCGACGGCCACGTCAGGTGCCACCTTGCGGTACTCCTCGGCCCACACCTGGGCCACGTTCACCATGGTGTCGGACCCCTTGTTCTGGATGACGGTCCTGGAGCTGACGGTGGCTTCGCCCCGACCGCAGGCGGCGATCGCCGTCCCCAGCAGCAGCACGGCGACCGGGAGGCCGAGCCGGTTCGTCGACAGGTCCACACGCGTCATGCAGGCACTCCGGCGAACAATCCAGGTCGGCTACTCGAGGCGGACGCCCAGGACGGCTCCGACGAGGTCCCGCACGTGACTGGACAGGAACGCGAAGGTCGATTCATACGCCGCGGCGATCTGCTCCGGCGTGCCCTGTACGCGCGACGGGTCGTCGATGCTCCAGTCGACGTAGACGACCTTGCGAGGGCTCCGGGGAAACGCCTCGCGCGCCTCCGGGGCCACGCCCACGATGACGCGATAATGATCCAGGTTCGGCACCTGATAGATCGCCTTGGGCGCCGTGCGGCTCAGGTCGAACCCCTTCTCCTTCATGAACGCGATCGTCCGCGGATCGATGGGCTTCGGATCCAGCCCGGCGCTCGAGAACACGAACTTCGGCTGGTCGAGCGACTGCGCGATGGCCTCGGCCATCTGGCTCCTGCAGGCGTTGTGCTCGCCGACGAACAACACACGGAAGCTCTCGGAGCCGATGTGCTTGGCGTACTCGCCCGTGCACATGTAGATGGTTTCCATGCAGATGTTGCGCGCCTGGTCGGCCACCCGCTCGAACCGCCGGCCGATGGTCACCAGCGGTTCCATCATCTCCGGCGCGATCTCGCGGTTTCGCAACGCCTCGATCAACTCGGTCAGCAGCTTCGCGAGCAGTTCGTCCACTGCGGGCTCGGTCACGATCACCCGGTCCGCCAGGTTGGGGTCCTGCTGCACGAACGCCTCGACGGCCTCGTGCAGCAGCGGGATGGCCAGGTCCGCCATCTCGACGATGCGATCGGCGATGGCCGGGGGCGGAGCCGGGTGACTGCTCAGGCGGAGCGCGTGCCGCGCGACGCTCTCGGCGTAGTCGCCCACACGCTCGAGTTCGAGATTGACCTTGATGGCGGAGTAGGCGAACCGGAGGTGTGCCCCGACGGGCTGCTGCCGCACCAGGAACTCGAGGCACAGCCGGTCGATGGCCTTCTCTTTCTCGTCGATGTACTGGTCGCGCAGGATGACGGCGTAGGCCTGCTGGCGCCGGCCTTCCGTGAACGCTTCAATGCAGTCGCGGAGCGCCTGCTCGGCGAGTCCGGACATCTCCCGCACCTGCTGCCGGATGCGGTCGATATCCCGCTCGAGTGATTCTTCGAGACGCGTGGGCATCCTGTCTGGTGACCTCGATCACGCTGGACGATAGCAGATGTGGGTTTCCTGTCAAGGGAAGGCCGAGCCTGTTTACACGGCGTACACACCCGGGGGCGACGCATCGCCGAAGGCGTCGCGAAGGACTACAATCCGTGTGGATGGACGGACCGTCCTGTCACGGGGGTGGCCGATGCTGTCGCGGCTCCGGTCAGGGTTCGTGCGCGTCGCGGTGCTCGTGGGACTTCCGGCAGGGGCGGCATGCGCGGCGAGCCCCGGCACCTCGACGGCCCCGATGAGCGACGGCCAGCAGGTCGGTGACGCGTTCGCAGCCAGGCGTCAGGCCATGGTGGGCCGGCAGATCGAGGCGCGTGGCATCGAGAACCAGCGTGTCCTCCACGCCATGCGCACCGTGCCGCGACACCGCTTCGTCCCGGACGCCGTGCTCGACTCCGCCTACGATGACAGTCCCCTGCCGATTGGCTTCGGCCAGACGATCTCCCAGCCCTTCATCGTCGCCTACATGACCGAGCAGTTGCGGGTCGAGCCCACGCATCGCGTGCTCGAGATCGGCACGGGATCGGGCTACCAGGCCGCCGTGCTGGCCACGCTCGTGAAGGACGTCTACACGATCGAGATCGTGCCCGAGCTCGGGGAGCGGGCCAGGCAGACCCTGGCCGCGCTGGGCTACACCAACGTGCACGTGCATGTCGGTGACGGCTATGAAGGTTGGCCGGATCAGGCACCGTTCGACCGCGTCATCCTCACGGCCGCTCCGGAAGCCATCCCTGCACCGCTCGTCGGCCAGCTGGCCGTGGGCGGCCGTCTGATTGCGCCCGTGGGTCGCTTCGAGCAGTGGATTCGCATTCTCACCCGCACGCCGGACCGCGTCGTCGAAGAAACCACGATCCCGGTCCGCTTCGTGCCACTGGTCCGGAAGCCCGGAGCGTAGGATGACGAAGGCGATTGCCGCCCTCACCATCGGTCACGCCCCGCGCCCCGACCTCGTGGCTGAACTGAGACGCGTCCTGGGGCCGACCATCGACATCCTCGAGCGAGGCGCGCTCGACGGCCTCAGCGCTGGCGATCTGGAGCGGCTGTGTCCACAGCCACACACGGCTCCGCTGCTCACGCGGATGACTGATGGCCGCACGGCCGTCGTGGACGAGTCGTTCGTCGCCGCACGCCTCCAGAGGCTCCTCGATGAGGTTGCTCCGCGAGTGGGCCTGGTCGCGCTCTTGTGCACCGGGGACTTCCCGCACCTGCGCAGTTGCGGTCCCGTGCTGCTGCCCGACCGCGTCCTCGCCGGTTTCGTCGCGGCCATCGCGCCAGCACGGCTCGGCGTGCTGGTGCCCCTCGAAGCCCAGCGCGGCGGGTTGCTCGCCCGCTGGTCGCGCCGGGTGCCTCGGGCGCAGGTGGAGGTCGCGTCGCCGTATGGGGACCACGAACTGGTCGTCGATGCGTCCCGGCGCCTCCGGAGCGGTGGTCCGGAGCTCATCGTCCTTGATTGTGTCGGATATACGGCAGAGCTGAAGTCGCTCGTCCGACTGACAGCGGGCTGCCCGGTCCTGCAGGCCAGCACCGCACTGGCCCACGTCGCGGCGGAACTCCTCTCCTGAGCGCCTGGTCAGACGTCTCGAAGTCGCGTCGATGCTTGGACATACCGTGACATCCGTGCTAGCATCGCTTCCTTGATCGAGCGCTGGCGCCTGGTGACCCGGTGCCCTACTCGCGCCAATGCTGTTGCCCTCGCCCCGTTCCCTGACGGCGAAAAGATTACGGAAGGACGCGCCGATAGTCGTAGTGCGGCCGCGTGGGGCCCGCTTGCGCTCAAGGAGACCGACCCGATGCACGTGCCTGGACCACCCCGCCTGAAGAGTTCGCTGCCGCCGCGATGGCCCTGGGGCATCGTCTTGCTGTTGGCCGCCGTGGTGTATGCCCCAGGCTGCGGTGACAGCGATCCCCCGACCGCTCCCAGCGCCACGAGCGCCGCGGCCCCGACGCAGTCGAGGCCTGCGCCGACGGTCACGGTGAGTACCGATCCGACGTCCATTCAGGCAACGAAGCCGTTCAAGGTCAACGTCACGGCCAAGCGCGGCGACACGAACATGGCCGGCAAGTTGACGGTCAACTTCGGCAACGACGAGGTCGTGGACGCTGGGGACATCAGCGGCACGAAGTCGGTGGAGTACACCTACAAGAAAGACGGCGAATACAACCTGAGCGCGACCGTGACCGAAACCGACGGCACGCAGACGCGAGAAACCATCCGGGCCACAGTCGAAGCCGCACCCAAGGCCAGCAATACAGGTGGGGACGATATTGTCGCGAGCGAAGTCCGATGGTTCGCCGACTGCAACATTTCCGGGTGGCCCATCGAGGAGCGCGTGCTGAACGTGAGCATCAGCAGCAGCGAGATCTGCGTGGACTACAGCGGTCGCGGGTCGAAGGGCACCTTCGACATCGGCATCCCGGTCGATGCGACGCTCTGGGTCTTTGCGCAGTTCAACGGCGTGTGGTACGGCGCCACGTGGGATCACCTGCGGCCGGGCAGCTTCTGCAAGGCGGAGAACGCGCACAGCCTGGGATCCGAACAGATCATGCGCCCCCCGATGGACGCCTCCTGGGTCCCCCGCAGTGGCGATCAGGTCGGCTTCATGGTGAGCGGCGGCTACGTGCGCCGCGAGTGCCGGCCGGAGACCGTCTGGCGCACGAACATCAAGCTCATCACCTGGCCGTGAGGAACGGGCGTACGACGTAGGGCGTACGGCGTACGGCGTACGACGTACGGCGGCGTAGGGTCGAAGCACGGCGTACGGCACAGACGGACGGCGGCTCCTCGGGGGGCCGCCGTTTTTATTTTGTCCGCCAAGGTTCACCGGCAACTGGGAAGGAAAGCGAGGCGTTTCGTAAGGACATCCACCCGCGCCCGGAGGAAGATGATGGCGTTCCGCTGGAACGGGCCGTGGCACAGGTACTCTGGCTGTGATCCGAAGACCGACGGCGCGGCGTCCTCGCCGACCTCTCCCGCTCTGCCATGGCCCGAATGGTCGCGCAGGCCGCCGCGCCGCCCCTGCGCCGTCCGCTGTCTCGACAACCGCCCCGCTCGCGACAACGGACGGACTCGACGCAACCGAAAGGGGTGGCGTATGTCAGGTGCAACTCGCGCGTGGATCGTCGTGTTCGCGTGCCTCGCGGCTGCGCTCGTGGCCCAGGGCCCCTTGGCAGCCGACTCGCCGCAGGGCCACATCAAGTATGTGCCGGCCAAGGCAATCATCAACCCGGATGGCGCGGTCGTCTACCAGGACTTCTGTGCGACCTGCCACGGCGTGGCCGGACGGGGCAATGGGCCGGCGGCCAAGTCGCTCGACCAGCCGGTGCCCGACCTGACTCGCATCGCGCTGCGTGACGGCGAGTTCGACCGCTACCATGTGATGGGGCACATCAGGCACGTCGACATGCCGAACCCGATGCCGTGCTGGAGCCGGGTGATGCACGTCAGCGGCGGAGACCGCGAAGCGGTCGGAATCGTGATCGCCAATCTGACGAGGTACCTCGAGCGCATGCAGGTGACGCAGTAGGGCGGGCTCAAGGCGCAGGGCTCGGGGCGCAGGGCTCAAGGCGCAGGGCTCAGGGCGCAAGGCGCAGGGCTCAGGGCGCAGGGCGCAGGATGCAAGGCGCAGGCAGGCCGCGGCGGCCTCACGGCCGCCGTTTTGTTGTCGAGGCGCCCTGTTTCAGAAACACTCGTTCAAGCGGTCGCCTTCGCCTGCTCCTTGCTCGGCCTGCCGTGGCCCGACTGGCAGAGCAGGCGGCCGCGCCGTTCGACAGCGGCCCGGCTCCTGCCTCGATCGGACAGAACGGCGGGGCGGCGATCGGCTGGCGATCAGTGGACTGGTGGGCTGAATCGTCGCTTCCGTCGCGAACCGTCACCACACTGGGAGTGAGAGTACAGATCGACAGGTGCTCGAAGACGGGCGCCCCTGCTGGCCGCCGCGGCCCGCAGGCCGCGCGCCGCAGGCCGCGAGCCGTAAGCCGAGCTGCCTGGGCTGCCGTTCCATTTCTGTTCGCGCG
Source organism: uncultured Vicinamibacteraceae bacterium (assembly GCA_964387935.1). Lineage (GTDB taxonomy): Bacteria > Acidobacteriota > Vicinamibacteria > Vicinamibacterales > JAFNAJ01 > CAYLZN01. The sequence continues at coordinate 5,217 of CAYLZN010000149.1, read as the reverse complement.
CGGTGGTTTCGGAATTGACCGTTACCCCCGCGCGCGCGGCTGGCGTTACAATCCCCCCGTTGGTGGCCATGGTGGGTTCGCCCGGCAGGCGATTCCGGGTCGGTGAGTGGACCGTGCTCGCGGACGAGGGCCGCATTCGGAATGGCTCGACGGAGCAGCACGTCAGGCCACTCGTCATGGATCTGCTGGTCGCGCTCGCCCGCGAGCGCGGCGAGGTGGTGAGCAAGGACTCCTTGCTCACGAACGTGTGGCAGGGACGGTTCATCAACGAGTCCGCCTTGTCACGGACGGTAGCGGAACTCCGTGAGGCCCTGGGCGACGTGAGCGCCGCGCCCCGGTATATCGAGACGGTTGCCAAGCGCGGCTACCGGCTGGTCGCACCGGTCGAAGCGCTGGCCGAGACCCGCTACAAGCGCCTTGCGGTCCTGCCGTTTCAGAATCTCGGCCGTGACCCCGAGGATCAGTTCTTTGCCGACGGGGTGGCGGACTCGCTCAGCGTCGAACTTGGACGGTTCACCGACCTGCGGGTCGTCTCCCACCAGAGTTCCCGCCACCTCCGCGACGTCACGGCCTCGTACGGCGACATCGCCAGGCAGTTTCGTGTGGACGCGATCGTCGAGGGGACGGCCCTTCGGGTCGGCGATCGCATTCGCGTCACGGCCCGGGTGATCCAGCCGGAACCGGAACAGCAGGTGTGGGCCGATTCCTACGATGTGCAGATGCGGGACGTCCTTCCGCTGCAGACGCGCCTGGCACGCGTCATCGCTGACAACGTGCGCGCGGCGGTCGGATCGGGCCTGCCCGCTCCCACGCCTAGGAGTGCGAGCTGGACCTCGGTCGATCCGGAGGTGCACCTCACCTACCTCAAGGCGCGTCACTACTGGAACCGGTGGACGCCTGACGGGCTCTCGAAAGGCCTGGAGTATCTCGAGGAAGCGATCGACGCCGACCCCGGCTATGCGCCGGCGTATGCCGGTCTGGCCAGTTGCCTGACGGCCGTCGGGCTCTGGGCGCACAAGCCGAGCCAGCCGGCGTATGCGAAAGCCAAGGAAGCGGCCTCAATCGCGTTGTCCCTGGACGATTCGCTCAGCTCCGGCCACGTGGCCCTCGGCCTGGTCCGTTGGCTGCTCGACTGGGACGCGGCCGGCAGCGAAGAGGAGCTGCGACGGGCGATCGCCGAGCGACCGAGCAACGAGTTCGCCCGCCTGGCCTATGCCCTGTTTCTCGTGGCCGTGCGTGAACAGCCACGGGAGGGGCTCGTCCAGATGCACGCGGCGCTGGACCTCGATCCCATCTCGTTGAACACCAACTTCTGTGCCGCCTGGGTGCTGCTGTTTGCCGGGCTCCCGGATGAAGCCCACAAGCAGGCGTGCCGGACGCTGGAACTGCACCCCGACGCGCTTCACGGCCGCTACGTGCAGGGGTGGGCCCTCGGCTCTGCAGGTCAGTGGGACGCGGCCGTTGGCGCGTTCGAGGTCGCTGCCGGGCTGACACGAAGCGTCCCGTCGATCGCCTACCTCGGCCATGCCTGCGCCCGCGCCGGCCAGGAGGTGCGGGCGCGCGAGCTCCTGGCCGAGCTCTTCACGCTGCAGCGGCACGACGAGCACGTCCCGCCCATCAGCCTCGCCACGGTGTACGCGGGCCTGGGCGATGCGGCCGAGACCTACGCGTGGCTCGACCGCGCCATGCTCGAACGCGACGGCCGCCTGTTCTGGCTCGTCCTGATGCCCGTTCTTGACCGCGTGTCCGACGACCCCGGACACGACGTCCTCCTCGATCATCTGGATCGCGCACGCACCAGGCCGGCGTCGGCCGCGCAGGCGTTCTAGCAGCACCTCGCCCGCTGGTACTTCGCCCGCAGCCGGCATTCGCTGAACCGGCGCCACTCTTCTGCCGAGTGCGCGCGCCCGTGGTGTGCGAGGTGACGCTCGTAGGCGCCCTCGTCCGACAGCTCCCGCAGAAGCCGCCACGTGAGACGCGCGAATGCCTTGAGCCAGCTCATACATCCTCCTGGCGCAGCCGGGAGAGCACGAACGGTGCCTCGGCGACGTGGCGGGGTCGCGTGCCCCGCAGGAGTCCCGCCCACTGGCGGAACGAGTCGATCAGAATCGTGGACACGAGCACCACGAAGAGGGCGCACACGACGGCGTCGAGTCGGGCGTTGAAGATGACCGCCTGGGCCTCCGCAATCCTCGGCCCGGTGATCGTGCCGGCCTCGATGGCGGCCTCCATCTGGCGGGCCTGCGCAAGGAACCCGATCCGCGGCACCGGGGAGAAGATCTTTTGAAACGACGCGGTGAACGTGACGATGATGAGCCAGACGAGCGGCACGACCGTGATCCAGAGATACCGGGCCCCGTGCATCTTGAGCAGGATCGTCGTGGCGACGCAGAGCGCGATCGTCGCGAGCAACTGGTTGGCGATCCCGAACAGCGGCCAGAGCGAGTTGATCCCGCCCAGCGGGTCCCGCACCCCCTGGTACAGGAAGTAGCCCCAGGCGAGCACGATTGCGGCACTGGTGACGATGACCCCCGGCATCCAGCTGGTGCGGCCGAGCGGCGCGTACACCTGCCCGAGCAGGTCCTGGAGCATGAACCGGCCCACCCGCGTGCCCGCGTCGATGATGGTCAGGATGAAGAGCGCCTCGAACATGATCGCGAAGTGATACCAGAAGCCGAGAATGGCCTCACCGCCCCCGCCAGACGCGAAGATGTGCGCCATCCCGAGCGCCAGCGACGGCGCGCCGCCCGTCCGATAGAACAACGTCTGTTCGCCGACCTGCCTGGCGAGCAGTTCCATGTCCGCCACGCTCACCGGATATCCCCACCCGGCGATCGTGGCGACGGCGGCTTCCGGCGTGGCGCCGACCACCCCCGCCGGTGAGTTGACCGCGAAGTAGACGCCCGGCTGCAGGACACACGCCGCGATCATCGCCATGATGGCGACGAAGCTCTCGAGCAGCATGGAGCCGTACCCGACGGGCCACGCGTGCCATTCCTTGGCGATCATCTTCGGCGTGGTGCCTGACGAAATCAGGGCATGGAACCCGCTGATGGCGCCACAGGCAATCGTGATGAAGCAGAACGGAAAGATGGTGCCCGCGAAGATCGGCCCTGTGCCGTCCACGAAGCGTGTGAAGGCGGGCAGCTCGAGCTGCGGCCGCACGAGCAGGATGCCGAATGCCAGCAGCAGGACGACGCCCAGCTTGACGAACGTGCTCAGGTAGTCCCGCGGGGCGAGCAGCAGCCATACGGGCAGGGCACTCGCCAGGAACCCGTAGACGATGATCGCGAACGCCAGCGAGGTCGCCGACAGGTTGAACAGCGGGGCCAGGGTCGGGGAGTGCGCCACCCACTCTCCGGCGAAGATGCTCGCCACGACCAGGACGAAGCCGAACACGGAGCACTCGAGCACCTTGCCTGGCCGCCAGTACCGAAGGTACAGCCCCATGAACACGGCAATGGGCATGGTCGCCGCGATCGTGAACGTGCCCCAGGGACTGCCCTTCAGCGCGTTGACGACCACCAGCGCGACCACCGCCAGCAGGATGATCATGATGAGCAGCACGGTGACGAGCGCCGTGATCCCGCCCACCCGACCGATCTCCTCGCGGGCCATCTGGCCGAGCGACTTGCCGTCGCGACGCATCGAGGCGAACAGGATCACGAAATCCTGCACCGCCCCGCCCAGCACCGCCCCGACGATGATCCACAGCGTGCCGGGCAGGTACCCGAACTGCGCGGCGAGCGTCGGCCCGACGAGCGGCCCTGGCCCGGCGATGGCCGCGAAGTGGTGCCCCAGCACGATCCACTTGTTGGTGGGCTCGAAGTCGTGGCCGTTGCGCAGGCGCTCAGCGGGCGTGGCGCGATCGTCGTTGAGCGCCATGACCTTGAGCGCGATGAACTTCGCGTAGAAGCGGTAGCCGACGAGGTAGATGCAGCTTGCGGCGACCACGAGCCACAGGCTGTTGATGGGCTCGCCCCGGTTGAAGGCGATGTCTGCGAGCGCAAAGGCCCCGAGCACGGCGATCAGGGCCCAGATCGCGTGACCGACCAGCTTCGGCATGGCGGGGATCCTACATCGACAGGGAACCCTTCCTGAAGTCCGTCCGGTCGAGAATCGCGTTGACCAGCACCGGGTGACCCTCACGGGCCAGGCGCTGGGCCTCGGCGAGCACCTCCCCGACGGCATCCGCCCTGTCCAGGAGCAGTCCCTTGCCGCCCAGGCCCTCCGCGACCACGTGGTAGTCGCTGTGGCGAAGGTCGGTCCCGGTGGACTCGCCGAGGATGTCCACCTGCTCGCGCGCGATCTGCGCCCAGGATGCGTCGTTGCCGACCAGCGCGATGACCGGGATCGCGTGACGCACGAACGAGTCGAACTCGGACAGGCTGTAGCCCGCCGCGCCGTCGCCCCAGATCACCCAGAGCTCCGAGGACGGGTCCGCCGCGTGCGCACCGAGCGCGAACCCGCCGCCGACGCCGAGCGTGCCGAAGACCCCTGGATCGAGCCACGAGAGCGGCCGGCGCGGTCGGACGATGTAGGACGCCGTCGCCACGAAGTCCCCGCCGTCGGCGATCAGGGTCGAGCCGTCGGGCAGTCGCGCGTCGAGGTCGCGGAACAGCGCGAGCGGGTTGACGTGTGTCGCGACGCGGGCCGCCCGGGTCTCGATGTCGCGCTCCCGGGCGGCGTCCCGCTCGGCCAGGGTCGCGCGCCAGCCTGTCCATCGGGTCGCGGCCTCGACCGCCCTGGAGCGTGCGGCGAGACCTCGCAGCACGAGATCGGGGTCGGCCCGAACACCGAGCGCAGGCCGCCGGTTCGTGCGAAGGTCCGCGTCGCTGCGGTTGAACGAGATCAATGTGGCCTTCGGATTGATGTGGCGGCCGTAGTCCAGTCGGAAGTCACAGGGCACCCCGGCGAGCAGCACGACGTCGGCATCACGAAGCGCCTGCTTCCGCTGGTGCCTCCGTTGCAGGTCGTGGTGCGGGCCGAGGAGCCCGCGCGCCATGCCCGACAGGTACGTGGGCACGCCGAGGGCCGACACCGCGTCGGCGAGGGCGTGCGCTTCGGCAGGCGCAACCATCGCCTGGCTGCCCACGAGCAGGACCGGACGCTCGGCCCGGTCGAGCGCTGCACTGGCCCGACCCACGTCGGACGCCGCGGGTGCGTAGCGCGGCGGCGCGGTGGCCGGCACCGCGGTGGCGCCTCCTCCCACGCCGC
>CAYLZN010000148.1:0-12717 GCA_964387935.1 uncultured Vicinamibacteraceae bacterium | reverse complement strand
CCCGGGGTTGTTCTCGAGCGCACGCGGCACCCGGCACGGGGCACCTGGCACTGACGGGACCCCGTGTTTTGACGGATTGAAGTGAAGTCACGGGTCGCGACCCAGACAACGATTCCGCCCGTCAGGCCGCTGGTCGCCCGCCGATCGCCGCCCGCCGGTCTGTCCCATCAGATCTCAACCAACCGTACGCCGCCGTACGCCATACGCCATACGCCGTACGCCCACTTCGATCAACAATCCCTGCATGTCCGAGCTCAGAGATGGATTCGCCCGGGGGGTGACGCAGGCCATCACCCTCGTCATCACACTCATGGCGCTGCTCGCGCTCATCGGCATCGTCGTCTTCGCCCTGGCCCTGGGCGTGGGCGCCGGCATGGCGACGGCAGGGTCGGCGTCGGCCGACGCCTCCGGCTACCTGCACGTGCTCGGCAAGCGCGGGAGCAAGAACCGGCTGCTGACGCTGCGCGTCCAGGGCCCGATTCTCGGTACACCGCCGAAAGACCGCGCCACGCTGCTCTTCTCCGCCGGCTTCACCTACGGCTACGACGTCCAGCGCGAGCTCGAGAGCGCCGCCGATGACAAGACCATCAAGGGCGTGCTGCTGCACCTCCAGACGCCGGGGGGCACGATCTTCGGCTCGAGGGCCATTCACGACGGCGTGCTCGCCTACCGCAAGAAGGCGAATCGGCCAGTGGTGGCGTACATCGAGGGGCTCTCGGCCTCTGGCGGCGTCATGGCGATGGTGGGCGCCGATGCGATCTACGCAGATCACGGCAGCCTGATTGGCAGTATCGGCGTGCTCGGCCCGCAGTTGCTCTACTTCAACAAGCCCGTCGCCACCGACGGTGGGCTGCTCGAATCCGGCATCGTCACGCAGGGCGGCATCGAGCAGACCATCGTGTCGGCGGGGCGTGGCAAGGACCTCGGGAACCCGTTCCGCCGACCGACCGAAGAGGAGCTCGCGACGCTGAGGCGCGGCGTCGACATCGAGTACAGCCAGTTCGTCGAGCACGTCGCGTCGCACCGGAAGATCGAGCCGGCCGTCATCCGCGACCAGATGGGGGCGATGGTGTTCGACAATGCGACGGCCGAGGACTACCGCCTCATCGACGGCACCGCCAGCCGCTCCGAGTCCGTGCAGAAGCTCGCGGCCCTCGCGGGCGTGGCCGACGACTACGCGCTCGTCCGCCCGCTGGAGGAAGACGGCAGCATGCTTCGGAGGCTGCTCTCGGCGGCCAGCGACGTCCGGCAGGCGCCGTCGGCCGACGCCCTCGCCGACGTCGCGCGGGCGGAGCTGTGCGGCTCACCTCGCACGACGCTCGTCTACTACGGTGACCTGCGCGCGTGGTGCGGAGCGAGGCGATAGGCCTACGTCACGGCCAGTCCGACAGGGCACGACACGCCGGTGCCTCCCAGGCCGCAGTAGCCACCGGGGTTCTTGGCGAGGTATTGCTGGTGGTAGTCCTCGGCGTAGAAGAAGGGCGGGGCCGGCCTCATCTCGGTGGTGATGGCACCGTAGCCCGCCGCGCCGAGTGCGCGCGCGTAGGCAGTCCTCGACGCTTCAGCGAGCCGCCGCTGCGCCTCGCTGAACCAGTAGAGCGCGGATCGATACTGGGTGCCGACGTCGTTGCCCTGGCGCATGCCCTGGGTGGGGTCGTGGTGCTCCCAGAACACCTGCAGCATCGCCTCGTAGGTGGTGCGCGCGGGATCGAAGACCACCAGCACGACCTCGGCGTGGTCGGTACGGCCTGAACACACGTCGCGGTACGTCGGGTCCGTCGTATGGCCGCCAGCATAGCCGACGGCCGTGGTGAACACGCCTGGGGCCTGCCAGAACTTGCGTTCGGCGCCCCAGAAACACCCCATGCCGAAGAGGGCCTGCTCGAGTCCGTCAGGGAACGGCGCCTGGAGTGGCGTGCCGAGGACGAAGTGGCGTTCGGGAATGATCATGGCCCCCCTGGAGGTTGGGACGCGTTCAGGCCGGAACGCGATCCAGATCGACCGCGATCGAGCGCCACTTCCCCTGCCGGAACTTCAGCACCGAGAGCGTGCATCGCGTGAAGTGGCCGAGCACGATCGCCGTCCAGATGTCCACGGTGGTCAGCCCACGGGTCGCCTGGAGGAACGCACACAGGCCCAGGGGCACCACGACCTGGGAGACGATCGAGATATAGAGGGGACTCCGGGTGTCGCCCGTGCCCTGCAAGGCCCCGGTATGCGCCAACGCCACCGTGATGAAGAGGCCGGACACGGCGAGGAACCGCAGCAACTGCGTGGCGATGCCGACCACGACCGGGTCCCTCATCCCGAAGAGCCCGACGAGGGGCGCCGGGATGAGCACGAACAGGACCCCGATGACGGTCGCCACGATCAGGCCCAGACGACTGGCTGCCTTGGCGGCCTCGACGGCGCGATCCGGTCTGCCGGCGCCGATCGCCTGCCCCGCCACCGAGGCCGTCGCGCCCATCAGGCCCACCGAAGTCCACGTGATGAAGGAGAACAGCTCCGTGTAGCCGACCGCGTAGGCCGCCTGCGCCTCGGCACTCTGCGGCAGCGATCCGATGAAGCGGAGCATCAACACGCCGGCGACGTTCATGGCGATGCCCTGGATGCCGGCCGGGAGCCCGAAGCGCACGATGGAGCGCAGGATGTCCCAGTCCGGCGTGAACCGATCGCGCGCGGGCAGGTGCAGGACCAGCTTGCGCGACATGACGAGCGCGAGGGCCAGGCCGGAGACGGCACACGACGCGATCACGGTCCCGAGCGCCGCGCCGCGCGTGCCGAGCGCCGGGATGGGACCTGCCCCGCCGATGAGCAGCACGTTGAACACGACGTTGAGCACGGTCATGAGCACTCCGAGCCGCAGCGGCGTCTGGGCGTCGCCGGCCGCCCGCAGGGCGCCGCTGAACATGAAGAACAACAGCATCCCGATGCTGCCCAGGAACATGGTCTGGATGTACGGCAGCGCCTCGGCGCGCACCGCGGGCGTGGCGTGCACGAGGCCCAGCAGCCAGGGCGACAGGAAGTAGCCGGCCGGCCCGACCACACCGAGGCCGACCACAATCGACGCGAGCAACGCCTGGTGGAAGACCCGGTCCACCTTCTCGGGTTGCCTGGCGCCCGCGAACCGCGCGACGAGGACGCCCATGCCCGTGTAGAGCGACCCCAGGAATACGATCAGGACGATGAAGATCTGGAGGCTGATGCCGATGGCGGCATTCGCGGTGTAGCCGACATAATGGCCGACCATGGCGTGGTCGATCAGCCCTTGCAGGCCGCTGACCATGTTCTGCAGCAACGTGGGCCAGCCGAGTTTCCAGACCGCCTTCGTGACGGGACCCTCGACGATGGACGGATCGAAACGCGAGGGCCGCGCGCCGGTTGTGGACATCGGTGCCGTGATTGTAACGTGAACCGCTCGGTCGCGATATGATGACCCGACTCGCAGACGTGCGTGCGCTCCTGCTCTCGATCGTGTTCCTGTGCTCGATGACTCCGGACACGAGCGTCGCGGCCCAGCCGCCGCTGCCCGTGCCGGACACGGGAGTCCCCTGGTCGCTCGCCGAGGCGCGGGCCCGCACCCTGTCGGACCTGCGCTACGACCTGTCGTTCGTCATTCCGGCGGCCAGGACCGAGCCCGTCACAGGCCGGATCCGCGTCACGGTTACCGTCACCGACCCGCTTCCGACGCTGTGGCTCGATTTCGCCGCCGACGCCTCGCAGGTGTCCTCGGTCGAGGTCGACCGACGGGCCGTCCCCGTTCGCCTGGCGAGCGAGCATCTGGCGGTCAGCCCGGACGGCGGGTTCCGGCAGGGCACGCACGAGATCGCCATCGGGTTCACCGCTGGGGACGCCCCGCTCAATCGCGCCGAGGACTTCCTCTACACGCTGTTCGTGCCGGCGCGTGCGCGGCTCGCCTTCCCCTGCTTCGACCAGCCGAACTTGAAGGCCCGCGTGACGCTCACGCTGGAGATGCCTGCCACGTGGCAGGCCGTGGCGAACGGCGCCGAGCTCGATCGCCACGTCGTCGGCGATCGTGTCCACCTGCGGTTTGCGGAAACAGGCCCCCTGCCGACCTACCTGGTGGCGTTCGCCGCGGGGAGACTGTCGGTCGAGACCGCGAGCCGCGGGGGCCGCACCTTCAGGATGTTCCACCGGGAAACGGACGCGAAGAAGGTCGCACGCAACCGGGATACGATCTTCGACCTGCACGCGGCGGCGCTGGCCTGGCTGGAGAACTACACCGGCATCCCGTACCCCTGGGGCAAGTTCGACTTCTTCCTCGCGCCTGCGTTCCAGTTCGGCGGCATGGAGCACGCCGGGAGCATCTTCTACAACGCGTCCAGCCTGCTGCTCGACGAAACGGCGACCACCAATCAGTTGCTCGGGCGCGCCAGCCTCATCGCCCACGAGACGGCACACATGTGGTTCGGCGACCTCGTGACCATGCGCTGGTTCGACGACGTGTGGATGAAGGAAGTGTTCGCCAACTTCATGGCGGCGAAGATCGTGAACCCGTCCTTCCCTGCCATCAACCACGACCTGCGGTTCCTCTTCAGCCACTACCCGTCGGCGTACGAGGTCGATCGCAGCGCGGGCACGCACCCCGTGCGGCAGGCCCTCGACAACCTGAAGGACGCCGGCAGCCTGTATGGACCCATCATCTATCAGAAGGCGCCCATCGCCATGCGGCACCTGGAGCACCTCCTTGGCGAGGCGTCGCTGCGCCAGGGCCTCCGCGCCTACCTCACGCGGTTCTCGTTCGCCAACGCGTCGTGGCCGGATCTGATCGCGCTGCTCGACGAGCGCACGCCGGAGGACTTGACCGCCTGGAGCCGCGTGTGGATCGAGGATTTCGGGCGTCCCACGATCGAGGTGCGCCTCGAGCGTGACTCCGCCGGGCACCTGGCGCGTGTGCAGGTGACGCAGGCGGACCCGCTCGGCAAGGGACGTCTCTGGCCTCAGCCCCTCGTGATCACCGCGGGCACGGCGGGAGCGCTCCGGTCCGTCCCCGTCCGCCTCCGCGACGCCAGCGCGCACGTCACCGGGCTCGAAGACGCGTCCCCGCCGGCCTTCGTTCTTGCGTCCGGCGCCGGCCTCGGCTACGGACGGTTCGAGCTCGACAACGACAGCCGGAGCTGGCTGGTGGACAACCTCCCCGACGTGACGGACCCGCTCGCACGCGGCAGCGCGCTGGTCACGCTGTGGGACGAAGTGCTCGACGGCCACCTGGCCGCCGCGGACTTCATCGGTCTCCTGCAGCGCGTCATCCCGCGGGAGGCCGACGAGCTGATCCTGCAGCGGGCCTTCACCTACCTCGAAGGAGCGTTCTGGCGGTTCTCGACGCCGACGCAGCGGCAGGCGATGGCCGGGCACCTGGAGGCCATGCTTCGCGAAGGCCTGGAGCGCGCGAGCCCGGGGCCCGTCAAGGCCGCCTGGGTCCAGACCTACGTGCGCGTCGCGACCACGCCGTCGGCGGTCGCGGACCTGGAGCGGCTCTGGTCGGGAGCGTGGACGCTCGAGGGACTCACGCTGGCCGAGGCCGATCTGACGCGCCTGGCGCAGGAACTCGCCGTACGGGGCGCGCCCAACGCCGAGGCCGTACTGGACCAGCAGGCCTCACGCATCGACAACCCGGACCGCAAGGCACGGTTCGCGTTCGTCCGGCCGGCATTGTCCGCAGATCCCGCCATTCGCGAGCGGTTCTTCGACGGGCTGTCGGACGTGGCCCAGCGCCGGCGCGAGCCGTGGGTGCTCGAGGCGCTCGGCTACCTGCATCATCCGCTTCGCGCGGCGCACGCCGAGCGGTTCGTGCGACCCAGCCTCGAGATGCTCGAGACGATCCAGCGCACGGGCGACATCTTCTTCCCGAAACGATGGATGGACGCCACCCTCTCCGGTCACCAGAGCCCCGCGGTGGCGCGCACGGTGGACGAGTTCCTTCACGACCGGTCCGACTACCCGGTGCGCCTGCGCCGGATCGTGCTGCAGTCGGCCGACGAGCTGTTTCGAGCGTCTCAATGGCTGACCCCGGCGCCCCGATGACCTCTGACGACGACCTGGACAAACTGCTGGACGAACTCGAGGCGGCCGACCCGACCGCGTCGAGGGACTCGCCCGTGACCGTGCCAGTGCCCCCGCGGGCGTCGCGACCGCCCGGCACGCAGTCGTCCTTGCTGGACCGCTGGCTGGAACGCCTCGTGGACCACCAGGGCAGCGACCTGCTTCTCGTGGCCGGGAGTCCTCCGGTCCTGCGGGTCGACAACCGCGTCATCCCGCTCGGCGATGAAGACAGGATCGACGGCGACGAGGTCGAGGCAATCGTGCTGCCCGCGCTCACGCCGGCCGCGCAGCAGCAGTTCCGCGCGCGGGGCGTCACCGACGCGTCTCTGCGCGTGCCCGGTGTCGGGCGCTTCCGTGTGAACCTGCACCGCGAACGCGGGCGCCCGGCCGCGGCCGTGCGGGCGCTGCCGGCTCGCCCGCCCCGTCTGGCCGATCTCCACCTGCCGCCCAGCGTAGAACAGCTCTCGCGCCTGCCGCGGGGTCTGGTCCTGATCGGGGGACCGACGGGCGTTGGCAAGAGCACCACGCTCGCGGCCATCGTCGAAGAGATCAACCGGCGCGAGGCCCGTCACATCGTGTCGATCGAGGACCCGATCGAGTTCGAGCACCAGCACCAGAAGAGCCTGGTGGAGCAGGTGGAGATCGGACAGGATGCGCCCGACTTCCCCACGGCGCTGCGGGCCGCGCTGCGGCAGGCCCCGGACGTGATCGTCGTCGGCGAGATGCGCGACGTCGAGACGGCGCAGATCGCGATTGCGGCCGCGGAAACGGGGCACCTCGTGCTGTGCACGGTGCACTCCCCGGACGTGACGTCCACCATCGCCCGAGTCGCAGACTCCTTCCCGGCCGAACGGCAGAACACGATCCGTCAGGGACTCGCCGCCGGTCTGGCCGCCGTGCTCACGCAGATGCTGCTGCCGCGACAGGGTGGCGGCCTCGTGCCCGCGGCGGAGCTCCTGCTGGTCGGCTACGGGGCGCGTCAGCACATCCGCAAGAACGCGCTCCAACACCTGCATCAGGAAATCAGTCTGACCAAGAGGCAGGGGTCGTTCACCTTCGAGGACAGCCTGGCCGCTCTGGTGCGTATGGGACTCGTCTCGCACGACGCGGCGCTCGAGCGCGCGTTCCACCGCGACGAGTTCGAACAGGCGCTGCAGGCTGCTACCGACCTTCCAGGCTCTCCGGCGCGGCGCCCCTCATAGAGGCGCAGCGGGCGGCTCGAGCCCGGCGAGCCTGAAGGTCGTTCGCGCCATCGCGGAGTAGTCGTCCTGTCCCTCGCCGGCGGCCATCATCGCGCCGACCAACTGAGCCGCGGCCGCCGCCACCGGTGCCGGCACGTGATGGCTCGCGAGCGCCGCGAGCGCGATCCGGAGGTCCTTGTCGAAGAGCGCGGCGCGGAATCCTGGGACGTAGTTCCTGTCGAGCATGCGCTGGCCGTGCACCTCGAGCACCCGGCTCTGCGCGAACCCGCCGAGCAGCGCCTCGCGGACGCGGGCGGGCTCCACACCGGCCTTTCGCGCCAGGGCGAACGCTTCGCCGACGCCCGCAATGGTGGCGGCCAGCACGATCTGGTTGCAGGCTTTCGCCACCTGCCCGGCGCCGGAGGGACCGATGTGGATGATGCGGTCCTTCTGGCCCAGCGCTTCCAGCACCGGGCGGACGCGCTCGAGGATGGCGGCGTCGCCGCCCACCATGATCGACAGCGTGCCGTTGATCGCACCGATTTCCCCCCCGCTCACCGGCGCGTCCAGCATCGTCGCGCCGCGGCTGGCGACGATGGCGGCCAGGCGTTGAGCGGCGGCGGGCGCGATGGTGCTCATGTCGATGACCACCGCGCCGGGCTGCAGGCCGGTCAGGACGCCGTCGGAGCCTGTCAGCACCTGCTCGACATCCGGCGTATCCGGTACCATCGTGATGACCACCGCGGCGCCGCGCGCGACCTCGGCCGGCGAGCCGGCAGCCGTCGCCCCGGCCGCGACGAGGGCATCGACGGGGCCCCGGCTTCGACTGTGCACGAGCAGGGGGTACCCTGCCTTGATCAGGTTCAGCGCCATGGGTCGGCCCATGAGGCCCAGTCCGATGAATCCAACGGGTTCACGCGTCATCGTCGTTGGTGTCCTCGATTCGTGCGGCGCGCCGGTCAGACGACCGCTGGCGTCACGGCGATCCCCCGGGCCGCCAGCTCGCTGAAGTACCCCGTCGCCGGCACGCATTCGTCTGGGGTGTGCACGCCGGCACCCACCTGGCCCCGCGCCTGCAACAGGCCGGTGATCGCGAGCGAGTACCCCGTCGTCCGCATCATCGCACTGATGCCGTGCTGCTCGTCGAAGTAGTCGATGGCCTGCCACGACCGTGCGGAGCGCACGCCCTGGCGCTCGCCCTCGACCACGACCCGCACCACCACCAGGTCCCGGCCCTGCGGCCGCCAGAGGCGTGGCTTCATGACGGCCACGGCCACGTCCCGTGGCGCCACGAGATGCCCTTTGACGTCCACGGGTTCGGCGTCCAGGAAGCCCAGCGACCGGATGACCGACATCGTGGCGGCGTGGCCCGGGTACCGAAGCGTTTTGTACTCCATGGTCGGCACGCGGCCCTCGTGACGGAACGCCATCAGGGAGAGTCCCCCGGCGGTGTGAAACGCCTCGAGGGTGCCGACAGGAGCCGGGAAGTCCACCGGCTCGATCTCCGAGAGCGCCTCCACCTGCACCCGCCGGCCGTCGCGCAGGACCCAGGAGCGGGTCGTGTAGTAGTCGAGGACGCCCTCGAGCGAGTAGACGACCTGGTAGTTGAGGGGCGGCTGAGGTTCCTGAGGCAGGCCGCCCACGTAGATTCGCACGGCCTCGGGGCGATCGAACTGGTCCATGCCGTACTGGGCGAGGACATTGATCAGGCCCGGGGCCAGTCCGCAGTCGGGCACGACCGACACGTGCCGGGCGCGCGCGGCGGTGTCGAGCCCCTTCTGTCGCTGCACGATTTCGGTGTTGCCGCCGAGATCGCAGAAGTGCACGCCGGCCTCGACCGCGACCTCCGCGAGGGCCTCGTTCAGGTAGTACGGCACCGCGCTCATCGCGGCACGACACCCGCGCATCACGTCGAACACCGCGGATCGGTCGCGCACGTCGAGGTGAATCGGGAGGAGCCCGCGATCGACGCGCGACTGCAGGAAGGGCGGGAGGTGATCGACGGCGAGGTCGGCGATGACCACCTCGCTCACCTCCGGAGTTCTCAGGAGATCGAAGGCACAGGCGGCGCCTTGGAGGCCCGCTCCCAGCACGAGCATCCGCATGCCGGGGGACTATATCACCAGGTCAGCGTGCCCCGACGACCTGCTCGAAGCCGGTCTCCTTCAGGACCCTCATGCGGTCCGCCACGCGCGCGGGCTGCGACGGGCCAGGCGCGACCGACCGGCACGTCCCCGTGCGAAGGTAGAAGAAGGACTCCGCCAGCGACGCCTCGTCCGGGTCGCCGAGCTGCCGATCGAGATCGTCGGCGGCGGAACACTGTGGCGCGAAGCCGTCGAAGAAGTCCCCTTCCCCGTTGGCATTCCGCAGGGTGAACGACACAGGTGCCAGCACCTTGTCGCAGAAGTCGATGGCGTACTGGCCCACCGGCTTGCCGTAGGTCCGATCGCCGATCACGATGACCGGCATGAAGGGGCGCAGGGCGTTGATCACGAGCTCGCTGGCCGACGCCGAGGCGCGGGTCGTGATCACGACGAGCCGATCCAGCGTCAGCGCCTGGTCCTTCGGCTCGAACCTGAGGATCTCGTTCCGGAAAGCATTGCGGTCGTTGTGGAAGTACTCCGCCAGCACCTGCCCGCTGGTGCGCTGCCCGCCGATGAGCGATGCCAGGTGCTGGGCCACCGACACCAGACCTCCGCCGTTGTAGCGCAGGTCCAGGACGAGCTCGTTCACCCGCGCGTCGCGCAGGGCCGTGAACGCGGCACTGAGCGCGTCGGTCGAGGGCTGCACGAAATTCCTGAAGAAGAGGTACCCGACCCGACGTCCGTCCACGTCGTACACCCGCGTGAGCGACACGGTCGGGATCGTCACGACGCGCTTAATCATCGACACCTCGGCGGGCTCGCCTTCGCCGTGCTGGACCGTCACCCGGGCCGTGTGGCCCTCCACGCTGGGACCGAACGCGCTGCCGAGCTGCCCCGTCCGGTACAGCGTCAGCAGGGGGACCCCGTTGATGGCGACGATCCGGTCGCCGCGGATCAGGCCGGCCTCCTCCGCCGGACTGCCCGGGAACACCTGGGTCACGCGCATCTCGACACGGTCGCCTCCGGCGGCGTCAGTCGCGACCGACGTCTGGTTCGAGAACCCGAATCCCACGAACTGGCTGGACGAGAACAGGGCCTCCTGGGACGCCTTCGATGCAATGTAGCTGAACGTCTCGTCGAGGGGCCGGTACCGCACGGCTTCGAGATACGCCTCGGGCGAGCTGAAGGCCACCGGGTTGGGGTCCGGCAGCAGGTCGTACCAGAAATACAGGTCCTGCAGCACGTCCCGCACGAACAGGTTCTTGCCCGCGGTCGTGCAGCTCCGCACGCTCCACTGCGCGCTTGCCGGTGCGGCCATGCCCAGCACGAGGCACACCACGAGCGCACCCAGCAGCCATGGGCGTGAACGGCGGACGTCAGTCATGGGCGTCATCCCTGCGGACAGGCCAGTTCAGTGTAGCACCGCCAGTCTGTTAACACAGATTTAACACTCCCTTCACTCCCGGGAAACCCCATGGCGATAGCCTACGGGGGTGAATCAGGAGCTGACGTCGCCAGCCTCCGCCACGACCTGGAAGCCGCAGGGGTTCCCAGCGCCTCGGATCGTCGTGGTCGAGGACGAACGGGACATCGCCGATCTCATCAAGCACACCCTCGAGCGCAGCGTGCAGGCGGAAGTCGAGACCATTGCGAGCGGAGACTCCGCGCTTCGAGCCATCACCGCGAATCCGCCGGACCTGGTGGTCCTGGATCTCAACCTGCCCGTCATGAGTGGTCTCGATGTGTGTCGCCTCATGCGAGCGCGACCCAGCACGCGCCACGTGCCGGTCATCATGGTCACGGCGCGGACGTCGGAGCTCGATCGCGTCTCCGGCCTGGACCTCGGCGCCGACGACTACGTGACCAAGCCTTTCAGCCTGCGCGAGCTGGCGGCG
Organism: uncultured Vicinamibacteraceae bacterium; assembly: GCA_964387935.1. Taxonomy (GTDB): domain Bacteria; phylum Acidobacteriota; class Vicinamibacteria; order Vicinamibacterales; family JAFNAJ01; genus CAYLZN01. Next base: position 1,494 of record CAYLZN010000148.1, on the reverse strand, counting down.
CGCGTCCGGGCGGTTCTTCGCCGCGGGCAGGGCCAGACCACCGGCCTGTCGGCCGTCGCGGTCTACAAGGGGGAGCACCTGTCGGCCGACTTCGATGCGGTCTCTGTGGAGGTCGACAACCAGCCCGTCCGTCTGACCCGCCGCGAGTTCGAGCTGCTTCGGTACCTCGTGGAGAACCGCAACCGCGTACTCTCGCGCGACCGGCTGCTCGAGCGGGTGTGGGGCTACGACCGGCCGATCGAGACGCGTTCGGTCGACGTCCACATCGGCCGGCTCCGCTCCAAGCTCGGCCCGGTCGGGGACCAGATCGAAACCGTCGTGGGCCTCGGCTACCGCTTCATCGAGTGACGCCGGCCCCCCTTGCCGTCTCCCGGCGGACGGGCGGATGATCCGCGACAGGTGATTCCCGAGCTCGGCTCGCTGGCGGCCCTCTTCCTGCGACTCGGCTCGACGAGTTTCGGCGGCCCCGCTGCGCACCTGGCCTTCATGCGCGAAGAGGTCGTGCGCAGGCGGCACTGGATCGACGACCGCGCCTTCCTCGAACTCGTCGCAGCCGCCAATCTCCTTCCCGGCCCCAATTCGACCGAGGTCGCCATGCACATCGGCCGGACCCGCGCGGGAATCCCGGGCCTGCTGGTGGCAGGCGCCGCGTTCATCCTGCCGGCGTTCTGCGTGGTCCTGGCGCTCGCGGTCGTCTACCAGCACGTGGGCGCCACGCCCGACGCCATGGCCATCATGGCTGGAATCACGCCGGTCATCGTGGTCATCGTGGGCGACGCGGTCTGGCAGCTCAGCCGCTCGACGCTCCGAGGGCCGCTACCCGCCGCCGTCGCGTTGGTCAGCGTGGTTGCCGCGCTGCGCGGCGCGCACGAACTGGCCATCCTGGCCGTGGCGGGACTCGTGATGCTGGCCTGGCGATCGGCGGGCCGCGCCGCGCGCGCCCTTTCTGGCGTGGCCGCGCTCAGCCTCGGCCCCGGAGTCGTCGCCGCCAGCGGCGCCGTGCCCGCCGTCGCGAGCACGCCCGTCACGCTGACGGCGCTCACGCTGTTCTTCCTGAAGGTGGGGTCGGTGCTGTTCGGCAGCGGCTACGTGCTCATGGCGTTCCTCAAGGCGGACCTCGTGGAACGGCGGGGCTGGCTGACCACGCAGCAACTGCTCGACGCCATTGCCGTTGGCCAGATCACGCCGGGACCGGTGTTCACCACGGCGACATTCATCGGCTATCTGCTGGGAGGGACGCAGGGCGCCATGATCGCGACGGTGGGTATCTTCCTTCCGGCGTTCTGTTTCGTGGCCGTCAGTGGGCCGCTGGTGCCTTGGCTGCGGCGATCATCGGTCGCCGGGGCCTTTCTCGATGGGGTGAACGTGGCTTCGCTGGCGCTCATGGCGGTGGTGACGTGGCATCTTGGCCGAACGGCTCTCGTCGATGGCCTGACCGTCGCGCTGGCGGCGGTCGGCGCGTGGCTCCTTTTCCGATTTCGCGTGAACTCGGCA
>CAYLZN010000147.1:0-12720 GCA_964387935.1 uncultured Vicinamibacteraceae bacterium | reverse complement strand
GGTCGGCGTGACGCCGGATCCATACGCCACCGTCGGTGGATCGGATCTGTAGTAGTCCTTCAAGGTGATCGTACCCGGCGCGCCGAGGTTCAGCACGAGGTCGTTGCCCGACGGCGTTTCGCGGACGTCACTGGGCGAGAACGCCGACAGGTCGATGACATCGCCACGGGTGGCGCCGACGATCACATCCTGACCGGTGGTACGCACGGGGGCGTAGCCGCCGAAGACGTTGGCCGACGGATTGGCATAGATGGTGTCGTCGCTCGACGAGTTGATGAGTGTATGGATCGCGACGTTGGGCCCGAGCTGCACGCCCGCGTTGAGGTACGTCGTCTGAAAGTCGGCCCAGGACGACATCCAGCCGAGGGAGCGCAGGTCCAGGCGGTAGCCAGACGAGTTGACGGGCAGCGCGGACAGGTCGAGCGTGTTGTTCCCGCCCGTGTCCCACAGCACCTGCTTGGCGACGGTCGAAGGAGTGAGGCTCACGCGGCCCGCGACAGAGAACTGATCGAGCGTCGGACGGGTGAAGGTGTACGTGTCGTTCCCGGTGCGCGCGGGCCTGGCGCCGTAGAGGTACTGCAAGGCGAGCAGGTCGTACGTCATCGGCGTGCCCGGCGAGCGCCCCGGGAACTGGTAGGACATCACCGTGTGCGTGTGGTTGTCTTGATCTGTCGGGAGCGTCGGCGAGCCCGTGTGGGGATGCTTGAGGCCGAGGGCGTGCCCGATCTCATGGATCAGGGTGACGTGGCCGTGCTCGCCCGCCGGGTGTTGGAATCCGTTGGTGTCTCCCAGGCGGTCGTAGCCGGGATTGAGATGCACGTCGCCGGCGAGATGGAACATCGCCGTGGACGAGGGGTAGTAGGTGTAGGCGAAGGCTGGCCCGTTGGACACCAGGACGCGGATCTGGCCGACGGTCGAAGGGGACTCGGGGACCTCGATCAGGTCGAGGCCGGTGGCCATCGAGTACCAGGCCATGATCGCGCGCACGTTCTGCTTGACCGCGGCGCTGACCTCACGTGCGCCGGTCTCGCCGCCGTAATAGCTGCCCGCGAAGACCGCGTCCGAGTAGAAGCTGTAGGTGATGCTGACCGTGGGCCACTGGTAGCCGGACAGGATGGAGTCGATCCGGTTGTCACCGGTGACGTCGGCCTCCGGGAAGGCCACGTCGGCGTCGGGCGCGATTCGCGGCTCCTCGAACGGGATGGCCGGTCGGCCCTGGGGGCCGGCTGCCGGACCCTGCGCACCCACTGACGCGCCCGCGACGGTCAGCAGCGCGAGGAACAGCGCGGCACAGGACCGCGCGTGACCACGCGTGGTCGTTCGCTGGACCAAGGGCTCCAATTAGAAGGGTCCGGGCAGTCTCGAGGCCGCCACCCGGCGGACGTCTCGTACGCGCGTGGTCACGACGCGCTGTCGATCGTGCAGGAACTCGAGGTGGAACCCCAGGAGGATCCATCCGACCTTCAACAGGCTGCCGCCGAGGGTCGCGCCGCTCAGCGTGACCTCGACAGGGCCTGGAAGGAAGAACCCCCCGACGGCGAGGATGCGGGCCGTCGCGGCGTCGAGCACGGTGACGTCGTAGACCGAATTGCGGGTGCGGATGATCAGCCGATCGAAGGCGGCGAGATCGCGCAGGCGAACGCCACCGGCGGTGTCCGCCGCGCTCGCGAACGTCTCGATCTGGACGCCTGCGCGCGGCGAGGGCACGGCGCGCGCGGTCCATGTCGTGGTGTCGGTGTCCGACACCCCGTGGAGCCGAAGGACGGGGAAGCGCCCGGAGGGCGTATCGCGCATGTGCCTGATGCAGCCCGGCCGAGGCCCTTCGGCTGCTAGCTCATGTTACCGCGCGAACGGCCAGGTCCAGAAGTGAATTTGTGAAACGGGGTCTGATCCCCCTGGCTGCGGAAAAAAGAGGGCCCGGGGAGAAGAGGGGAAACCCCCGGGCCCGCGCACTCCGCGACCGGCTTAGCGCCACTTGATCTTGCCGCCGGCGCGGAACCCGCACGAGTTGAGGCTGGAGGCCGCCCGGTCGGGATCTCCGTCGATCGTCGCGGTCTCGACGATCGTTCCAATCACTCCCAGCGGATCAAGCCCTGAGCACCCGTATGCGCCGCCCTTGCTCTCCGCGCGGAATGCTACGGTGTTGGTTGTGGCGTAAGAGGGCTTGGCGGGCAGCGCCGCCTCGTGCCACGAGCCGATGCAGGCGACGGGGCTGCCGGAGGAGGTGCCGTACTCGTTCAGGATCGTGAGCGTCACGCTCGTGAGCGGGGAGTGGCCCAGTGACAGCACCCTCGGGTTCGTCAGGTCGATGTCGCAGGGGAGCACGGCGAAGCGCGCGCCGGTGAACGTCGTCGTGCCCTTGCCCGGCGTCGGGGCGACGGTCTGGTTCGGCGAGTACTGCCCGAGGACGTACTGCGGGCAGTAGTCGTATTGACTCCCATCCAGGTTGATCTGCCCGGCGGGGCCGACCGGATCGCGGTTGTTCCCAGTGCGCGCGGCGAACGACCACGCGCTGTATTCGCCCGCCGTGCGGGTGGTGCTGGGGGCGTCATACCAGATCACCTGCGCGGTGCCGGTCAGGTGGTTGAAGTTGATCTGCTGCGTGGCCGCATCGTTGGTGGCCCAGCAGATCATGAAGCCTTCGCCCGTGCCGCCCGGGTAGTAGCCGGCGAGGCCGAGCCCGAACGCCACCGACGCGCGGCCCGCGAGCTGGAACGAGAACGGGCCGTTCACGTTGCCGCCTCGATCGACGACCTGGCAGGTGAGCATGACAGCACCTGATGCCGTGTTGGTGATGCGGATGAAGGTCTCAGTGGTCGAGCCGTTCGAGGCCACGTAAGGAAAGGCGAGGACGCTCCCGAGCTGCGTCACATTGGCGACGTTGGTCGCCGCAAGGGCGCCGTGAGCCGCGAGGCTCAGCGCGCCGACCAGGATCAGGGTTCTCATGACAACCTCCGCGAGGGAAGACCACGAACAGGTGTTCCGGTGGGGTTCCGTCTGCAGATGCATGGATCACCCCTACTCGGGAGGTCCGCTGGGATCCCAATAGATCCAGCCACTCCGGCTGCCCGACCCTGCCAGGCCGGACCCGCCCCGTGCCGTGTCGCCAGGCCGGTAGAACACGCCGACCAGGCCGATCTGGTTCGCGCATCGGCCGGTCGCCGGTGCATCGATCTGATAACTGCCCGTGGCGTTCGGGAGGCTCTCGCGGTTCCAGAAGTCGGCGCAGGGAGCGACGTTGTTGGGCGGGTCGAATGTGGTGGTTGGCCCGCTTCCAGCCGCGGTCCACGTGCGGATGCGGAGTCGAGTGGTGAACGCGTCCCGGTGCTGCCTCACATCGAAGGCACAGGGCGTGACGATGACCGGGTCGTCACCTGGCTGGGGTGGCACGTCGGCGTCGTCACCGCTCACCCCGTGGAGGCTGCCCGGGCAGGCGTCGTAGTTGGACCCGTCGAGGAGGATCTCGCCGGCCTTCGGACCGACCTGCGCCTTGTCGGCACCCGTGCGTGCCTGGAAGGCCCAGGAGGGGTATTCGAAGAGCGTGCCCTTGTCGTAGTCCACCAGCGTCGCCGAGCCGAAGACGTGATTCCAACGGACCTGGGTGGTGTCGCCCGGATCGACGGCCCAGCAGACGAGCAGGCCCTCGCCGATCGACGTGACGCTGCCCTCGGATTGCGGGTACTGCGCCGAGCCGAGGTTGTAGGTGGCGACGCCATTGGAGATGTCCACCCAGGCGGCCTGGCGTTTCTTGATGGTGGTGACGAAGCCGCCGCGAACGTCGGCGTCGTCACGGAACTCGCAGTGCATGTCGATGTTGCCGGGGCCTTCGTTGGCGAGCCGGATGAAGGTCGTCCGATTCGTGTCGGCGACGACGTAGGGGAAGACGTGGACGCTGCCCTTCTGGCTCGTGTTGGCGACGTTGGGGGCCGGGTCGCCGGAGACGAGCGTCGTGCAGAGGAGCAGGAATAGCGGCCCGACGAGCCAGGATCTTCGCATACGAACCTCCTTACCTGCGCCGAGGAGACTTCGGGCGGGCGTGGTGGCGCGGGAGAGCGGAACGCCCGACAGAAGTCTCTGATCTTTTGGGAGCGCGCCTCTTGGGGAGACTATTTCTTTCTTCTTGGGGGAATAATCTCTCCCTCCAGCAGGCAAGTCAACAGATCATTTGGCAATTCATTTGGAAGGCCAACTAAAGATCCGCCAGCGAGAACGGGAAGTCTCTGAAGGCGGGCCTGCCTGCTTCAGAATTAACTATGGCAGACTAAAGACAAGCTCTGCCATTTACCAAGCACAAGTCTGCGTAAAGGAAGAATTTCTAAAGGCAGGAGATTCGTCAGCGCGAGCCCGGCGCCCGGGACCGATCCTCATACGGCCGCAGGTGCCACTCGAAAAACACCCACGTCCGATTCCACGAGTCGATCTGCGCCGGCGAGTCCACACGCGTCAGCGTCTTCGGATCCACCCGCCGGCTGAACGCATGCCCGCCACTCGACCCCCACGGCGCCGGATCCACGTACACCTTCGTCTCGGCCAGATCCGGCTTGCGCGAGCGCAGAGCGTCCACGATCTGCTGGTCCTCGACGTAGTCCACATCGGTGTCGTTCGTCGCGACGTGCACGAGCAGCGGCACCTGCAGCTTGTCCACGTGATAGAGCGGCGACCGCCGGATGTACTCGTCCCGCTTCTCGAACGGCAGCCCCTGGAGGCGCTCCTGCGTCGCGAAGTCCCACTGATACCCCGGGCCCTTGTAGGACAGCCGGAACACGAGATTGGTCACCGGCACGATCGCCGCCGCGGCCTTGAACGGCGTCCGATCCCTGAACACGGTGAACAGCGAAATGTACCCGCCGTGACTCCACCCCATGATCCCGAGCCGATCCGCGTCCACGTGCGCCAGCGTCTTCAGGTACTCCACCGCCGACAGGACATCGTCCACCTCGTAGCCGCCGTAGTCGATCGCGCGATGATGCGCTTCGCCGTACCCCGTGCTGCCGCGATACTCGGGCGCGATGATGACGTAGCCCCGCTCGACGGCTTCCCGCACGAACGGGAACATCGTGATGCCCCAGTTGCCGTGCACACCCCCGTGGACCCAGACCATCGCCGCATGCCCGCGCGGCCCACGCTTCTGCAGCGGCTGGAAGAGGTACGCCGGGATCTCGAGACCCCCCTCATTGCTCCGGTAGCTGACCTTCTGGCAGTCCATCACCCCCTGGCAGAGCGCCGGGTACCGCGCGTCTTCTGCGGCCTTGGCGTCGACGTCACGCTGGTAGTTGCGCCCGGGCGAGTGGTCCTTCGGGTCCTTCGACACATACAGCTCACGGGCGCGCATCGGGTCCATCGGCACCTGTTTCCGCGGATCCACGCGTTCGACGCGTGGCGTCTGCGCCTGGGGCGGTGGCGCCTGCGCGGCGACGTAGACCGACATGACCACGACCGACAGGGCGAGACCCCACCACGCGCGCTGCATCCTGGACATGAACGCCTCCCGGTTCATCGACTCACGCGCCCACTCTACCAAAGGGCGCGGTCGTATACTGACCCCACCACGCCCGCCGCGGGCACCGCTGGGAGACAGCTATGGCACGTCACTCGAATCTCGGGCGAACCACCATGCCGGCCCTGGGGTTGACCCTCGCCCTCGCGTGTGCCGCCCTCGCCTCGCTCTCGGGCTCGCCGACGCTTCCCGTCAAGGCGCCGGACATCACGGCCGACGCCATCCTCGCCCATGTCAAGGTCCTGGCCTCGGACCGCTTCGAAGGCCGTGCCCCAGGCACGAAGGGCGAAGACCTGACGGTGGCCTACATCGCCGACGAATTCAAGAAGGCCGGCCTGGTCCCCGGAAACCCGGACGGCACCTACGTGCAGCCCGTTCCGATGGTCGGCGTCACCGTCGAGCCACCCTCGTCGCTGGTCTTCAGAAAAGGACTGCAGGCGCGCACGCTCGCGTTCAGGGACGATGTGGTGGCGTGGACGAAGCGCGTGCAGGACAGCGTCAGCGTGAAGGACTCCGAGGTGGTCTTCGTCGGCTACGGCATCGAGGCGCCCGAGCAGCGGTGGGACGACTACAAGGGGGTCGACCTCGCCGGCAAGACGCTGATTGTCCTCATCAACGATCCGCCGGTTCCCGACCCCGCCGATCCCTCGAAACTGGACCCGAAGACGTTCGGCGGTCGCGCCATGACGTACTACGGGCGCTGGACCTACAAGTACGAGATCGGCGCCGCGAAGAAGGCGGCCGCGGTGCTGATCGTCCACGAAACCGAGCCCGCCGCGTATCCGTTCGCTGTCGTCCAGGGCAAGGTCACGGAACAGTTCGACCTGCTCACCCCCGACAAGGGGATGAATCGCGCGGCGATCGAGGGCTGGATCACGGTGGACCAGGCGAAGGCGCTCTTCGCGATGGCCGGCCAGGACTTCGACGCGCTCAAGAAGCAGGCGGCGACGCGCGCGTTCAAGCCGGTGCCCTTCGGCGTGACCGCCTCGATGACGCTCAACAACAGGATCCGGCGCATCGACTCGCGCAACGTGGTCGGCAAGATCGTCGGCAGCGACCCGGCGCTCCGCGACGAGTTCGTCGTCTTCACCGCGCACTGGGACCACTTCGGGGTCGGGCCAGCGGTCAACGGCGACACGATTTACAACGGCGCGCTGGACAACGCGACCGGTGTCGGAGGACTCATCGAGCTCGCCAGGGCCTTTGCCCGGCTTCCAGTTCCCCCGAAGCGCTCGCTCCTGTTCCTGGCCGTGACGGCCGAGGAGCAGGGCCTGCTCGGGTCCGACTACTACGCGCGGCACCCGCTCTACCCGCTCGCGAAGACGGTGGGCGTCATCAACATGGACGGGCTCAACATCTACGGTAAGACCCGTGACCTGACGGTCGTCGGCCTCGGGCAGTCCGAGCTGGACGACTACGCACGCCAGGCGGCGAAGGAACAGGGCCGCGAGGTGCGCGCGGATCCGTCGCCGGAGAAAGGCAGCTACTTCCGCTCGGATCACTTCCCGTTCGCGAAGCAGGGCGTGCCGGCCATCAATGCCGGCGGCGGCGACGAGTAACTTGGCCAGCCGGCGGACTACGGCCGCAAGGTGAAGGAGGCCTACACCGCGCGGCACTACCACAAGCCGTCTGACGAGGTCCGCCCGGAGTGGGACCTGTCCGGTGCGGTGCAGGACGTGCAGATCTACTACGTCATGGGCTATCGCCTCAGCCAGTCGAACGCGTGGCCCGCGTGGGCGCCGACCAGCGAGTTCAAGCGGTAAAACCCTGGGGTCAGGTCTTTACTTTTAGCGTTTTGGGTCAAATACCAAAACGCTAAAAGTAAAGACCTGACCCCAGGGTTTTACCGGCTGCTTTTAACCGCCGTCCACAGACGGTCGTACACCGTCGTGGTCTCGCCGAGATCCCGTAGCAATTCCAGGCGCGACAGCGCCTCCTCGGGCGGGAAAATGGCGCTGTTCGCCCGAATGTCCGCCGGCAGCAGCGGCCACGCCGCCCGGTTGGGGCTCGAGTACAGCATCGTCCGGCCGATTTCGGCGGCAATCTCGGGCTCGAGCGTGAAGTCGATGAACTTGTGCGCCAGGTCCGGCCGCCGCGCATCGACGGGAATCGCCAGGTTGTCGATGAAGAGCGTGGATCCCTCCTTCGGGATCACATAGACGATGTCCGGATCCTGGACCATGGCCTTGGCGAACTGTCCGCTCCAGCCCTGAGCGAGCCACACGTCCCCGGACAGCAGCACGTCCTCGAAGTTCGACGAGTTGTAGGCCCGTACGAGCGGTTTCTGCTCGAGCAGGTCGCGGCGAGCCTGCTCGAGCGCGACGAGATCGGTCTCGTTCAGGCTGCGACCCCGACGCTTCAGCGCCGCGCCGAACGCCTCGCGCGCGTCGTCCAGCATCAGGATGCGACCCGAGAAACGCGGGTCCCACAGGGCGTCCCACGAGTCAACGGCCGCCGCGCGCCGCCTGCTGAAGGCGATGCCCGTCGTGCCCCAGAAGTACGGCACCGCATGGCGATTGCCAGGATCGTACGGCCGGTCGAGGAACGCGGCGTCGATGTTGTTCAGGTGGGGCAGCTGCGAATGGTCCAGCGGCCGCAGCAGCCGCTGGGCCACGAGCACCTGCACCGAGTAGTCCGACGGGCAGATGACGTCGTATCCCGCGTTGCCCGCCTGGAGTTTCGCGAGCAGCGCCTCGTTCGAATCGTAGAGATCGACGTTGACCGTCACCCCGTAGCGCTGCTCGAACTTCGCCAGCGTCTCCGGCGCGATGTAGTTCGACCAGATGAAGACGTTCAGCGCGTCGCGCGATCCCCCGGCGGGAAGCCCGGTCAGCACAAACGGCGCGCCCAGGATCGCCACGCCCGCCAGCGCAGGCACCGCGGCCACCCGTGGCCGGCGGCCCTGCTCCAGCAGGAAGGCGCCAAGCAACAGCAGCGCCGTCGCCGCGAGCAGCATCGTCGAGACGGCATTGATCTCGGGCGACACCCCGCTCTTGACCATCGAGTAGATCTGCAGCGGCAGCGTCGTCGCCCCGACCCCAGCCACGAACGAGGTGACCACGTAGTCGTCGATCGAGAGCGCGAACACGAGCAGGGCGGCCGCCAGTACCGCCGGCGCAATGGCCGGCAGCGTCACCAGGAAGAAGGTCCGCACGGGACCCGCGCCGAGATCCGCCGCCGCCTCCTCGAGGCTCCGGTCGAATCCGGCGATCCGGGCCCGCACGACCATGAAGGCATACGAGACGGTGAACGCGACGTGGGACAGGACGATCGTCAGGAACCCCAGGCGGAGCCCGACCGACGCGAACAGCAGCAGCAGCGACGCGGCCAGGATGATCTCCGGCGCGATGGTCGGCAGCGCGACCGAGGCTTCGAGCGGGCCCTGCCGCCGGAAGCGGTGACGCTGGAACGCGAGGGCGGCCGCCGTCCCCAGCGCCGTCGCCACCGCGGTCGTCGCGGCCGCGACGATCAGACTGTTGCGCAGCGACGTCAGGATGGCGGGATTCGCCATCGACTTGCGGTACCACGCGAGCGTGAACCCCTCCCATGATGCCGACAGGCGGCTCGCGTTGAAGGACAGCGCGACGAGCACGAGGATGGGCGCGTAGAGGAAGACGTAGCAGAGCAGGGCAGGCGCCGCCAGCAGCCACGCGGATCGTCGGTTGGACCGGTCCCTCACGTGGCGCCTGCGTTCAGAGGGACTGCGCGGCGCGCAGTGGTCGCCGGAAGACCACGAGCAGGAGCAGCACGACCACCGACAGCACGAACGACAGCGCCGCGCCGAACGGCGCGTCGCGCGCGACCGCGAACTGGCTCTGGATCAGGTTGCCGATGTACGCCGTCTTGCCGCCACCGAGCAGATCCGGCGCGAGATAGGCACCGAGCGACGGGATGAACACCAGCAGGCAGCCGGCGACGATGCCGGGCCGCGTCTGGGGGACGACGACGCGGGTGAACGTGCGTACCGGGCCAGCACCGCAGTCGGCTGCGGCCTCGAGCAGCACGGGATCCAGCTTCTCGATGGCCACGTAGAGCGGCACGATCATGAAAGGCAGCTCGCCGTACACCTGTCCCAGCAGCACGGCGAAGTCGTTGTAGAGCAGCTCGAGACCGGGAAGGCCGGCGGCGCCGAGCGCCAGGTTGATGACGCCTTCGGACCGAAGCAGCACGATCCAGGCGTACATGCGCACGAGGAAGCTGGTCCAGAAGGGGAGGATGACCAGCGTCAGCAGGGCGTTGCGCCAGCGGGCCGGCGCGTGCCGGCCGAGCCACCAGGCTACCGGGTAGGCGAAGACCAGGCACAGGAGCGTCGTGACGAGCGCGAGGAGCAGGCTGCGCCACAGGATCCGGAGATAGAGGGGGTCGAGCGCCCGGACGTAATTGGCGGGCGTCCAGTCGTAGATCACGGTGCCGTAGGGCGACCGTGTGGCGAGCGAGACGAAAACCATCAGCACCTGCGGCAGGTAGAAGAGCAGCAGGAGGGCCAGCAGGCCCGGCGCGAGCAGGAGCGCGGCGGAGCGGCGTCGCTCCGTCACGGCCGTGCCTCCGGATCGTCGAGACGGAGCACAGCCTCGGGCGGGAAGGACACCGACACAGCTTGCCCGCGCCGGCGGTTGCGCGCGAGCATGTTGGCTTCCCCGACGCTGAGCACCGTGCCGTTCACCCGGACCCGCCAGTCCGTCCAGTCGCCCAGGAAGATCTCGTCGTCGAGGATGCCGTCGAGGTGGTTGCCGCTCCGATCCACGAGGCTGATCTTCTCGGGGCGCAGGCCGATCCATGTCGAGGCGCCCACGATGTACCCGCCGTCGTCAATCGCGTCGAGGTCCAGCCCGGTCTCGGTACGAACACGGACGAGGCCGTTCGCGGCACCGATGACCGTGGCGCGGAACAGGTTCGTCACGCCGAGGAAGTCTGCGACGAACCGTGTGCGCGGCCGTTCGTAGAGCGTCTCGGGCGCATCGACCTGTTCGATCCGCCCGCGGTTCATCACGGCGATGCGATCCGCCATGACCAGCGCCTCGTCCTGGTCGTGGGTCACGAACACGAAGGTGATGCGCAGGCGCTCCTGCAGGTTCTTCAGCTCGACCTGCATCTCCTTGCGCAGCTTGAGGTCCAGGGCCGCCATGGGCTCGTCGAGCAGCAGCACCTCGGGCTGCAGCACCAGCGCCCGCGCGAGCGCCACGCGCTGTTTCTGGCCCCCCGAGAGTTCGTCGATCTTCCGTGTTCCCAGGCCGCCGAGGCGTACGAGTTCGAGCACCTCCTCCACCTTGCGGCGCACGTCGTGGGCCGGCAGTCGGCGGATCTCGAGACCGAACGCGACGTTGCCGGCCACCGTCCGGTGGGGGAAGAGCGCGTACTGCTGGAAAACCGTGTTGACCGGGCGCTTGTGCGCCGGCACGTCGGTGACGTCCACCCCGGAGAGGTGGATCGTTCCCGCGTCGGGCCGCTCGAACCCGGCGAGCAGTCGCAGCAGCGTGGTCTTGCCGCAGCCCGAGGGGCCGAGCAGCGTGACGAACTCGCCGGGCGGGATCTCGAGCGACACGTCCTGCACGGCAGCGACGTCGCCATAGGCCCTGGAGACCCCGCGAATGCTGACGGTGCCCTTCATGCGGCCGGAGATCATATCGCACGCGCCCCGGATCGCGGCCATGGACAAGGCCGCCTCCGATGCGTGATCATCCGGCCGCACTCGTCCCTCCTGGAGGCTCCGTGACGCGCCGATTCCCGTCCCGCCTGCTGTCGCTTGGGTGTTCTTGCGTCCTGCTGCTCGCCGCCGGCCCCTGCCCCGCGCAGCCCGCGAATCCGGGTGGCCAGCGCCTCGAAGCGCGGTCGCCAGCCGGCCCGTTCGACGGCCTCCAGTTCCGCGAAATCGGGCCCGCCACGCCGTCCGGGCGCACCGACGACTTCGCGGTGCTGGAGTCCAACCCCGCCGTCTTCTACGTGGCCACGGCGACCGGCAGCGTGTGGAAGACCACGAACCACGGCACGACCTTCGAAGTCGTCTTCGATCGCGAGTCGACCTCGTCGATCGGCGACATCGCGATCGCACCGAACGACGCGAACCTGGTCTGGGTGGGCACGGGCGAGAACAACAACCGCCAGAGCTCGTCCTGGGGCGATGGCGTGTTCAAGTCCACCGACGGCGGGCGCACGTGGACGAACGTGGGCCTGCGGGCCTCCCGCCACGTCGCCCGCATCATCGTCGATCCCGTGGACCACGACGTCGTCTACGTCGCCGCGCTGGGCAGCCTGTGGGGCCCGGGCGGCGATCGCGGGGTCTACAAGACGACCGATGGCGGTCTCACGTGGACGCACGTGCTGAAGACGGATGCGGACACGGGCGCCACCGAACTGCTCATGGATCCCGGCAACAACAAGGTGCTGTATGCGGCGACGTACCAGCGCCGCCGCGCCGCGTGGGGCTTCAACGGCGGCGGACCGGGCAGCGCCATCTGGAAAAGCGCCGACGCCGGGCGGACGTGGACGAAGCTGACCAGGGGCGTCCCCGAGGGCGCCCTCGGCCGCATCGGCCTCGACATCTATCGCAAGGACCCGAATGTGCTCTACGCGCGGATCGAGCACGAGCGCGAGAGCGGCGTCTACCGGACCGACGATGGCGGGGCCACGTGGCGGAAGATGAGCAGCGTCAACCCGCGGCCGATGTACTTCAGCCAGATCCGGATCGACCCGCAGACCGACTCGCGGATCTACGTGCTCGGCGTGCAACTGCACGTGTCGGACGATGGCGGGAAGACGTTTCGCGACGACGGGGCGAGGTCCGTCCACGTGGACTTCCACGCCATGTGGATCGACCCGGCGAACCCGTGCCACGTGATCCTGGGCGGGGACGGCGGCGTCGCGATCTCGTACGATCGCAGCCGCACGTGGACGTGGCTGCCCAACCTGCCACTCGGGCAGTTCTACCACGTGAGCTACGACATGCAGTCGCCCTACACGGTGTGCGGTGGCCTGCAGGACAACAACACCTGGTGCGGGCCGAGTGCCGTGCGCAACAAGGACGGGATCGGCAACGACGAGTGGTTCATCATCGGCGGCGGGGACGGGTTCGTGGGGCTGGTGGATCCGAGCGACGCGCGCGTCATGTACGCCGAGTCGCAGGATGGCCGCATGAACCGGGTGGACCGCGTCACCAACGAGCGGAAGTCGATCCGGCCCGAGCCGCCCGCAGGCCAGCCGGCCTACCGGTGGAACTGGGATACGCC
>CAYLZN010000146.1:0-12783 GCA_964387935.1 uncultured Vicinamibacteraceae bacterium | reverse complement strand
GAGCCGGGCGCCCTCGCCCACGGTGACGTCGTTCCAGACGACTGAACTGCCGATATCTGCCGAGGCCGCAATGCGGTGGCCGGTCCCGAGCAGCGGGAACGCCACGCGCTCGCGGGTCGCGAGCCACCGGTTGGCGGCCAGGTAGTCCGCTGGCGTTCCGACGTCGAGGAACAGGCCCTGCGTGCGCCAGGCACGAACCGCGCGCGGGGCGGCCGCCATCAGGCGTGGGTAGAGCTCCCCGATGCTCTCGGCCGGCCGCCCCGGGTCGAGCGACGCGAATGCCCGGGCGTCGACCGCCTGCACGCCGACGAAATGCCATGACGGCACGAGCGACCCGCGCCGCGTGAACCCGGTGACACAGCCCTCGTCGTCCACCAGCACGCCGCCGTAGCGATCCGGCTCGGTATTCGGCACGACGGCGAGCGTGATCGACGCCGACGACTCCTGGTGCGCCGCGACCAGGGCGCGCAGCGACACGTCGGTCAGCGTGTCACCGTTGACGATGAGGAAACAGGGGGCCGCGAGCAGGGGCAGCGCCTGGCGCGGGCCGCCCGCCGACCCCAGCACCTGGGGCGACTCCCACGAGTACCTCACCCGGAGCCCGTGGTCCGCACCGTCGCCGACCCATCGGGTGATCGTGTCGGGACGATGGTGCAGGTTCAGCACGACATCGAGCGCACCCTGCGACGACAGCCAGCGCAGAATCCGCACGATGAGCGGCACGTTGGCCACGGGAACGGCCGGCTTGGCCCTGGACACGGTCAGCGGCCGCAGCCGCGTGCCGAGGCCGGCCGTCAACACGAGGACCGGCGGCAGGGCGCTCATGAGGCGGCCCAGGGCGACTGGAACGGCAGCGACAACCCGGGCGCCGCCGTGGTTGCGGCGAGCAACGCCTTGTGTGAACCGCCGAGTCCCTCGGGATCGACGAGTGTCCGTCCGGAGAGGCGCGCCAGGGCGGCGTCGGTCGAAGGCCCGCTCCCGAGACTGGCCATCGCGTCGGCGAATCCGAGCGCCAGGAGAAAGCGGGTCTGATCGACGAACGCAAGCCGACGCAGCCCCGCACCGGCCAGAGCGTCCTCGATCGCCGAAAAGTCCACGCTGGCCGTGAGGTCCTGTTCGCCCGGGTCCTGCAGCCACGGCTCGGCCCCTGGCAAGGCATCGACCAGGTGCCGCCGGAAGGCGCGCAGGGTGCCGCGCGGCCGCGCTCCGCCGAAGAGACGGTCAGCCCGATCCCCGTAGTCGATGAGCAGCAGGTATCCACGCGTCAGCGCGCGAGCGGCCATGCCTGCCCACTCCACCGCGGCGAGGCCGATGTCTGCCACGGTTCCCTCCTCGAGGCGAACGCCGAGGCGTGCGACGTGCTCAGTCAGTCGAGGCGTGGACGGCAGGCCCTCGACGACGTGCAGCCGTCCCTCGGTCTCGTCGACGTAGACCTCCCGCAGCCCGTCCGGCGTGACCCTGACGCGGTGCACGGGCATGGCATCGAGCAACTCGTTGGCGTAGACGAGCCCCTCGATGGGGCCTTCCGGCAGGGTGCCCAGCGAACCATGGACCTGCGCCTCGTGGACGGCAAGTGCGGCGGCGTGCGCGTCACGGGCGGGCACGCTCGAGTCGACCAGGGTGAACGCGACCGCCCTGTAGCAGCCGGGATCGGTCCTGGCCAGCGCATCGAGCACATCACGGGCAAGTCGCCCGTTGCCGGCGCCGACTTCGACGACCTGGAATGGCGCCGGCCGCCCGAGCGCCTGCCACGTCGTCACCACGAGACGTGCCAGCATCTGCCCGAACATCGGGCCGACATCGACGCTGGTGTAGAAGTCGCCGGCGCGGCCCGAGCGCTGCGCCGCGCGGCGGTAGTAGCCCAGCGTCGGATGGTGAAGTGCGGCGTCCATGAACGCCGCGACCGTCAGCGGCCCTCTCTCGCGGATGCGCGAGACGAGGGCCGCGTGGTGCGCGGTCTCGGGCACAAGGCCTCGCGGGGCCCTATTCCTTGCGCACGGTCAGGAACACCTCCTGCCCGTTGCGGAGCGCGAGGATCAGCGCCACCTGGCCGGATTGCACGCGCTGCAGGGCCCGGTTGGCCTCGGCCGCGCTGGCGACCGGCGACCGGTTGACCGAGAGAATCACGTCCCGCGGCGCGAGCCCCGCGCGTGCGGCCGCTCCGCGCCGGTCGATGTCGATGATCACGGCGCCGCTCGTGCCGCTGGGCACGTTCAGCTGCCGCGCGATGTCCGGGGTCAGGTCCTGCAGCGTCATGCCGAAGCCGGCGCTGACGTCACCCTCATCGGACTCCTCCTCGGCGCTCTCCTGCTCCAGGTCCAGCTCGTCCACTCTCACGCTGAGCGACTTGATGTCCTTCTCCCGCAGCACCTTCAGGGGCACCGTCGTCCCGGGCGGCGTCCGGACCACGCGATCCACCAGTTCGTCGTTGTCCTTCACGGGCTGGCCGTTGAACTCGACGATGACGTCGCCGGGCTTGACGCCGGCCTTGTCCGCTGGCCCGCCCTGTTCGACCTGCGACACCAGCGCCCCACGACCGTCCTTGACGCCGAGTTGCTCGAACACATCCTTCTGGACCTGGCGGGCCAGTGACACGCCGATCCGGCCGCGCGTGACCTTGCCCTGGCGCAGCTGCGGCAGCAGTTCACGGACCGCGTTGATCGGCACCGCGAACCCGATGCCCATGTTGCCCTCGACGGCGCGGTTGCTGATGATGGCGGTGTTGATGCCCACGACCTCGCCCCGGAGGTTCAGCAGCGGCCCGCCGGAGTTGCCGGGGTTGATGGCCGCGTCGGTCTGGATCATCGGCTGCTCGCGCCCGGGGACCGGGAAAAAGGGCCGGCCGATGGCACTCACGATGCCGACCGTGACGGTGTGGCCGAGGTTGAAGGGGTTGCCGATGGCCATGACCCAGTCGCCTGGCTGCATCTGGTTCGAGTCCCCGAACTTGGCCACCGACAGGGAGCGGGCCGGTTTCTCCACGAGTTCGATCAGGGCGCTGTCGGTGAGCGGATCGCGACCCAGCACCTTCGCTTCGTAGAACTGCCCCTCGTCGTCGCCGAAGAACCCGACCCTGATCCGCGTGGCGCCTTCCACCACGTGGTTGTTGGTGAGAATGAGGCCGGCGCCGTCGATGACGAACCCCGTGCCGGCGCCCTCGACCGTCTCTTCCCTCGGCGGCTGCCGACGGCCCGGCTGTCCCGGTTGCCCGAAGAAACGTCGGAGCATCTCGTCGCCGCCGAAGAACTCGGTCAGCTCCTGCGTGCGCTGGCGGCGCTCCGTCGAGATGTTGACCACCGTCGGGGTCTGCGCCTGCGCGATGTTGCGGAAGGTCTGCGCGTCCACCGCGCCGGCGACGGGAGCCGAGTTCATGGCCGGCGCGGTCATCGACTGGGCCGACGACGCCGGTGACAGGTCCAGGCGGGAGGCGATGACCATGCCGATGGCGGCCGAGGCCACGGCGATCAGCACGGCATAGAACAGGGTCGTCTTTCGGGTGGACATGGACAGTACCTCGAATCGTCAGCTCTCGTGCCAGGGCGTGGGCCGGGCCAGAGTCCGCCCCGCTGGCCACGTCGCGGCCGCGGTGGAGCGCATAACACCACAGTATACCGCTCGCGTGAGCCGGATGCCCGCGCTCGTGCGGCCAGGCGCCGGTCCGCGCCGTCCCAAGGGAGAGACGTGCCGCCACGCCGCGGGGGTTCCCGGGAGTGGTCGCTATAATCGTCAGATTGGGGACTCATCGATGAAACATGGTCTCGTGTTCGTGCTTGCTGCTGCGGCCCTTGTCGGGAGCCCGCTGGCGGCCCAGGCTCCGCAACCGCGCCCCGGGACGCCGCCGGCCCCAGCAGCCCCAGCCCAGGCGTCCCCGGCACCGTCACCCGACCCACAGATGCCGCCGGTCACCTTCCGCATCCAGGTGGACTACGTGGAGGTGGACGCCGTCGTGACCGACGCGCAGGGCAACCCGGTCCGCGGGCTGACACGCGACGACTTCCAGGTCTTCGAGGAGGGCAAGCCGCAGAAGGTCGAGCTCTTCGCGTTCGTGGACGTGCCCATCACGAAGCCCGAGCAACCGCTCTTCTCGCCGACGCCCATCGAGCCCGACGTCAGGGTGAGCGGCCGCTTCGAGGGCCGCCTCTACGTGATCCTGCTGGACGACATCCACACTGCGCCCGGTCGCTCCACCCTCGTCAAGCGGGCGGCGACGAAGTTCGTCCGGGAGTCCATGGGGGCCAACGACCTGGCGGCCGTGGTGCACCTGAGCGGCCGCACCGACGCGAGCCAGGACTTCACGAGCAGCAAACCGCTGCTCATCAGCGCCGTGGACAAGTTCATGGGCCGGAAGCTGCGATCCGCCACCCTGAGCAGGCTCGATGAGTACTACCGCTCCCGGGACCTGCCCAGGAGCGGATCCACGCAGCGGGTGCCGGATCCCGAGGAGCAGGAACGCGCCTTCAATGCCCGGACGACCCTGGAGTCGGTCAGGAACGTCGCCCAGTTCCTGGAGGGCGTGCGGGGGCGCCGCAAGGCCGTGGTGCTCTTCAGTGAAGGCATCGACTACGACATCTACGACGTGTTCAACAACCGCGAGGCCACGACGGTGATGGACAGCGTGCGCGACGCCATCGGGGCCGCGACGCGGTCGAACGTGGTGCTCTACACCGTCGATCCCCGAGGGCTCACGACGCTCGGCGACGAATCGATCGAGGCCGGAGCGTTCCCCGACGATCCAGCTTTCGAACTGAGTTCGACGGGCTTCAACGACGAACTCCGACGCTCCCAGGACAGTCTGCGTGTGCTCGCCGAAGAGACCGGAGGCTTTGCGGCCGTCAACTCGAACGACTTCACCGGAGCCTTCGCTCGCATCGTCCGTGAGAACAGCTCGTACTACGTCCTCGGGTACTACCCGCCCAACGACCGTCGGGACGGCCGCTTCCGCAAGATCGAGGTGAAGGTCAACCGTCCGGGCGTCGAGGTCCGTGCGCGCAAGGGCTATGTCGCGCCGAAGGGCAAGGCGGCCGCGCGACCGACCGAGGCGACCGCCGGCACCTCTCCGGAGCTGCGCGAGGCGCTGAGCAGCCCGGTTCCCGAAGGCGACCTGACGATGGCGGTGACCGTGGCCCCATTCAAAGGGGAGGCGCCGAAACAGTCGGTGCTCGTCACCACGCTGGTGGACGGCCAGCGGTTCCGGTTCACCGAAAAGGACGGCACGTTCGTGGATCTGCTGGAGCTGTCCCTCATGGCCGTGGACGCCAGGGGCAAGATCCAGGGCGGGGACCGGCAGAACATCGAGTTGAAACTGCGACCGCAGACGCGCCAGGCCGTTGAAGCGGCGGGGTTCCGGGTGCTGTCGCGCCTGTCGCTGGCGCCGGGCCGCTACCAGCTCAGGGTTGGCGCCAGGGCCGTGGCGTCCGGCGCCATCGGCTCGGTGTTCTACGACCTCGAGGTCCCCGATTTCTCGAAGGAGCCGTTCTCCATGAGCGGCCTCGTCGTCAGTTCCAACTTCGCGGTGATGACGCCAACCGCGCGGGCGGACGAGCAACTGAAGGACGTGCTCAAGACGCCACCCACGGCCGCTCGGGCCTTCTCGACGGCCGATACGCTGTGGGTGTTCACCGAGGTGTACGACAACCAGGTGTCCACGCCGCACCAGGTGGACATCCGGACGACGCTGCGGGCCAATGACGGGAGGATCGTGTTCAAGACCGAAGAGCAGCGGTCGAGCGACGAGCTGCAGGGGTCGCGCGGCGGCGGGTACGGCTACCTGGCGCAGATCCCGCTGGCCGACGTGGCTGGGGACCAGTACGTGTTGCGCGTGGAAGCCCAGTCACGCCTGTCGGGCAGCAAGCCCGTGGTTCGCGAGGCTCTCGTCCGGGTCGTCGCCCCGCAGCAGAGGCCGGCCACGCCGCCTGCGGCCGCTCCCGGCAAGGTGGTGGTCAACGTGGCGCGGGGCCCGCAGAGCGAAGTCACGACTTTCGGAACGCGCATCGCGCGAAACGACGCGGAGTTCCAGGCGCTCTGGAGCGGCCTGCCGATGCGACGGCCGGCGCCGCGGGTCAGCTTCGGGAGCACGATGATCGTGGCGGTCTTCCTGGGGTCGAAGCCGACGGCCGGGTACGGGGTCGAGATCGTGGACGTCAAGCGCGATGGAGAGACGCTGATCGTGCAGTACACCGTGCGTGAGCCCGCGGCGGGCGTTGCCAGTGCGGACGTGGTGACCACACCGTATGCCATCGCCGGGGTTCCGCAGCACGCCGGCGAGGTCAGGTTCGACAAGGTGGATGTTCCCGCGAAATGAGCGCGAGCGACCCGTCGCGGACGGCGACAGGCCTTTCGCCGCGCGCCGCGGCCATGTTGGCGTATTCGGGGTGGTGGCTGACCGGCGCGGTCATGCTGGTGATCGAGCCGCACCACGCCTTCGTGCGCTTCCATGCTCGCCAGGCGTTGCTGGCGCTGGGGACGCTGTGGTGGACCGGGGTGTTGTTGTGGGCGCTCAGTATCGGGCTGGCGTTCGCGTCACCCTGGCTCGCGCGGGCGGCAGCCTTCGGCGCGCAGCTCGTGTGGGGGCTGGGTGTCGTGGGGTGGGGACTGGGAACATGGCGGGCATGGCACCTCCGCTGGGATGCCATGCCCGGATTGGGCGCGCCGCCGGACCGTCGCAACCTCAGTCGAGCTTCTTGAGGATCTTCGGCTTGACCGTCCCGTTCGCGTGGGAGAACTGATAGCTGTTCCGGTCCATCTTCGGGTTCTTCGGCGTCCTCAGCTCCACGGTGACGACCTCGCCGGGGTTGATGGGTTGCCTGACCCGCTTGGAATCGCCGGGGAGCATGTTGCCGGCCTTGTCGTACCAGAACTCGTCCACTCGGAGGCCCGCGATCGCGCCGAGCGACAGGTTCTTGATCTTCATGGTCGTGACGACTTCGTTCCCCGCCACCTTGACTTGCGGGGCGAGGTACCCGATTTCGGCGACGCCCCTGACGGGTTGGACGAATTTTTTCGGTGCGGCCGGCGGCGGCGCTGCGGTCTGGGCAAACGTCAGGGCTCCGCCAGCCACGCTCATCCACAAACCCGCGGCGACCGCGGTGGCGAGTGCTCTCGGTGTCATCGGACTGTCCTCCTCCGGGGATGCTGCCGGGTTCCAGAACTGCCGTCGCGGGGATTATAGGACCACTACATCTCCCCGTTCCAGTCCTCCGGCTCCGCGCCCGTGGCGCGGAAGATCTCGAGATGCCACTTGCCGCCGCCCCAGGGCTCGATCACCTCGGCGGCGACCACGTCCACGAGCAACTCGGCGAAGGTCCGGCCCTCGGGGTCGCCGTCGAGATGGTAGGCGGGATCATCCCACGCGAAGGTGGGGTAGAGCACCATCGTGAGGAACAGATCGTACCCGTCATCGACGACGATCAACTGGCCGACCGGACGTTTGATCGTGGAGTGGTAGATGAGGTATTTCTCGGCGCTGTGCGCCCGGATGTAGCGCTTCAGCGCGAACTCGCGCGCGACGATCTCCTCGACGGCGATCTTCTTGTCCCAGCAGTCCCGGCAGTAGCGTTCGTCCCCCCGGGGCTCCGAGATCTCCTTCGCCCCGCAAAGCGGGCACCGGGTCTGGGTGGCGGCGCGTCGTGACATTGGCCGGATTGTAGTCTCGTCCCGTCGTCGGGACAAGCAAGGCCCGAGCCAGTGGGGCCTGGTGGCGCCCGCCGTCCTTACTTCGAGGTACCGACGGCCTCCTGCCGGAGCGCGGGCGCGTACATGCGCTCCGCGTACTCCTTGACCATGCGTCGGGTGCTGAACCGCGGGGTGACCGAGCGCACCGCTTCCTTCACGCGGGCCACCCACTCGTGGGGCACGTCCTGCTCGTCGCGCGCGTAGAACATCGGGACGATCTCGTTTTCGAGCAGGCTGTACAGCGCGTCCGCGTCGGCCGCATCCTGACGCGCCGGGTCGTCGTGCTGCACGCCAGGGTCGATCAGCCAGCCGTTCTTCGCGTTGAACCCCTCAGCCCACCAGCCGTCGCCGATGCTCAGGTGCAGCGTGCCGTTGCAGGCCGCCTTCATGCCGCTCGTGCCGCTCGCCTCGAGCGGTTTGCGGGGGTTGTTCAGCCAGATGTCACACCCCTGCACGAGGAAGTGCGCGACGTGGAGATCGTAGTCGTCGACGAAGGCGACGCGCCCGCCGAAGGTCGGGTCGATGGCGCGGCGATACACGCCCTGCAGCGCATGCTTGCCGCTGTCGTCGGCGGGGTGGGCCTTGCCGGCGAACACGAGCTGTACGGGCCGGCGCAGCTCGTTCATGATCCGGGCGAGACGCTGGGGATCGTGGAAGATCAGCTCGGGACGCTTGTAGCCCGTGAACCGGCGCGCGAACCCGATGGTGAGCGCGCCGGGATCCAGCAGGGTTCCGCCGGCGACGACGCGCGGGGGCGTGACGTTCTCGTTGGACCAGCGCAGGCGCATCCGCTCGCGGATGAAGCGGAACAGATACTCGCGCAAGGCACGGCGCGCGTGCCACATCTCGTCGTCCGGGATGTCGAGCACGGCGTCCCATACCGACGGGTCGTCGTGGCGCTCGCGCCAGTCCGCCGGCAGGTGGCGATCGAGCAGCCTGGCGAGATCCGTGGACATCCACGTGGCGATGTGCACCCCGTTGGTCACGTAGTCCACCGGGCACTTGTCCACGGGCGTGTCCGGCCACATCGGGGCCCACATCTGACACGTCACGTCCCGGTGCAGGCGGCTCACGGCATTGGCGCGGCGCGACGTCCGCAGGGCCAGCGCCGTCATGTTGAACATCGTGCCGTGCCCGTTGTCGTACCCGCCAAGGGCCAGGAATTCCTCCCGTTGATCGCCGAGACTGCCCCAGCAGCCCGCCAGGTGCTTCTCGACCAGGTGGAAGGGAAACGCGTCGTGTCCAGCGGGCACCGGCGTGTGGGTCGTGAACACCGTCGTCCGACGGACTTCTTCCAGCGCTTCATCGAAGGGCTGACCGTGTTCGATCGCCTCGCGGATCCGCTGCAACACGACGAAGGCCGCATGGCCCTCGTTGAGATGCCACACCGCGGGGTCCGATCCCAGGGCACGCAGGGCGCGGACTCCCCCGACGCCGAGGATGATCTCCTGCTGCAGGCGCGTTTCGCGATCCCCGCCGTAGAGCCGCGCCGACAGCTCACGATCCCATGGCGCGTTCTCCTCGAGGTCCGTGTCGAGCAGGTAGAGCTTCGCCCGGCCCAGGCGCACGCGCCACACCGAGACCAGTACCGTGCGGTTGCCGAGCGGCACCGCGATGATGCAGTCCTTCCCGTCCGGCGTGGTGGCCGGTTCAATGGGGGTGTCCTGCCAGTCGAGCTTCTCGTAGATCTCCTGCTGCCAGCCCTCGGGCGACACGGTCTGATGGAAGTAGCCCTGCGGGTACATGAACCCGACGCCCACCAGCGGCAGACCGAGGTCCCCGGCCTCCTTGCAGTGGTCCCCGGCGAGGACCCCCAGGCCGCCGGCGTAGATCGGCAGCGACTGATGCAGCGCGAACTCGGCCGAGAAATACGCAATGCAGTGGTGTCCGATGCTCTCGCCGTGGTGCCGGGCCCACCAGGTGTGAGTGGCCGCCCGGGCGGCATCCAGCTTGGCGAGCGCGGTGTCATAGAGCTTCACGAACGCCGGATCGGCCGCCACCTTCTCGAGCCGCTCCGCGTCGAGCAACCGCAGCATGCGGACGGGGTTGTGAGCCGTCGAGCGCCACAGCGGGTAATCGAGACGCCGGAACACCGATCGGGCGTCACGATGCCAGGTCCACCAGAGGTCCTGGGCGAGTTCACCGAGTCGATTGATGCGGGCGGGCAGGGTCGGGATGTCGGCGTTTGGGGTCATGGGTGGTATCGAACCCGGACTGACTGCCGCGGCGTGCGCGGCCAGTGACATGCAGACGGGGGATGGTAGTCGCCAGGCAACGGGCCCGTCAACGATCCGGAACCAGCCCGGCCGTGGCGCCTGTGAGATACACTACGCGCCTTCTCGTGCCGAGCAGTCTCGGTCCCCTGGAAAGCGCCGGAGGCGGTCATGGGCACACGCGTCACTCGTCGGGCATTCATCAAGGCTGGCGCCGTCGTCGGAGCCGCGTCCGTCGCGCCCAGACCCGTGGCAGGCCAGGCGCCGGCCGTCCACTCCTCCCGTCGGGTCAAGCCGGTTCTCGTGTCATCGGCAAATGGCCACCGGTTCAAGAACGGCGGCGCCGTCACCTGTGTCGAGAAAGCGTTCGCCCTGGTCACGAGGGGCGACGACGTGCTCGACGCCCTTCTCGCGGGCGTCAACATCGTCGAACTGGATCCTGAGGAGACGAGCGTCGGATACGGCGGCCTGCCGAACGGCGACGGCGTCGTGCAGCTCGATGCCTCGTGCATGCACGGGCCGACCAAGCGGGCCGGAGGCGTGGCCTGCCTCGAAGGCGTTCGCACGCCATCTCTCGTTGCAAAAAGCGTGCTGGAGGTGACGGATCATCACCTGCTCGTCGGGCAGGATGCCCAGGCATTCGCCCGACAGATGGGCTTCCCGATCGAGTCCGACCTGAACACCCCACGGTCTCGGCAGTTGTGGCTCGAGTGGCGCCGTCGTACCGACCCGGCCCGGTTCCCCGACCCGAAGGCCCGTGCCGATGCCGGGCGACGCGCCCTGCAGGCCATGATCCGCGAGGGGTTGCTCGACCGCGCGCACGTGTACGGCACCATCCACTGCAGCGGCGTCGGTCCGACCGGCGACATCGCCAGCGTCACGACGACCAGCGGGATGGCCTGGAAGATCCCGGGCCGCGTGGGCGATTCTCCGATCCTCGGTGCCGGGTTGTACGTCGACAACGAAGTGGGGGCCGCCGGCTCGACCGGCCGCGGCGAGGCCAACCTCTATGGCCTGTGTTCGTTCCTCGTCGTCGAGAAGATGCGACAGGGGCTCTCGCCCCGCGACGCGGGAATCGAGGCCCTCAGGCGGATCCGGGCCAACACGGTCCAGCGCCACCTGCTCAACGCGCGCGGGCTGCCGGCCTTCAACGTGGATTTCTACGTGGTCAACACGCGAGGCGAGCACGCGGGGGTGTCGCTCTATGCCTCGCGGTATGCGGTGTGTACGGAGCACGGTCCGGAGATCCTGGAGACGGTCGCCATGCTCGAGGGCTCGCCCGAGGACGGCCGGGAGTGACGCGATGACGAAGATCCGGATCAGGCGGCTCGATGACGCCGTGGCGCTGCCGGCGTACCACTCGGCGGACGCCGCGGCATTCGACCTGGCGGCGCGGGAGCCGGTCGTCGTGCCTCCAGGCAGCGTCAGCCTGGTCCCGACCGGCCTCGTGGTCGAGGTTCCCAGTGACCACGGACTGCTGATCCTCGCGCGCAGCAGCCTGCCTCTGAAGAAACGGCTCATGGTGGCGAACGGCGTGGGCCTGATCGACGCGGACTATCGGGGGCCCGACGATGAGATCAAAGTCGAGGTCTACAACTTCTCGGCCGAGGCCGTCCGCATCGAGCGGGGCGAGCGGATTGCACAGGGTCTGTTCGTCAGGATTGCCCGCGCGGAGTGGGACCCGATCGCCGCCGCCACCGCACCGTCCCGCGGCGGGTTCGGTTCGACCGGGGGCTACGAAGGCGGCGCGTAGCTGACCCACAGGGCCATGCGGGTCAATCGCGCGCCGTCGTAGAGCACGTCGAAGGCATAGACGCCGGGTTCATGGATGTCGAGGTCGACCGGCACGACGAGGGTCGCGGCAGGGACCTCATCGGAGAACTCGATCGTCCTCTGGAGACCGGGACCGGGCCCCCCCTTCGGATAGGCGGACTGCAGGGCGAGCACGTGATGCCCTCGCGCGTCGCCGGCTCTGACACTGACCAGCGCCGTCATTGAGAGGTGCGCGGCGGGTCTGAGCCCCAGGGGATCGGGTTGATCGGGCTCGACGACCACGCCATCCACGATGCCGAGGACGTCCACGGTGCCGTCGGGTTTGGGTTCCACCTTCTGGCACAACACCGCCATGGTGACCCAGGGACCAGCCGCGTTGGAGGACATGGGCGGACGATAGCACGCCCCGTGGGCGGGCCGCAGGAGGTGGGGATCAGTGACGTACGGCGGCGCGAGCGGCCGCAGAGGGGATCCACCCCTGGGATTCGAGGCGCTCACGCCAGGCGTCGGCCACGCCGACGACATCGGACCAGTCGGAGAGTACGCGCGAGATGAGAGGCTGACGGTTGATCAGATAACAGACCTCGACGCCCATCGGGTGAGGCGACGCGACGCATCGGACTGCGTCGTCACCGCACCTGAGCATCCAGATCTCCGTCGATTGGAGCACCAGCGTCACGCGCGCCTCCTGGGCCCGTGCCCGAGAGAATCCGGAACAGGGGAAGGCAAGTCTTGCGCCAATGCCCTCCAGTCGGTCCATCAGCCACTGTCGCTGTGAGCCCAACTGAGTGGGTTTGTCGGTCGCAAGTGTAGAGCACAACAGTGCTTTGCGAACCAGAATTTTTGGTGTTCGCTCCAGGGCCGTTCTGCGCGGCGAAGTCGCGTCTGCGGCCGACAACTCGATGCGATGCGCACGTCGCGTCGTAGAGTCGCCGTGCCTGCCGCAGAACCGACACGTCGTGACCGGACTCGACGTCTCGACCTATAGTAGTCGCCGCCATGTTGACCCTGCTCGGCGCGCTGCTCGTGATGGCGGGTCTCGTCGGTCTCGTGCTGCCAGCTGTGCCGGGCATGCCGTTCAGATCGGAAGAGCGTCGTGTAGGGAAAGAGTGGTGGTGGGGGGGGG
>CAYLZN010000145.1:0-12832 GCA_964387935.1 uncultured Vicinamibacteraceae bacterium | reverse complement strand
CGTCGGCCGAGGCCATGTCCTTCTGGATGACCTCGGCGTGCCCGAGCTGCGACGCCTTCTCCTTGATCGACTGGCGGCTCAGGATGTAGTCGCGCGCGAACTGGTTCTTCGCGCGCAGCAGTTCCTGCTCGGACGGGGGTTCCCGCATGAGCCGGTCGAGCTCCGCGATGAGCGCCGACGCCGCCTCCTCGGTCGTCCGACCAGGGGCCACGATGGCCACGGCGTAGAACAGGTGCGGATGCTCGACGATATAGCCGGCGCCGAAGGCCGACGCGGCGACACGCCGCTCGTAGACCAGGCTGCGGTGGATGCGCGAGCTGTTCCCGTCCGACAGGATCTTCGACGCGATGTGCAGGGGATACGAGTCGGGGTGGCCGTCGAACGTGATCGGGTGCGCCACCACGACCACCGGCAGCGGCAGATCGTCGGTGACCGTGACCCGCCGTTCACCCGTGGGCGGCGGCTCCACGGGGATGTTCCTCGGGACTGCGCGGGCCGCCCTGGGCACGGCCCCGAAGTGCTTCGTGACGAGCGCGAGCGCCTCCTGCGTGTCGATGTCGCCGACAATCGTCAGCGTCGCGTTCTCGGGCACGTAGAAGGTGCGGTAGAACTCGCGCACGTCCTCGATGGACGCCGCCTGGAGGTCCTCCATGCTGCCGATCGTCGGGTGCCGGTACGGGTGCGTGGTGAACGCGTGCTCGTAGATGATCTCGGTGAGGCGGCCGAACGGCTGGTTCTCGACCCGCATCCGCCGCTCTTCCTTGACCACCTCGCGCTCGTTCCTGAACGCCTGCTCGTCGACGCGGAGGGTGGCCATCCGGTCGGCTTCGAGCCAGAGCACCGTCGCGAGGTAGTGCGAGGGCACCGTCTGCCAGAAGATCGTGGTGTCCTCGTTGGTGCTGGCGTTGAACCGGCCGCCGACGGCGGCGATCATCGACCCGTGCTGTTCGGGCTCGACGTTCTTCGAGCCCTTGAACATCATGTGCTCGAACAGATGGGCGAAGCCGGTCCGGCCCTTCGGCTCGTTCTTCGAGCCCACGTGATACCAGAGTGCCACGTGGACGATGGGCGTGGAGTGGTCCTCCGAGAGGATGACCCGCAGCCCGTTGGGCAAGGTGGTGAAGGTGTACGGCAGCGCCGGAGGACGCACCGGCGGCGTCGCCTGCGCCTGCGCGCTGGCCGAGCCCAGGAGCTGCACGACCACGCCGAGAGCTGCGAAGCGGATGGAACCCCTCATCGCCGCGATTATGTCACGGGGCATTCGGCCGTCAGCGGCTCACGATCCGGAGGCCCCCGAAGATCCACTGCGAGGGCTCGAGCGCGAAGGGATCCGCATCGATGCGGCGCTCGAAACCGCCGACGATCTCGATCGCTGCCGCCTGCCCATCGACCCGGAGGCCGGCCTCGACGCGGGCGCCATACTGGGTCCCGCGCTCCATGGGGGACTCGACCACCGGCCTGACGCGACCGCCAGCGCTGGCGACGAGGCCGAGCCGGCCGGCGCCCGCGCGCCGTACGAGGACGTCGCCGCCGAAATCGGCCGCGTAGTCCACGAAGTCCCGCAGGACCGTGCCGGCCGCGAACGCCTGACCCTGCCACGTCCATCGGCCCCGCACGCGGGTATGGACCATCGACAGGCCGAGGTCGTTCCACGCAATGCCGAAGTCCTTTCGCCGGTCCCCCAGGTGACGCGAGACGTGCCGGAACGTGCCCGCCCACTCGGTGCGCCCGCTCCTCCACGTGGCGGCCACGTCGAACTGGTAGTTGGCCTGCCAGGGATCGAAGGGCTGGAGTTCGTTGCCCATGACCGTCTCGACGTTCACGCCGAGTCGCACCCGGCCCGATCCGTAGTCGTACACGTCCAGACCGGCGCCGAGGTCGCCATCCCAGTAGAACTGCGCCTCGTGGTCACCCAGCGCTTCCATCGACGCGTAGAACTCGTAGCGAACGAGGAATCCCGGCGTCGCGTCGGACGCGGCCAGACGCGGAGGTGGCTGCGCCGCCGCCTGCCCCACCCCGGCCGCCAGGGTCAGCGCGACGACCCAGGACGTCGCGATCCTATGGCTCATGGGACTCGGCGCCGGCCAGACGTGCCTCCAGCTCGGCCAGCCGCGTCTCGAGTTGCGCAACGGCGCGCTTCAACTCGGGAAGTCGCCTGAACACCGCCGACGCTTTGAGCCACTCGCGATTGTCGATCGCCGGGTAGCCTGAGATGAAGGCGCCTGCGGCGACCGAGTTCGGAATGCCTGCCTGGGCCGTCGCGCGCGTGCCGCGACCAATCGTCAGGTGACCCGCCACGCCCACCTGTCCCGCCAGCACGACCCGATCCTCGATGACCGTGCTGCCCGCGATGCCCACCTGCGCGGCCAGGAGCACGTGGCGCCCGACGTGGACGCCGTGGGCGACCTGCACGAGGTTGTCGATCTTCGTGCCAGCGCCGATCCGCGTCTCCCCGACGGCAGGACGATCGATGGTCGTGTTCGCCCCGATCTCCACATCGTCCTCGATGACCACGCCCCCGACCTGCGGGACCTTCACGTGGGTGCCATCGGACCTCTGGGCGAAACCGTAGCCGTCGCTGCCGACGACCACCCCGTCCTGCAGGACGACCCGGTGCCCCAGGACCACGCACTCCCTGATGCTCACCTGGGCGTGGATCAGGCAATCGTCGCCGATCCGCACGTCCGGTCCGATGCGGGCGTGGCCCACGATGACCGTTCGAGCCCCAATCCGAGTGTCGCACCCGATCGACACGTACGGACCGATGTGTGCGTCGGCTCCCAGGCTGACGCCGGGTTCGAGCGTCGCCGTGGCGTGCACGCCCGGTGTGAACCGCGGGACGGGCACGAGCAGCGTCAGCGCCTGCGCAAACGTGAGGTACGGCTGCGGAGACCGCAGCATCGCGCACGGCGCCGACGGCGCCTCGTCGCCCAGGATGACCGCCGTGGCGCGCGTCGTCTGCAGCGCGGCGTGATAGCGAGGATTCGTGAAGAAGCTGAGGTCGCCGGGCCCTGCCGCGTCCAGCGTCGCAGCCCGGCGGACGTCGAGGGCGCCATCACCCTCGAGACGGCACCCGAGTCTGGCGGCAAGCTCGGCGAGGGTCAAAACGTCGCGAGTATATCACGCGCCCTTGAGGGCCACTCGCTCCACGAACGTGGCGAGATGCGGCAGGTCGAGGCGTGCGGCGATGTCTCGCACGCGGACGTGCCGAACGGCCGGCTCGAGGTGCAGGGCCGCGCGCAAATCCGAGAGCGCTTCGGCCGGCTCGACCTTCCACGACACCGCCGACAGCCCGTGGCGTGCGCCACGCAATGACAGGAAGTGCCCCACGACGCGAAACGCAAAGTAGTACGCCACGAGGTTGGGACCCGGCACGAGCGCCAGCACCCCCGACACCACCAGCAGGACCGCGTTCACGATCAGCCAGCGCAGGTGCCGATCGGCATCCCGGCGCAGTTCGCTCCGCAGCAGCGCCATGGCGGCGTCCCCGGCGATGTCGGTCGGGAAGACCAGGGTGGCGTCGTGGCACGTACGAAGCTGCCAGAGGAGGCGCTGCTCGGCAATCCGATCCGCGACCCAGCGCAGCACGCGCGCCTTCAGGCGTCCCGCCCACCCGGACGGCGGTGGCACGTCGGTCCTGAGCCGACTCTGCTCGGCCACACGGATCACGTGGCGGAACCGTTCCAGGAGCCGCCCGAGCAGGCCGCCGCGTGCCTCGGGGGCGGCGGCCTCGTGGTCTGCGGGTTCGCAATACGGGACGTGCTGATCTCGCCCGACCGGGACCAGGAACACCTGCATCGCCTGACTACTGCCCCGTGGCGGCGCGACGCCGCTGAGACGACTTCGGCGGGTCGAGCGGCAGGTCCGGTCGTCCGCCTGCCTGCCAGGCGCCGGTAATGACGGCCGCCACGCCCGCGATGGCCCTCGACAGCTGGGTCTCGAGCACCACCTGCGAACGCTCGCGCATGCGCTCGAAATACCGGTCGTCGTACACCTGCCCGTCACCGATCGCCACGCGATCGGCCTGCAGCAGGCCGTCGACCCGCCCGGCGCCGTCGATCAGCACGTCGAAGATGAAGTCCACCGGACGGTCGACGGCAGGAATCGGAGCGGGCGTGACCTGCAGGCGGCTGCGATAGCGGAGAAAGAGGTCCGTTTCGAACCGCGAATGAATGCCGTGCTGGTTCGTCAACTGGCCGTCGTAGTTGACGACCGCATGAAACGGCACGTGGGCGTCGGCCACGTAGTGGGACAGCACCGCGGAGAAGAACTTGATGTTGTCGAGGGCCCAGCGACTCGTGCCCCGCTTCTGCTGTCTGAAGGCCTCCACGAGCTGGCCGTGGACCTCGCCCACTCGCCATGGCAGGGTTCCGTTCTTCTCGACCATCGGCCGACCGAACTTGGCAATGGCCAGTTCGCGATCACGCGGCAGCGCGGTGAACGGCGACGGCCCATACGCATCGAGATCCAGGAAGTGGCGCGGCGGCTCTTCCTCGAAGCCGGCCAGCCGCCA
This sequence comes from uncultured Vicinamibacteraceae bacterium, assembly GCA_964387935.1. Lineage (GTDB taxonomy): Bacteria > Acidobacteriota > Vicinamibacteria > Vicinamibacterales > JAFNAJ01 > CAYLZN01. The sequence goes on along the minus strand of CAYLZN010000145.1, from coordinate 8,319 downwards.
CAGGTCCGGATCCACGGCATGCTCGACCACGAACGAGCGGTGCTTCTCGTAGAAGGGCCGGATCTCGTCGGGCAGCAGGGCGATGGCCTGATCGGTGATGAACCGGTGGATGTCGAAGCCCCAGGTCCGGACTGGAGTTCCCCCGAACCAGAGGAGGGCGGCCGCGACGCACGCGGTCACGAAGACGCGACGTTGCATTCCCCCATTGTAGGACACCTCCGAGGGCCGCACGGCTCACCCGCGGCAAGGCACCCGGGGCGATTCGGCGAACACCTCCGCCTCGAAGCGGTAGAGGTGGGCCCCTTCCTGCCAGGCAGTGCGCGGCAGCCCCGCCTTGCGGCAGGTTTCCGAGAGGAAGGTCCGCGCATCCCATCCCCACGTGGTCGCCACCTGCGGCAGCAGCAGGCCCCGCAGGCCCCGGTGCTCGACGACGAGTCCATCACGTCCCGGGACGACGTCCTCCGGCCCGTCGATGACGACAAGCGGCCCAAGGATGGACACTTCGATCGTGGTGTCGTCGAGTTCCTCCGGCGCGAGAGGCGCGAATCTCGGGTCGTCGCCCGCCGCCGCGGCTGCCATGTGCGCGACCGTCTCCGCCAGGGTCTCCGGGCGTGGTTCGATGCACCCGAGACAGCCCCGCAGCTGGTCTCTCTTGTGCAGCGAGACGAAGGCGGCCCCCGGCGCCGCCAGCGCACCGGTCACGCGGGGCAGAGCGCACGACGTCCCCCGCACGCGCGCCGTCACGGCGGCGCGAGCCAGCGCGAGGAGCGCGGTCCGGTCGGCCCCGGAACACGGAACCATCATGCGCCTCCCCGGGGCGTTCCCCCGCGGTCGCCGAAGGCCGCTGCGAGGTAGCCGACGACGCGTTCGTCATCCCCCGACACATGGCCGGAGTGCCGGCGCGCCAGCACCACGCTGTCACGGGCACCGAGGCCACGCGACGCCTGCATGACGGCAAGGACAGGTCCTCCCCCACACATCACGTGGCGGCCGCGCTCGTAGAGCGGATACTGCTCCATGGTGCGGTGCAGTCCCTCGACATCGAACGCCTTCACGAAGGCGGCGGTGCGGCCGTCGAGTGCGTCCGCCGTTTCCGCGCTGAAGAAGTGCGACAGGTCGGAACTGGCCGCCAGCAGGACGTGCCGCCCCTGGAAGACCCGACAGAGCGCGGAGGCCAGGGCCTCGATCGTGCCTCGCGTCTGCGCACCCATCACGAGCGGGACGATCGGCAGTCCTGGGAACAGCCTCGCGACGAACGGCAGGTGCATCTCCAGCGAGTGCTCGCGGACGTGCGCGTCGGTACGAACCGCAATCAGCGGGTCCGCCTTCACCAGCGCACGCACGTCGGCCTCGGCCACGGGCAACGGTCCCAGTGGCGTCGAGAACTCCCCGGCCGGCCACGCGGCCACCCCGTCGAACGCCACGTAGTGAGAGGGCCCGACCATGACGAGGCACTCGAAGCCGCCGTGCCGTGCGGCGCCGTACGCGGCGGCCGCCACACCGCCCGAATAGACGAGGCCTGCGTGCGGGGCGAGGACCGCCCTGATGCGGGCCGCGTCGATCGGACAGGTGGGCGCGTGAGCGAGATACGCGTCGATGTCGTCCGCCAACACCGCGGGGTCAGCGGGGTACCAGGAACCGGCAACGGCAGGGCGCCGCAGCATGGCCGCCTCCTCGCTCATGCTAGCACCACCGGCCGGTCGCGACGCGTGGTAGCATCGCCCGCATGAGCCACTTCTCGCGCGCGGACCTCGACCGTCTGGCGGCCCTCGCGCACCTCGAACTGGACGACCGCGAGGCGGCGGCGCTGACGCGCCAGCTCGGCGACATCCTCGCCTACGCGGAACAGGTGCGAACGGCGGCTACCGAGGACGTGCCGCCCACCACGCACGTGATGACCCCCCGCGCGCGGCTTCGAGAAGACGCTCCCGCCGACAGCCTGCCGACCCGCGTCGCCCTGGACAACGCTCCCGACGCGGACCTCGCGGCCGGGCTCTTCAAGGTCCCACGGGTGATCGGCGGATGACCCTCCCGGCCACTGCCCGCTCCATCCGCGATGCCGTGGCGCGCGCCGAGGTCACGGCCGAAGCGGTGTGCCAGGAGGCGCTCGCGCGCATTCGGGCCCTCGACCCTCGGCTCGGCGCCTTCCTGACCATCGATGACGAAGGCGCGCTCGGGACGGCGCGCCAGGTCGACGCTCGGCGGGCTCAGGGTGCGGCCGGTCCTCTGGCCGGCGTCCCGGTGGCCGTGAAGGACAACATCTGCACGGCCGGCCTCCGCACGACGGCCGGCTCGCGGATCCTCGAGCGATTCGTGCCCCCGTACGATGCCACGGTCGTCGAGCGACTGCGAGCCGCCGGCGCCGTCATCGTCGGGAAGACGAACTGCGACGAGTTCGCCATGGGCTCGTCGAATGAGAATTCCGCGTTCGGCCCCGTCCGGAATCCCTGGGCCCTCGATCGCACCCCGGGGGGATCGAGCGGGGGATCGGCCGTGGCGGTCAGTGTGGGGTTCACCCCGCTGGCGCTCGGCTCGGACACGGGGGGATCGGTGCGTCAGCCGGCGGCATTCTGCGGGGTCGTCGGGCTGAAACCGACTTACGGCCGCGTGTCGAGATACGGGCTCATCGCGTTCGGGTCGTCATTGGATCAGATCGGGCCCCTCGCCGCCACGGTGGACGATGCGGCGCTGCTGCTCGAAGTGCTGGCGGGCTTCGACCCGAGAGATGCGACGTCCGCGCAGGAAGGCGTGGGCCCCTACTCGGGAGCCGTCGCCGGCGCGCTGCCCGCCGACGTGGCCGTTGGCGTCCCACGCAGTCTCATCGAGGGCATCGACGGCGCCGTGCGTCGCCCGTTCGAGGAGGCCCTCACGACCCTGCATGACCTCGGCATCACGCTGGTGGACGTGGAGCTGGCGCACGCGCGCTTCGCCATTCCCGTGTACTACCTCGTCGCGACCGCCGAGGCGAGTTCGAACCTCGCACGGTACGACGGGGTTCGGTACACGACGCGACCGGCGCTCGGCACGGACGCCAGCCTCGACGCCATGTACGACATGACGCGCGAGCTCGGATTCGGCCCCGAGGTGAAGCGCCGCATTCTCCTCGGCACGTACGTCCTCAGTGCCGGGTACTACGACGCCTTCTACTTGAAGGCCCAGCAGGTGCGCACGCTCATTCGTCAGGACTTCGAGCGGGCCTTCGAGCGGGTCACGGCGGTGGTGTTGCCGACGAGCCCCATTCCGCCGTTCCGCCTCGGGGAGCGTCTGGACGACCCCCTGCAGATGTACCTCGCGGACGTCTTCACCGTGAGCGCCAACCTGGCCGGTGTGCCGGCTGTCAGTGTGCCGTGCGGGTTCTCGCCGGATGGGCTGCCCGTCGGTCTGCAGATCATCGGGCGCCCGTGGGATGAGTCGCGCCTGCTGCAGCTGGCTGGCGCCTACGAGCGCGCCACGACCTGGCACGCGACGCGCCCGCCGCTTGCGTCTGCAGGATGACGACCCCCGTTCAGGCCGCGGCCGGCCGCGCGACAAGGCGCGCGAGCGCCCAGATGCCCACCCCAATGGCCAGCACCGGCAACAGGGGCACGATCAGCGCGGCCACGACGGCAATCACACCGACGAGGGCGACGATGACCAGCAGGGGTGCGGCCAGGAGGCCCACCGCGCCCACCACCACCGCCTTGACCAGCAGCAACGGGAGCCAGAGCAGCTTGAACAGCAGCCTGATGGGAAGGAAGACGATCCAGAAGGCCAGCTTCAGAACGAAGAACACCACGCCGACCACACCCGCGAGCAACGCCAGGCCCGCCAGCGCGGCCATCAGCACCAGGACTTCCATATGCGCCGACCTCCGGTGACCTACCCGCTCTTACGGGAGGCGGCCACCAGATGTTCCGGCTTTCAGCTGATCGATCGGTCCCCGCGGGGTATCGCCTGGAAGGAATCGCCGGACCTGCGGGTCACCGATCATTTCATCGAGCGATCTGGCCCCGGCGCGCCCCACGCGCTTCAGTTTCCTCATCCCGACCAGGACGGCGATGGCGATGAACAGCCCGAGGATGGTCAGTGCGCCGACGAGCGACCCTTGCACGAGCGCGAGGATCCACCGAGTGATGTCCGAAACCGTCATCGATTACTCCGCCTGGGCACCCTTGTAGGGAGGCAGCGTCCAGTCGATGAACCCGGCGTTCACCTCGCGCATGGCCACCCGCTCCAGCTTGTGCAGCGGATCGGGCACCGGCACGCGAGGCTTGGCGCCGCGGCGCAACTGCTTGGCCCGCTGGGCCGCCACGTCCACGTAGAGGAACCGGGACCTGATCGGCGCAGCGGAAGGGAGGAGCGATGTTTCAGGGGCTTCAGGCGCTTCGACGTGCTCCGCCGTCGGAACCGGGGCCTGCTCGTCACTCATGGGTCACGCGCTCCTGGATTCGGCGGGAACCGGGGGACATGCGCCCCCGGCTCCGCTTCGATACCAACCCCTTAATATATCAGCCGTTCACCTGTACCTGGATCTGCCGAGGCTTGGCCTCCTCCTTGAGGGGCAGCACGACCGTGAGCACCCCATCCCGGTAGTCCGCCGACACGCGGCCGTTGTCGACGGTGCCCGGCAAGGCGAACGAGCGGCTGAACGACCCGTAGGTCCGCTCGACCCTGTGATACTGCTCTTCCTTGACCTCGGTCTGCCGCTTGCGCTCCCCACGAATGGTGAGCGTGTTGTTCTCCACGCGCAGGTCGATCTCTTCCTTTCTCAGGCCGGGGAGTTCGGCCTTGATGACCACCTCCCCCTTCTCGTTCTCGAAGATGTCAACGGGAGGGATCCAGTCGCCCCGGAGCATGATGTCATCCTCCGGCCGGCGGGCGTACGCCTCGCCAAACACCCGGTTGATCCGCTCCTGCATGGCGGCGAGCTCACGAAACGGGTCCCAACGCACGATGGCCATGGTCTGTCCTCCTTGCAATGCGATCAGTGACCGACCGCCCCCCCACGAGCGCCCCGTGGAGGGCCGGCCAGAACGTCAATTCGAAAGAGAGGATAGCATGATATGAGTTCATGTCAAGCATTAAATATTAGTTACATACACTCACCACTGACGCCTTCGTGCACCAGCGCCATGAGCCGACCACGGCCCTGATCCCGTCCCGGACGCGCCCGCCGTGCCCTATGCGATGATTGGGGCGCAATCTCGCCACCCCGGCAGGTACGAGGTCCGACATGCTGTCGTTTCCCGAAGTCAACGAGCTCTCCGATGAAGTCCGCCGTGTGTTCGAAGAGCTCGACCGCCTCCACGCCGCCGGGGGTCACGTGGCCTCCAGCGTCCATGCTCCCGCCCTCGATGTGATCGAGACCGACGCCACCATCGAGGTCGTCGTCGACGTCCCCGGCGTGGATCCGTCGGCCCTCCGGGTGCTCTTCAAGCACAGCACGCTCGTCGTCGCCGGCGAGAAGCTCGCCACCGAACCCGTGGGCGCCGAAGGCTCGGCCTTTCACCTGGTCGAGCGCGGGTTCGGCCGGTTCGCCCGCGTCGTGCGCCTGAGCGTAGCGATCGATGCCGCGCGCGCCACCGCGGCCCTGCACAACGGCGAACTCCGGGTGACGATTCCCGTGATCGCCGACCGTCGCGGCCGCGAGATCCTCGTGCCCATCGAGACCAGCCGGGACGCCGGGCGATGAGGCTCCTTTTTGTCGGCGATATCGTCGGCAAGCCGGGTCGGCAGATCCTCAAACGGGCCCTTCCGGGGCTGGCCGCGCGCCACGGCGTCGAGATGGTGATCGCCAACGTGGAGAACGCCGCCGGCGGCTTCGGCATCACGCGCGAGACCGCCCAGGAGATCCTGGCGTGCGGCGTGCACGTCATGACCGCTGGCAACCACGTGTGGGACAAGAAGGAGGCGCTCGCTTACATCGCCTCCGAGCCGCGGCTCCTGCGCCCGATCAATTACTCAGCAGCCGCGCCAGGCCGAGGCACTTGCGTCGTCGATCTGCCGTCCGGCGCACGCGTCGGGGTGGTCAACGCGATGGGCCGCGTCCACATGCCGCTCGTGGACGACCCCTTCGCGCGCGTCGTGACGGAACTCGATCGGCTCCGGTCCGAGACGACCGTACTCGTGGTCGATTTCCACGCCGAAGCCACCTCGGAAAAGGTCGCGTTCGGCTGGCACCTCGCGGGTCGCGCGACGGCCGTGCTCGGGACGCACACGCACGTGCAGACGGCCGACGAGCAGATCCTCCCCGGCGGCACGGCCTACATCACGGATGTCGGGATGACGGGCCCCCACGATTCGGTGATCGGCGTCGACAAGGACGCCGCCCTCGCCCGCTTTCTCAGCGGGCTGCCCAGTCGGTTCGAGACGGCCACCGGCGGCGTCAAGCTCCACGCCGTCCTCGTCGAGATCGACGCGGCCACCGGCCGTGCCCTGTCGATTGCGCGCATCGGCCTCGCATCGGACGCCGTGGCGGCCCTCGAGGACGTCGTCGCGTCACCCGCCTGAGTCGCGCCAGATGCCGGACCTGTTCGACTTGCCGTTCGACGCCGACGAAGGCCCTTCGCCCCCCCCGTCGCCTCCCGATGTGCTGACGGTGTCGGCGCTGACCGCCGCCATCCGGGAACACCTCGAACAGACCTTCTTCGAGGTCTGGATCGAAGGTGAGGTCTCGAACGCCCGGCTGTGGAACGGAATCCTCTACTTCACCCTGAAGGACGCCGGCGCGCAGCTGCGGGCGGTCATGTTCCGCACGGCCGTCCGGCGCCTGACCTTCACCGTCGAGGATGGTCAGCACGTCCTCGCGCGCGGCCGCGTGTCCGTCTACGACCAGCGCGGCGAGTACCAGCTCATCTGCGAGCACGTGGAGCCGCGCGGCCTCGGAGCGCTCCAGCGGGCGCTCGAACAGCTCAAGAAGCGGCTGGCGGCCGAGGGTCTTTTCGAGGTGGCCCGAAAGCGGGCCCTCCCCCTCCTGCCTCGCACGATCGGCGTCGTCACCTCCCTCGAGGGCGCCGCGCTGCACGACATCATCCGCGTGATCACCCGCCGGCACGCGCGGGTGCACCTCGTGATCCGTCCGAGTCGCGTCCAGGGAGAGGGCGCGGCCGGAGACCTTGCGCGCGGTCTGGCCGCGGTCACGGCCGTGCCCGGCGTGGACGTGGTCATCATCGGCCGCGGGGGTGGATCGATCGAGGACCTGTGGGCCTTCAACGAAGAGGTCCTGGTGCGTGCCATCGCCGCGTCGCCGGTCCCGGTGGTCTCCGCGGTGGGCCATGAGGTGGACTGGACGCTCGCGGATGCCGTCGCGGATCTCCGCGCGGCCACCCCCTCCCAGGCCGCCGAGCTGGTCATTGCACCGGCCGACGAGTTCCGCCAGCGGATTGCGCGGGCACGCGAGCGCCTGCGCGCCACCCTGTATCGCGGCGTTGAAACGCGCCGCGCACGCGTCCAGGCCCTGGTCAGCCGGCGGGGCTTCGCCGGGGTACCCCTGCGGATCGGCGCCCGTGCCCGCCGCGTGGACGACCTGGCGACCACGGCCGAACGGTTGGTGCGACAAGCCACGCAGCAGAAACGACGGGACCTGGAGCGGGTGGCGCGGCGGCTCGCCGCGTGCGACCCGCGCAGACGCGTCGCGGACCTGCAGACCCGCCTGGTCGTGGCGCGGAATCGTCTCCGCAGCGCGGCGCATCGGCGGACTGACGACGCACGCGCGGCTCTGGGGACCAGCGCGGCCATGCTGGACGCCTTGAGCCCGCTCGCCGTCCTCGGTCGCGGCTATGCCCTGTGCTGGGCCGCCGACGGGCGTGTGCTCCTTCGCGACGCGACGCCCGACCTCGTGGGCCGGCGCGTGTCGGTCGACCTGGCGCGCGGCGCGCTCGACTGCCAGGTGACCGCAGTCGTGCCCGCAGCGACGACACCCTCGCCCCCCGTGCAGCCACAGACCGGTGATGCCCAATGAGTGACACGTCAACGAAGGACTTCGAGACGGCCCTCGCCGAGCTCGAGAGCATCGTCAAGACCCTCGAGGAAGGCGACCTCCCGCTGGAACGCTCCCTGGCGCTCTTCGAACGGGGCGTCGAGCTTTCGCGGCTCTGCCAGGCGCGCCTCGAGGATGCCGAGCGCCGTCTCGAAGTTCTCAACGAGCGCGGCGAGTTGCGGCCTGCCCCGCCGACGCTCGGCCAGGCCGACGCCAGCGACGGTCAGGCTCGCTGAGGCGGGACGATGCTCGCCGACACGTTCGAGGCGCTGCTCGACGCACGACGGGAGCGCGTGGAGTCCGCGCTCGCGGGCGGCCCACCTCGCACGTCGTGTTCGGCGAGGGACTTGCCATCCTGGCCG
>CAYLZN010000144.1:0-12871 GCA_964387935.1 uncultured Vicinamibacteraceae bacterium | reverse complement strand
GGGGATGCCGCCCTACGTTGTCGCGAGCGATCGGACGCTGCGCGAGCTGGCGACCGCGCGGCCTCGCACGCTGGGCGAGTTGACGTTCGTCTACGGCATCGGGCCGGCCAAGGCGGAGAAATACGGGCCGGCACTGCTCGCTCTGATCGCAGCGTCGGACCAGTAGATTCGGCCTGTCAATACACGTCCAGGTCTCTTCCCGATACGACCTTGCCGGCGTAGCCCGCGCGAACCTCTGCCAGCAGCGTCTCGTCGGTCTCCCCCCAGACGAGCTGATGGGTGAGCACCAGCAGCCCCGGCCGCGCCCGCGTGGCAATCTTCGCGAGGTCGCTGGATGCCGTGTGAAACGCGGTGTGGTACTTCTGCCACTCCGGCGGACGCTGCGCCAGCCCCGCAACCGAGTAGACCTCGTGCACCAGCACATCGCAGCCGCGGCAGTGCTCGACGATGCTCTCGCTCATCGTGCAGTCGCCCGAGATGACCACCGAACGATCTGGCGTGTCGAACCGGTAGCCGTACGCGTGAGGCCATGTGCCGTGCTTCACGGCGAAGGCGGTGACGGTCACGCGCGCGTCCTTGTAGACCACCCCTGGACGTACGTCGTGCGCGCGCACCTCGTAGCCGGCAGGCATGGACGGCTCCCCGCCGCGCAGGCGCACCTCCAGGTCCTCGGCCCAGGCCTTCATGACGGCCGTCGCCATGGCCTCGGTACCCGGAGGTCCGAAGAGATCGAACGGCGCATTGCGCTCGAGGACGGCGGGCGTCAGGATCAGGTCGGGCAGTCCCGCCGTGTGATCGGAGTGGAGGTGCGTCGCGAACGCCACACGAAGGCGCTTCGCCTCGAGGCCCTTCACGCCCTTCCTGAACGCGGCGGCGGCGCGACGCACGACACCCGGACCGAAATCGACGATGTACGGCACGTCGTCAACGACGACCGCCGTGGAGGGACCGGACCGGTCGGGATCCGCGTTGGGTGTGCCCGTGCCGAGCAGGACGACCTGCGTACGGCGCGGGGCGGGCGGGCCCTGCAGGGTCGTCGCCTGCAGCACCGCCGTCGCAACGACGGCTCCAAGCGCTGCGGACGTCATCCGTGGGGCGAGCTGAGAGATGGCCATTCCCGTCCTCCCTGCGACGGTCCTCGCACGAACCGTCAGATGAAACGGCGCAACAGAGGCCACACCGAGTTCCGCGGCCGCGTGAGCCCGCGCGCGACGAGCACGGTGTTCCGCTCGAGCGCCCAGGGAGCAGAGACCCGGGCGACCTCCTGCACGTCGGCGTACGCCTCGCGAGCGTCCTCTTCGTCGTAGCCCACGACGAGCGCGGGATCCCAGCGACGATCGCCCGGTCCCCAGAGGAAGTAGTTGTTGTGGCCGCTGACCACTGGCGGCAGGGTGTAGCGCCGCGCCCAGTACTCGAGCGCCGCCGCCTGACCGTAGTTCGCGGCAATGACCACGGCGGACGGGCGATCCGCCTCCGGCAGCGCCTCGTACGCCTTCGATACCGCCACGGCGAGTTCCTCCCACCCGAACCGATCCGAGTAGTGCTGCGGCATCTCCGCCGCGGCGTGGCCGGCTTCCGACGCGGCCGGGGCGATGCCGATCGCGCGCTGCCAGCGCATGTAGCGCGCAGGCGACAGCACCGGATAGGTCATCGGGAGGAGCGGGATCCACGTCAGGACGAGCAGGGCCGCGAGCGCGGCGGGCGCCCAGCCGGCCCGCTGCCGACCGCTTGTCCAGCGCTCCCAGGCACATCCGCCGGCGGCGAAGAGCACCGGAAACACCCCGGCCGCGTAGTAGGGCTTGCTGGCCTGGACGACCAGGAGCGCCAGCACCAGGAACGCCGTCAGGCCGAGGAGCCGGAATCGACGGGCCGACGCCGCGGTCAGCAGCCAGCCCAGCCCGGCCAGCCACACGAGCACGTTCGGCGGGTGCTGCTCCAGGATCACCTCGCCCACGTACTGGGGCAAGGTCATGGCGGCGATCTTGTGCTGCTGCGCCGCGTCGATGAACTCGAGCGTCGGCCAGCCGTGCGCGGTCTGCCACACCACGTGTGGCGCAATGATGACGGCCGCCAGCGCGCCCCCGATCCACGGCCAGCGGGTGATGAGCCAGCGTCGTGCTGGCGTGAACGGCAGCGCAGCAGCCAGGGAGGCCCCGAACAGGAGCAAGCCCACCTTGTTCATCAGGCCCAGACCCAACGTGGCCCCGAGCCAGACCCAGAGGCGCGGTTCGCCGGTGCGCAGCAATCGCGCAACCAGCCACCACGCGACGGCCCAGAACAGCAGGTCGAGGGCGTTCATGGAATAGAAGCCGCCGAGCACTGCCGTGACGCCCGTGGTGCCCGCGGCGATGGCGGCCAGCAACTGAGCACTCCGACGCCCACCGAGCTCCGCGGCGATGAGCGCGGCAATCACGACGACCGCGCCCCCGGACAGCGTGGGCAGGACCCGGATCGACCACGCGCCGTCCCCGAAGGCAGCCGTCCAGACCGCGAGCACGGCGATCGACAGCGGCGGATGATCGACGTAGCCCCAGGCGAGCCGCTTCGCACACGCCAGGTAGTAGTACTCGTCGCGGAAGATCCCATAGCCCGCGTTGGTCGCGAGGTGGAGGCCCACGAACACGAGCGCGGGAACGAGCACCACGTGCCAGGCCACGGGCGGCGCCGGAGCGGGTGTGGCGAGCGGGGGCTGCGGCGCGTGCGGGTGACGCGTGAGCATGAAGGTCCCTGTTGCAGGCGTCCTGATGATACCAGCGCTACAATGGGCTTTCCCGGTTCACGCATGCCATCGACGCCAGCGTCTCGTCTGATCGACATCACGCCAGCGATCGGCCCGGCGCTCGCAGTCTGGCCGGGCGACACGCCCCTGACGCGCGAGGTGCTGCTCGACCTGCAGGCTGGCGACACGGTGACCCTGTCCACGCTGCGCGCCACGGTGCACCTCGGCGCGCACGCGGACGCCCCGTCGCACTACGGCGCCGATGCGCCGACGATCGATCAGCGCGACCTGACCCTCTACGTCGGCCCCTGCCAGGTGATCCACGTACTGGCGGCACGCGGACAGCGCATCACCGCCGGCGACTTCCCGAACGTGGAGATCACCGAGCCGCGCGTCCTGATCGCCACGAACACGTTCCCGGACTCGACACGCTTCAACGAGGACTTCGCCGCCCTCGCGCCGGACCTGGTGGACTGGCTCCACGCCCGGCGGGTCCGGCTCGTGGGCATCGACACGCCCAGCGTGGATCTGTTCAGCGACAGGGCCCTGCGGTCCCATCAGCGGTTCCTGGCCCACGACATGGCCATCCTCGAGGGACTCGTGCTGAAGGACGTGCCGGCGGGCGTCTACGAACTCCTCGCGCTGCCCCTCAAGCTGGCTGGCTTCGACGCGAGCCCGGTCCGCGCCGTGCTGCGGCCGCCGGCACCATCCACGGCATCGTAGGAACGGCCGTCAGTGTCCCTTGTTCAGCGCGGCTTCGATGAGGGCGCGCGCCTCGTCGATGGCGGCGCGCACGCGATTGCCTTCGCGGGTCAGTTGCGCGGCGAGAAAGCCGTGCTCGTCGCGCCCGACGAGGTCGGGGAGCGCGACGGCCCGGGCGAGGCCGGGCAGCAGCGCGGAGCCTCCTGCGCGCATGATGGGCGACCATTCGGCGGGATCGTGCTGGAAGCGGCCCGCGCGGCTGTAGAGCACCGGGTTGAGCACACGGCCCAGGCGAATCAGGGTGTCGTTGGCCCGCGCCTGGCCTTGCGCGTCCGAGACGCCACGACTCCACGCCCCAAACTGGCGGGCGCGGCCAGCGAGTTCACCGGCGGCCGCGACGAGTCCGCCGAGATCGAGGTGCCCCTGGGCCTGGCGCTCGGTCGCCTGCAGCAACTGGTGCAGCTCTTCGCCGACGCGCCCGTAATCGAACGGCAGCACCGGGGCGTTGGCCAGGGTGACAATGCCGTGCAGCGAGACCCGCGTGTCCTGGGCGAGCTGGACGGGATCGGCCTTGTCGAGCGTGTCGTGCTCCGTGTGCCACCACCACGCACCCGCCGACCCGCCCGTCCAGGGGCGACGGTCGGGGTGGTCGTCCGGCAGCACGGGGCAGGTCGAGAACGAGGGCAGGCCGTTGGCCAGGAACGACTGGTCGGCCGCGCGCGCCGGCCGGTGCACCGGGGCTTCACCCTGGCTGGTCACGTCGGCGATGATCCGGCGACAGAAGCCCTCCACTTCGGCCGTCGTGTGGCGGGCCACGTACCTGGTCGCGCCTCGGACGCCTGGCGAATCGATGTTGTGGTAGGCCAGCCCACCCGCGTCGAGGTCCCGGAAGAAGGTATCCGCGTACCACGTGGATCCGCTGTAGCGCCCGTGCGAGTGGCCGGGCCACCAGCACAGCCGCACGCCACGCGCCAGTTTCGCGCGCGCGCTCCACAACAGACGCGCGAGTTCCACGAGGCAGGCGTTGCCGGTGGCATTGTCGGTGGCCCCGACGTCCCACGCGCAGTAGTGACCGCCGACGAGCACGAAGCGATCGGGATCCTGCGAGCCGCGAATCCGCACTTCGGGCAGCGTCGAGGTCTGCCAGCCGGTGTCGACCTCGGTCCGCAGCCACACGCGCGCTGGTGCGCCGCCCGCCGCGAGGGCCTGGAGCTGAGCCCCACCGTCGCGGTTCACCGACACGACGGGGATGGTCGGCAGCAGCTCCTGCTGATCGAATCCCGGCGTCCCCCAGATCGTCGTCCCGATCATGTTGTGGATGACGCGGTCCTCGTTGGCGAACACGAGCGCGCCGCACCCCGCGCGGCTCGCCCGGAGCACCGTGACCGGCGTGCACAGGCCGTCGACCAGCACCGCCTGCCCCCGGGCCTGCTCCACCGCGTCTGCGGGACCGGCACACAGCTCCAGGACCACGCCCCCGGCCGGGGTCGATCGGCCGAACGAGTGAGTGAGACAGGGAATGGCTGGGCCGTTCGGGCCGCCGACATGCAGGGCGGCTGCGCGCGGGTAGCTGAGGAAGGCTGGCAGGCGCTGGAGCTCGACGGGAACGCCGGACTTGCGCAACTGGTCGGCGAGGTAGTCCGCCGCGGCATCCTCCCCGGGGCCCCCGGTGTCCCGCCGGATGCGGCTGAGCGCCTCCACGTCACGATGGAGCCGCTCGACCTCCACTGACTGCTGCAGCGACGTTGTCAGGTCCACGGTGGCCACGTGCTCGTCCTCCCGCAGCAGCCGGTTGCCTCTAGCGCGCCGGCGCGAGACCCATCGGCGCCGTTGGCGCCGCCGCCAGCGTGTCGGGCGCGATCCGCACCGCGGGGAACCCGAGGGCACCGCGGAGCGCGTCCTCGATGCCGTTCATCTGGCCGAGGGCGCCGAGATCACCCCTGGTGAGCGCCACGGTGACCGGGTCCCGGAACGACAGCACGGCATCGAGCGCCTGCCTGAAGTCCGCGTTCGGCGTCCGCTGCGACTCGGCCCGGATCGCGTCGAACCACGTCGTGGACAGCTCCTGCGCCTTGCCGAAGTTCTTGGCGGTCACGACGTCCTTCAGCACCAGGTACTGGGCCAGCAGATCACTCACCCTCACACGGTCGGCGCTCTCGGCGAGCTGGCTGCGCAGCGTCTCGGCCTGTGACGTCATGTCGGCGAGCAACGACTCCGTGGCCGTCCGCTGCTGATACTGGGGCCAGAACCCCAGCGCAAATCCCAGCACCGCGCAGACGGCGGCGATGACGGCAACGGTGGTTCCTTTCACGCGCGTTCTCCTTTGAACCCGAGGGACACCGGCGCCGGATCATAACACCTGCGGCGGAACGGACACGCTGGCCGGGGATTCGCTAGCCGGCGATCGTCTCTTCGAGGCGGGCGATGAGCGCCGCACCCGACTCCTTCGTCAGCGGCTGACGATAGAACTCCTCGAGATCGAGCGGCGGCAGGATCGTGATCGACCCGCTGCGCAACACCTTGCCCGGGACCTGGCGCAGCAGCAGCATGCGGCGGAACCCGTCCACCCGCACGGGCACCGCGATCGCCCTGGCATCGTGGAGGATGCGTGCCACGCCCGGACGGATGGGTGCGCCCTCGCGAGTCGTGCCCGACGGGAAGTGCAGCAGCCAGCCCGTGCGGATCGCGTCCTGGATGCGGGCCACACCTTCGAGATCGACGGGGCGATTGACATCACGGCCCGCGTCGCGCGTCCGCCGCTTCAGCGTCACCCCGCCCGCCATCTTCATGATCATCGTCAGCGGGTTCATCTTCATCGTCTCTTCGGCCGCCGAGAAGCGGAGCACGGGATTCTCGAGGGGAAGCCTGTGACGCACGTAGACGAGGTCGAAGAAGGCCATCGCTTCGAGGAAGTACGTCTGGTGGTTCGCGAGAAAGATCACGTTGGTGCGCGGGAGCGTGCCGAGGACCTCGTCGCCCTCGACCTTCACCTGGTTCAGGAGCCGGAAGTACGGCAGGGAGAAGCCGACGAAGAACGTGGCGATGATGCCGCGGCGGGTCCAGCGCTTGGAGGCATCCACGAGCCAGCGGCCGGCGAAGGTGCTCGCAAGCCGCCGGGCCAGCTCCTCCGGCACGTCGAGCAGGGGCTCGAGGGGCTCGATCAGGGGCTCCAGCGGCTCGATCAGCGGCTCCAGCGGCTTGAGCAGCCTGGGAGTTCCGGGGCGGCGCTCCTGCTCTTCCGGGCGGTCGTCAGTCGGCATGGACGGGCGTGGCGACCGACGCGACGCCGGGAACGCCCGTGTCGCGTGGCCGGGCGGTAGTGTAAATCGGTTCTCAGTTTCCAGTTTCCAGTTTCCAGTTGCCAGGTGCCAGGTGCCAGGTGCGGCCCGTTGTAGACTGCCACGCATGTCCACGACAAGAACCGTCGCCGTCCTGGCGTGCGTGTGCAGCCTCCTGGGATCCCTGGTGCTGGCGGGAGCGCAGCCGCCCACGGCACCACTCGACCAGCGTGCTCGCGCGCTCATGGCACAGGTCCCGCTCATCGATGGGCACAACGACCTCCCGTGGGCGATGCGCGACGCGGCACGGTACGACTTCGACAAGGTGGACCTGCGGAAGCCGCAGCCGAAGCTTCAGACGGACATCGCGCGGCTGCGGCAGGGCCTGCTCGGGGCGCAGTTCTGGTCCGTCTACGTGCCGGCCTCGCTGCAGGGCCAGAAGGCGGTCACCGCGACGCTCGAACAGATCGCTGCCGTGCACGAGATGGCCCGTCGCTACCCGGACACGTTCGAGCTGGCTCGGACGGCCGACGACGTGGAGCGCATCTTCAAGGCAGGACGGATCGCGTCGTTGATGGGAATGGAGGGCGGCCACTCGATTGACTCTTCGCTCCCGACGCTTCGCATGTTCCGGCAACTGGGGGTCGGCTACATGACGCTCACGCACAGCGACAACGTGCCGTGGGCCGATTCCGGAACCGACCAGGCGCGCGTCGGTGGCCTGTCCCGCTTCGGCGAGGAGGTCGTGCGCGAGATGAACTGGCTCGGGATGCTGGTCGACCTCTCGCACGTCTCCCCGGAGACCATGAAGGACGCGCTGCGGGTGACGGAGGCGCCAGTCATCTTCTCGCATTCCTCGACGCGAGCGTTGTGCGACGTGCCGCGCAACGTCCCCGACGAGGTCCTTCGCCTCCTGCCGGGCAACGGCGGCGTGGTCATGGTGACCTTCGTGCCGAGCTTCACCTCGCAGGCCGTTGCCGACCACGAGCGCAAGGAGCGGGAGGAGCTGCAGCGGTTGCGGGCGGCCAATCCCGGCGCCACAGCGGATCAGCGCCGGACGCTGCTCGGGCCGTGGAAGGCGGCCCATCCCGGGCCCAGGGCTACCCTCGCGCAGGTCGTCGATCACATCGACCACGTGCGCAAGGTCGCAGGCATCGATCACGTCGGGGTCGGCAGCGACTTCGACGGCATCGACTTCGGGCCTGACGGCCTCGAGGACGTGTCGCGGTTCCCCGCGCTCACGGCCGAACTGCTCCGCCGGGGCTACAGCGACGAGGACGTGAAGAAGGTGCTCGGCCTGAACCTGCTGCGCGTGATGCGGGCCGCGGAGAAGACGGCCGCGCGGCTGCAGGCGGCGCGACCGCCGTCGGTGCGGACGATCGAGGAACTGGACGGGCTGAGCCTTGTGCCCTGAGCCTTGAGCCTTGTGCCTTGTGCCCGGTTCAGTTTGAATGGCCGTTCCTCGCCTTCAGCAGCGCCCGGTGCACGGTTGTCGGACTCACACCGAACCGGCGCGCCAGCTCGCGGATGCCGACGCGGTGCCCGGCCGCCTCACTCTCTGCCTGGAACTGCTGCATCTGCGCGATGACGTCGCCGTGCAGCAGCGGCTTGCGGCCTCGGCCAGGCCGATCGTGGCTGAGGGCGTCCGGGCCGCCGGCCCCGAAACGCTCGACCCACAGGCGCACCGTGGACCGGGACGTGCCCAGTTCGTCCGCAATGTCTGCGAGCGTATGACCGTTGGCCGCCAGCAGGATGATGCGGCTCCGCCGGACCAGGCGCTGCTGCGTGGTGGGCGTCTGACTCCAGCGCTCGAGCACCTGGACGTGCTCTGCAGCCACCTCGACGTGTTGCAGCGACATGTCAGCCTCCTTGCGGTTCCGACGCGGCATGGATGCGCTTTCTCGTGTGCTCCTGTCTGGATACGCGCAGGGCTCTGGCAAAACGGCTCATGCGATTTCGGAACACGACGGGGCTCGGGGCCCAGGGCACGCGGCCCGGCCACGCCGACTTCCCGGGAGAACGCGACATGAGGGGAACCCCGATCCTCGCCGGACTGGCGCTGGCCTCGGCCGCGGCGATCACCGCACAGGCAGGTCCGCCGGCTCCAGCTGCAGCCGACGGGCCCCGGCCCCGCGTCGCCCTGGCCCTCTCGGGCGGGGGCGCCCGCGGGATCGCCCACGTCGGGGCCCTGCGCGCCCTCGAAGAAGCCGGCATCCCGATTGACGCGATCGCCGCCAACAGCATGGGCGCGGTGGTCGGCGGGGTCTTCGCCACGGGGAAGACGGCGGCCGAACTCGAGCACATCGTGCGGTCTCTGGACTGGGCGTCCCTGTTCAGCGGCCGGCCGGACCGGCGCACCCTGCCGGTGGATCAGAGGCTGGACCGGCACGTGCCGGTCGCCGGCGTGAACTTCGACCGGAAAGGCCCACACCTGCCGGGTGGTCTCCTGGCCGACCATCGAATCAACCGCTTCCTCGTCGAGAACCTGGCCCCCGGCGGCTACGCGGCCAGCGGGGACTTCGACCGCCTGCCCGTGCGGTTCCGGGCCATGGCGGGCGACCTCGCTAACGGCGAGCCCGTGGTGCTGGCGAAAGGCGACCTCGCGCTGGCCGTGCGAGCCAGCCTCTCGATCCCCCTCGTCTTCGAACCCGTGGACTGGGGCGGCCGAAAGCTCGTGGACGGCCTGATCGTGAACAACCTGCCGATCGACGTGGCGCGGGACTTCGGCGCCTCGGTCGTGGTCGCCGTCGACATCGCCAGCCCCGCGCTCGAGCCGCAGGACTACGCCTCCGCGATTGGCGTGGCCACCCAGGTGAGCGACCTGCTGATGCGACGTCGATACGAGGATTTCTCGGCGGAGGCCGACGTGCTGGTGCGCCCGGACCTCGGCAGGCACTCCTCCACCGACTACTCCGGCTTCGACGAACTGATCCTCAGGGGCTACGAGGCCGCGAAGGCCGCCGTCCCGCAGATCCGGGCGAAGCTCGAGGCGAGAGGCGTCACCGACCTGGGTCGGCGTCCCCCCGTCCGGGGACCGGTTCTCGAGGGGGCGAGGATTGCCGCCGTCAAGGTGGCCGGGAACGAGCGCGTGAGCGAGACCCTGGTGCGCCGGACGTTCAACATCCCCGCGGAGCAGCCCTTCGACATGCAGAAGGGCCTGCGCGCCTTCGACAAGATCAACGCGTCCCCCCTGTTCGCCCGGACCTGGCTGGAGTTCGAGCCGGCCGCGGACGGTGTGGAGATCGTCCTCCGCGTGAAGGACGCGCCGCCCAACCGCGCTGAGGTCGGCTTCGGTTACACGGAGTGGGAGAAGGCCCGCGGGTCGATCCGCCTGAGCAACCAGAACACGCTGGGCTTCGGCGAACAGGTGGAGGTGCTTGCGGGAGCGAGCGACGCCGAGCAGGTGCTGGAGGCGTCGCTGCGGGGGGACCGACTCGTCGTCACGGGCATCGGCTACCGCGTGACCGGATACGCCAGTCGTGACAAGCCACGCTTCTTCGACGCGGCGGGCGGCGAGATCAACCGGGCACGCTTCGACCGCGAGGGGGTCGAGTTCGCGCTGCGGACGGGTGTGAAGCGCTGGGCCTTCTTCGAGGGCGGTGCGCGCGTCGGCCGCGTGACGACCGTCCCCCGGGGAGGGCTGGAGGAAAGGCTCCCCGAAGAGACGGATCGGGTGAGGGCGCTCTTCGGCCGGCTGGTGTTCGACACGCTCGATGACCTCGCGTGGCCGGAGCACGGCCGCCGCTATGCGGTCAGCGGCGAGTCGAGCCTCGCCGACATCGGAGCCGATCGGGTCTACTGGAGCGCACTCGCCGAGGGCCGGGCAGCCTACCCGCTGGGCCGTCGGGTGACGCTGCAACTGGACGCCATGGGCTTCCTCTCAGACGAAGACCTGCCGAAGTACGACTGGTACCGCCTCGGCGGAGTCACCCTGGTTCCGGGCTACCACCATGAGGAGCTCAAGGGCGCGCAGGCGTTCGCCGCGGCCACGAGCCTTCGGATGAAGGTGCTCGGGCAACTGCGCGTGCTCGTCCGGGCAGGAGCGGGAAACGCGTTCGCCACCACCGATGACGTCACCCTGGACGGGCTGCGCTGGGGTCTGAGCACCGGCGCCTGCCACCCGAGCCCCATTGGCCCCATCTCGTTGGAGTTCGCCGTGCGCAACGGGGGCGACACCCTGACGACGCTCTCGATCGGGTGGCCGTAGCGATCGGACAACTGGCTCGCGGCTTGCGGCGTGCGGCTTGCGGCTCGCGGCTTGCGGCGGCTGCGGCGCACGGCCGACGGTCGCCCGCCGATCGCCGCCCGCCGTCCTGTCCCATCGAGGCCAGGCGACGTGGCCGACCTACTGCATGCTCTGCCGCAGCTCGCGCAACAACTCGTCTGCGGCGTCGACCCGGATCACACCCAGTCGTGGGAACTCCAGGTCCACGATGACGTACACCGACAGCCCCATGATGAGCGCAAAGCCGATCATGTGAACCCAGCTGCGCTGCCTGCCACCCGCCATCCCCAGTCCGGCCAGAAGTGCACTCACCAGCGCCAGCCCGATCAGCAGGAGGTAGATGACGACCGGCGGATGCATCTTCGTCGCCATCGTCCGGACCGTGGTGATGTCGATCATGGCATTCAGGGCCGGCAGCACGAGCATCGAGGCCCGCTGCCCTTCTGGTGTCTGGCACGCGGCCACCGCCAGCTTCCAGATCTCCCCTTGCAGCGCGGTCGACCGGGCCAGCTCGGCATACGCGGCCGTCACATCGGGGATCTTCTCGTAGGCCGCAAGCCGGGCGTCCAGGTACTGTCGGAACAGTTCCCGCAGCCGCGGCTGCGCCGACTCCGGAAGCACGTCCAGCCGCAGCCAGGCGGTCCCGATGTGGTTGGCCTCCTGCACAATCAGGTCACGCCGGGTGTCGAACCGCGTTGCCGCCCCACTGAACGTGAACGCGATCAGCAGGCCGAGCAGCGCAAACACCGCCCCGTCGATCGGCCCCGTCCCCGCCGGAGCCCCTTCGCCATCCCGCGCAAGGCGATGCCTTCCCAGGCGCCGTCCCAGCTCCAGCAGGACCAGCATGGCGATCACCAGACCTGCTGCCAGAACATCGGACAAGGATTGCAGAGTCACATCCATAAGGTGCCCATGCTGCACGGACGACCGTCCTCGTGGGAAGACATGATAGCCGCCCAGCGCCGCGAGCCGTGCGCCGCAGGCCGCAAGCCGATTGGTGGATTGAGGTTAAAAACTGAACCTCGCTCCGAACTGGATGTTCCGCTGTGGGACCGTGCCGTTGTACGCCGTGTTGGTGATGCGGCCGGCGTTGGGGTTGGGATTGTCTGGCACGCCGACCTCCGCGTCGGGCTGGCCGAGGTTCACGTTGTTGAGCACGTTGACCGACTCGATTCGCAGCTCCAGTCGGCGCGAACCGCCGAGCGGAACGACCTTGAACACGGACGCGTCGAGCTGCCAGAACCCGGGCCCGCGCAGCGCATTGTAGCCGAGCGAGCCGAAGGTGCCACGTGCCGGCCTGCCAAAGGCACTGCCGGGACTGCCGATCGGCGTCGCGTTGAACCACTGCGCCTTCGTCTCGGGGCCCGACGGATCGCCGATGAGGTCCGGCCGGTTGGGCCCGACGTCGCGATCCTGGAACGCGTTGCGGTAGGTGACGTTGATCGGCATGCCGCTCTGCACGGTCAACGCGCCATTCACCTGCCAGCCGCCGAGGACGCCCTGGGCCAGTGCGCCCCAGTGATCACCCACGCGCCGGCCGCGGCCGAACGGCAGCTCGTACACCCCGAACGCGTTGAAGACATGCGCCCGGTCGAAGTCCGCGGGGCCCCGATTGAGGTCCGGATCGTAGATCCAGTAGTCATCGTGCTGTTTCTCGGCGCGCTGCCACGCGTAGTTCGCCTGGAACGCCGCACCGTCTGCCAGACGCCTGACGAAACGTGCCTGCAGCGATCGGTACCAGCTGTATGTCGGATTCGAGAAGTACCCGATCTCCTGCGTCCAGCCGAAGGTGCCTCCCAGGCCCAGCACGTTGGGTCGAACGCCTCCGGCGTAGAACGGTCGGCGCGCGTTGCGGGGCACGCCCTCGAGAAAGCCGTCGAGGGCCGGTGGATTCGCCGGCTCGTCGGGGGTGTCCCCGGCAAACACGTGCGCGCCCCGGTTCGCCAC
>CAYLZN010000143.1:0-12888 GCA_964387935.1 uncultured Vicinamibacteraceae bacterium | reverse complement strand
CCCGCCTCCTTCGCGATCGTCTGTAGCGGCTGCCCCACACCCAAGCGAAAGATGGACGTGCCGGATGCGGGGCTGTCGCCCCACGCGATGAGGGCGCCGTCAGGTGTCCAGCCCGAGACGTTGATCTCACCGCTTGGCATCTCGACGAGGGTCTCGAAGCGCCCCGGCTCATCCAGTGACCCGACATTCAGCCCAAAGAGCCCACGTCCCTCGAGCGGCCCGGTGACGGCGAGGCGTCGCCCATCGGGGCTCCATGCCATCGACAGTGGCTCCGAGATTGTGCTGCCCTCGAGGGCAACGCGCGTGCCGCGCCGGAGATCGAACAGCAACCGCGAGCCGTCCCAGGCGCCGACCACGAGCCGGGTGCCGTCCGGAGAGAGCGTGAACCCGCGATACAACAGGTCCGGTTCGTACGGCAGTGCTTCGATGACGCCCTCGCGCGTCGCCCGCACGAGCCGCATCGGCTCGCGGCGGCTCCCCGGCAGGTAGCCGGTGGCAAAGACGACCGTGCCATTGTCGGAGAACGCGTAGGCCGGTACGTTGTTGCGGCCGAAGGCGATGTCCGGCACGAGCGCCACCGGGGTGCCGCCCACACGCCCGGTGCGGGTATCAAGCGGCACGGCCATCAGGGCCGCGGCGGGGCTCGCATAGGCGAGATACCCGTTGGGCAGCACCTGCCCACCGCTGCCCTCGATTTGGAGGTGCGTCATCACTCCGCTCTCGAGATCGACGATCGCAAGATGGCCGACGCGTGAAGACACCCAGTCCGTGACGACGAGCGATCGCCTTCCAGGGATCACGGCGGGCCACGCGACAGGGCGCTCGACCGTCTGCCCGTCGAGAACGAACTTCGCCACGACCTGGCGCGGCTCCCCTCCCCCGGCATCCACCTTCCACAACCCGTGCGGCTGCGCATTCACGAACACGATGCTCCCGTCGTCGAGCCAGACGCCGCCAAAGTAATCCTCGACCGGAGCGATGGTCTGTGTGAGCCCCGTCTCCAGCGAGTACTTCCGGAGCTCCGGCGGCATGCCGCCCGTGCCCGACACGCCGACGGCGAAGGCCACCCAGCGGCCGTTCGGGGAGAACATGGGCCCTTCGACGGTGTCGCTGCCGGGCACGAGCGTGGCCGTGTCTGCATCCAGCGCGCGAACGTAGAGCCGCTGCGGGCCGCTGGCCTCGCGAGCGATGAACGCAAGCGTGCTCCCGTCAGCCGACAGCGCCAGCGCGGGTGGGCCCGTCCCGTCCAGATGCAGGCCGTTGGGTAGCGCGATCGAGGCCCTGATGCCTGCCGAGGTCGCCGGCGGCGCCGGCGATCGCGTCCAGGTCGCCGCGAAGAGCGCGAGCGCGACCACTACACCTCCAGCGAGCGCCGCAGGGGCAAGGGCGACTGGACTGCGGCGCGGCCCGACCCGTTCCGCGACCACCTGCGCCTGGTCACCGGCACGCGCGTCCTCGATTTCGAGCCGCGCATCGCCGATCGACTGGAGTCGGCGCTTCGGGTCTTTCACGAGCGTCCGCTGCAGGAGCTTGACGACCGCGGGCGGCGTCCCGGGCGGGAGTCGACCGACATCGACCTCGGTGTGGAGCACCGCGCCAATCAGGTCGCTCACCGTCTCGCCCTTGAATGGCCGAACGCCGGTGAGCAACTCGTAGAGGATGCAGCCGAACGAGAAGATGTCGGTGCGCCGGTCCACCGGCTTGCCGCGCGCCTGCTCGGGCGACATGTAGCCTGCGGTGCCCATGATCGCGCCGGGGATCGTCGGCGACGGCTGCGTCCCTGGCGAGGTGAGCGTGGGAGCGGCGGCCGTCGAGGCGGCGCCCGGCATCTGCGCGCCGGACGCGCGGGCCAGGCCGAAGTCGAGCACCTTCACAGCGCCGTCGGGCGTCACCATGATGTTGCCCGGCTTCAGATCGCGGTGAATGATGCCTTTCTCGTGCGCGGCCTCCAGAGCCTCGGCGATGCGGCCGGCGATGTCGAGCGCGTCGTCCACCGGGAGCGGGCCGCGGGCGAGGCGAGCGTCGAGCGTCTCGCCGTCCACGTACTCGAGCACGAGGTAGCGCTGGCCGCCGGCCTCCTCGAGACCGTAGATGCCGGCGATGCCCGGGTGGGAGAGCGAAGCGAGCGTCCGGGCTTCCCGCTCGAAGCGGGCGAGTCGATCGGGATCGTCCGCGAGGTGCGCGGGCAGCGCCTTGAGCGCGACCGCACGATTCAGCCGCGTGTCGCGGCCCAGATACACGACGCCCATCCCGCCTTCGCCGAGCTTCTCCAGGATCCGATACGGACCGATGGACGTGAGGGGTGTGAGCAAGGGTCAGCCCGTTCGCGACTCGATGGAATCTACATCCTACTGCAACGTTCGACCGTACGCTCCCCGTCGAGGAAGTGACCGGCGTATGCTCTCATTCATGAGCGCGCGACCCTCCCGCGTCTTTCTTGTGGTCGGCTGCCTGCTCGTCACGGCGCAGGCGGCCCCTCCTGCTGCCGGGCCCGTCAAGCCGGGAATCGAGGTCTTCCTGTCGGACGTGCCCGCACGACTGCGCGGCGCGCGCGTCGGACTGATCACGAACCACGCGGGAGTCGATCGCGCCGGCACGGCGGACATCGATCTGATCGCCGCGCACAAGGATTTGAAGCTCGTCGCGCTGTTCGCGGCCGAGCACGGCATTCGGGGCACGGCTGCCGCCGGCGAGAAGATCGATGACGAGCGGGACGCCAGGACGGGCGTGCCGATCTTCTCGCTCTACAAGACCGAGGACCGAGGCCCCACATCGGAGATGCTCGCGAACGTGGAGGTGCTCGTGTACGACCTGCCGGAGGTTGGCGGCCGCACGTGGACGTACGTCTCGACCATGGCCCTCGCGATGCAGGCCGCTGCGAGAAGGAGGCTTCCCTTCGTCGTGCTCGACCGGCCCAACCCCATCGGGGGCGAGATCGTCGAGGGTGCGCTGCTCGATCCCGCGTTCAAGTCGTTCGTCGGGATGTACCCCATCCCGGCGCGGCACGGCATGACAGTGGGAGAGCTCGCCACGTTCTTCAACCGGGAATTCGGCATCGGGGCCGACCTGATCGTCGCGCGGGCGGAGGGCTGGCGGCGGGCCCAGTGGTTCACCGACACGGGCCTGCCCTGGCGGAACCCGTCGCCGAACCTGAGGTCGCCGACGGCCTTGAACAACTACCCGGGCACGGTCTACTTCGAGGGGACGAACCTGGCGGAAGGGCGCGGCACGGATCGTCCCTTCGAGCTCCCGGCAGTGCAGCTCCTCATCACGGATCGCGAGGCGTACCGGCCCGTCCGGACGGCACTGCTCCTCATCGACGAGACGCGGCGGCAGCACCCGAAGGCGTTCGCGTGGGGCAAGTCGATCGATCGCCTCACCGGCTCCGACAAGGTCAGGCGCGCCATGGAGGGCGGCACCCTGGCTGCGCTGCTCGACGACTGGGAGCGGGAGGCCGCGGCGTTTCGCGAGCGGAGGAAGCCGTTCCTGCTGTACGAGTGATCCGCCCTCGTGCGGCTTCTGCGCCGACGCCGTCTGCAGGCGCTCCAGGCCGTGTATGCTGCGCCGGTGAATCGCCGGGCCCTCACCGCGGCGTTCGTGCTGGTCGGCGTCTCCGGCCTGCTGGTGAAGCCTCACTACAGGGGCGCCGCCGCGACCCTCGTGCATTCCTACCTGGGCAACGTGTCCGCGTCGTTCGCGGTGTTCTTCCTCGTCGCGGCGCCGCCCGCCATGTCACGTCGGCCCTCATGGGTCGCAGCCCTCGTGGCCCTGCTCGTCGTCCAGGGATTCGAGTTGACCGACGGGTTCGGAGTGATGACGAACACCTGGGACGCGTGGGATCTCGTCGCGAACGTCGTCGGCGTGGCGCTTGGCTGGACGGTCGATTGGTGCTGGCGGCGAGGGGCACGGCCTGCACACGGCAGGGAGGGTCGGTAGGTGCGGCGCACGACGATTCAGCCAATCAGGTCGCTGGTCGCCAGCCGAACGCCACCAGCCGCTCCGCCCGATCGATCATAATGGCGGCATGTCGCTCCTGTCAGACGCCGACCGCCAGGTGCTCCTGCAACGCTTTGCCGGGCTCTCCCGCCCCGTGCGCCTCATCTTCTTCACGCAGACGTTCGGCTGCGACACGTGTGACGATGCCAAGCGGATTCTCGACGAGGTGGCCGGGCTCTCGGAGAAGGTGTCGGTGGAGACGAACAACCTCGTGCTCGATACCGAGCGGGCCGCGCAGTTCGGCGTGGATCGGGCGCCGAGCGTCGCGGTCGTGGCCGTGAACGAGGACGGCACCGAGCAGGACTACGGCATCCGGTTCGTCGGGCTCACCGCGGGGTACGAGTTCAGCTCGCTCATCGACGCGATCGAGCTCGTGTCGGGCGGCGATTCCCAGCTCGCCGACGACAGCCGGGCGCTGCTGGCCGCAGTCGAACGCCCCGTCCGCATCCAGGTGTTCGTCACGCCCACGTGACCGCACTGTCCCCGGGCGGTCAGCCTGGCGCATCGCATGGCCCTCGAAAGCCCCCACGTCACGTCGCTGGCCGTCGAAGTCAGCGAATACCCGGACCTGATCCGGCAGTATCGCGTGAACGGAGTCCCCAAGACTGTCGTCAATGACCAGAACGAGATCCTCGGCGGCCTGCCGGAGGACGAGTTCGTCAGCCAGGCCCTGGCAGGACTGGCCGGCCCCAGCCCCGAGCCCTGAGCCTTGAGCCTTGAGCCCTGAGCCCGCTCCATGATCGACGTCACGAACCTGCGCAAACAGTACGGCGACCTGGTCGCGGTCCACGAGGCGACGTTCTCCGTCAAGGGCGGCGAGATCTTCGGCCTGCTCGGGCCCAACGGCGCCGGCAAGTCGACGACGATTGGATGTCTTTCGGGCCTGCTGACGCCGACCTCCGGGCAGGTCCGCATCCTCGGCCACGACATCGTCACCGACGCGTCGGCCGCGAAGGCCCGGCTGGGCATCGTGCCCCAGGAGCTGGCGCTGTACGAAGAGCTGAGCGCGCGAGACAACCTGGCGTACTGGGGCTCGGCGTACGGGCTGCGCGGCCGGACCCTGGACGTGCGCGTGACGAAGGTGCTCGAGTCGACGGGTCTCGCGGACCGCGCCAGGGAACCCATCAAGCGGTTCAGCGGGGGCATGAAGCGGCGGCTCAACTTCGGCTGCGGCATCGTGCACGATCCGAAGGTGCTGCTGCTCGACGAGCCGACCGTCGGCGTGGACCCGCAGAGCCGCGTCCGGCTGCTGGATCTCGTGCGCGAGCAGGCGCGTGCCGGCACCTGCGTCCTCTACACGACGCACTACATGGAAGAGGCGCAGCAGCTTTGCGACCGGATCGGCATCATCGATCACGGGCGGATCATCGCGCTCGGCACGATGGACGAACTGCGCCGCCTGCTCGGCGAGCGGGACGTCCTGCGGCTGACGGGACGGTTCGATCCGGACCGGGCGCGTGAGGCGGCGCGCCACGTGGACGACGCGGAAGTCGTCCACGTCGATGGCGACTCGCTGATCCTGACCGTGCCCGGCGCCACGCGTCACCTGCCGGCGCTCTTCACCGCCCTGGCCCAGGCAGGCGCGGAGCTTCGGGAAACCGTGCTGACCCAACCCAATCTGGAGAGCCTGTTCATCAAGCTCACCGGACGGGAGCTGCGCGAGTGAGCCTGTCCTTCACCCTGGCCTCTGCGCGGAAGGACCTCGCGCGCCGGGCGCGCGACCCGCTGGCGATCGCCCTCTGGCTTGGGCTGCCGCTGATGGTCGGGCTGTTGCTGTCTCTCGCCAGTGGGAGCGGTCGATCGCAGGGACCGCGTGGTGTGGTCCTGCTCGCCGACGAAGACGCCTCGCTCGTCGGACGCCTCATCGAGGGCAGCCTGACGCAGGGCTCGCTCGGCTCGCTGTTCCAGGTGACCCGCACCGACGCGACGACCGGGCAGGCGCGAGTGGCTGCCGGCGATGCCAGCGCCCTGATCGTCGTCCCCAAGGGCGCCACCGAGGCCGTGCTGGACCAGGCGCCGCTGAAGCTCACGCTCCTGACCAACCCCGCCCAGCGGATCCTGCCCGGCATCGTACGGGAAACCCTGGAGCTGCAGGTCGAGGCCGCCTTCTACCTGCAGCGGGTGTTCGGACCGGAACTGCGGGCCCTGGGCGAGCAGGTCGACAACAGCGCGTCGTTTCCGACGAGTGCTGCGGTGTCGTCGCTGGCGAGTGCCATCAGCGATCGGCTGCGGGTGTTGAGGACGGTGGCGCTGCCACCCGTGCTCGACCTGCGGATCGAGGAAGCGGGCGCACGCCCGGCGGAGGCAGGGGGGCTCGGGTTCGGGCGTGTGATGATCCCGGGCCTGCTCTTCATGTCGCTGCTGTTCATCGCGCAGGGCATGACCGCCGACGTGTGGGAGGAACAGACGCAAGGCACGCTGCGTCGCGCCCTCGTGGCCCCGACCGGTATCGCCAGCTTCCTTGCCGGAAAGCTCGTCGCCGGAACGGTCCTGATGGCTGCCGTGTCGCTCGTCGGGCTGACCGTGGGCGTGCTGCTGTTCGAGATTCCGGCATGGCGAGCGCTGGCGGCCTGGCCGTGGTGCATCTTCGCGGGCGCGATCCTGCTGGCCGTGTTCCTCGTGCCGCAGGTCGCCGCCAGCTCGCAACGGACGGCCAACCTCGTGGCGAGCATGATGGTCTTCCCGCTGATGATGATCGGCGGCTCCTTCTTTCCCTTCGACGCGATGCCCCCGTGGATGGCGGCCGCCGGGCGGTGGACGCCGAACGGCCAGGGGGTGGCCCGCCTGCAGGGCCTGCTGACGGGGACGGCCGCGTGGAACCAGTTGATCGTGTCGGCGGTGGTCATGGCCGTCCCGGCCGCGGTGGCGTTCGCCTGGGCGGCCCGGCGGCTGCAGCACCGCTTCGACGGAGGCGCCAGATGAGCGCCGCGGCGCGGTTCGTCGCGCGGGCCGACCTCACCCAGATGCTCCGGCAGCGCGAGGCGCTGCTCTGGGTGTTCGTCATGCCGATCGTGTTCTTCTACTTCATCGGCACGGTCACCGGGGGATTCGGGCCGCGCGGCGGGACCTCCGCCCGCCCGGATGTGCTGCTGCTGGACGCGCCTGCTGATGGCGGCCCCGTGCTGGACGAGTTGATCGGAGAGCTCGAGGCCCAGCACTTCGCGATCGATCGCGAGGTGACGGAGGAGAAGAAGGCGAAGGCCGTGCGGGTGTTGGTGATCCCCGGGCCTCAAAGGCCCGGGGCTCCGAGTGATCAAGGGGCCGGGGCTCCGGTCAGTTTCAGCGAGGCGGTGGCTGCGGGCCAGCGCCAGACGCTGACCTACGTGACCCGCGCCGAAGGGTCGGCGGTGCAGTACGAGCAGTTGCGCATCGGCCGCGCAGTGTACGGCGTTGTCGCGGATCTCGCCGTCCTTGTCACGGAGGGGACTCCGGCGGAGGCGTCCACGTTTCGCGCGCTCGGGCACGCGCCGCGCCAGGTGTCGCTGGTGGTGGAATCGGCCGGCACCCGTCGCCGCGCGCCGTCCGGGTTCGAGCAGGCCATCCCGGGCACGCTGGTCATGTTCACGATGCTGGTGGCGCTCACGAGCGGCGGGATCTCCCTGGTGCTCGAGCGTCGCCTCGGCCTGCTGCGACGGCTGGCCGCGTCGCCCATCACGCGAGCGTCGCTGGTCGCCGGCAAGTGGGCCGCGCGCCTGGTGCTCGCGTTGATTCAGATTGCGTTTGCGATGCTGGCGGGCACCATCCTCTTCCGGATGGACTGGGGGGCTTCGCTGCCGATGGTGTGCCTGCTGATGGTCGCCTGGGCCGCGTTCAACGCTTCCCTCGCCCTGGTCCTCGGCAGCCTGGCCCGCAGCGAGGGCCAGATGGTCGGCTTCGGCATCATGAGCTCCATGGCGCTCGGCGCGCTGGGCGGCTGCTGGTGGCCGATCGAGATCGCGCCGCGCTGGATGCAGTCGTTCGCCATGCTCCTGCCGACCGGCTGGATGATGGACGCCTTGCACCGCCTGGTCAGCTTCGGTGACGGCGCGGCCACGGTGCTGCCCCACCTCGCGGCCCTCGTGGCCGGCACCCTGCTCCTCACCTGGGCGGGGACGAAGGCCTTCAGGTACGAGTAGCCCCGCCCGTACGCCGTGTTCTGTCCGTACGCCGCCGTACGTCGTACGCCGTACGCCGTGCGTCGTACGCCTGCCTACTTCACCCTGAACCTCGCATCGACCGCCGCGGAGCTCGCGCGCGTCCCGCCGGCGAGCAGCGGGTTGATGTCGAATTCCTGGATCTCCGGGAACTCGGTGAGCAGGTCGTTCAGTCGCTGCAGGACCTCGACGAGCACGTCGAGATCCGCGGGCGCGTGACCTCTGGCGCCCCGGAGGATCGGGAAACCCTTGATCCCCTCCAGCATCTCCCGCGCATCCACGTCCGAGATCGGATGGACGCGGAACGTGACGTCCTCGAGGATCTCTACGAAGATCCCCCCCAGGCCGAACATCAGCAGCGGGCCGAACTTCGGGTCCGCCGACGCGCCGACGATGACTTCCGTTCCGCCCGCGACCCTAGCCTGCACGACGAGGCGCGCCTCGGGGTCCAGCGGGCGCACGCGGGCCAGCATGTCGGCAGCCGCCGCCTCGACCGCGGCGCCGTCCGGAAGGTCCAGGCGTACCCCGCCGACGTCCGACTTGTGCGTCACCCGGGCGGAGCTGATTTTGAGCACCACGGGGAAGCCGAGCGCCGCCGCCGCGGCTCGTGCGCCGGCGGGATCGGCCGCTTCCTGCCAGGGCACCCCCGGGAGGCGGCAGGCGTCGAGGACGGCCAGCGATTCGGCCAGCGTCAGGTCCGATCGGCCTGCGGCGCGGACGGCCGCGAAGATCCCCTCGATGCGTGTGCGATCGACGTCGTCGAACGTCGCGACCCGCCCCTCGGGCCTGTCCAGCCAGGCCCGGTACTGGACCAGTGCCGCGATGGCCTGCGCCGCCTCCTCCGGGAACGTGTAGACCGGCAAGCCGGCGTGCTTCATCCGCTCGATCGCCGGCTTCGAGGCGATCTTGCCCATGAAGCAGATCAGGATCGGCTTGTCGACGCCCGCGGCCCCGCGCATGATGCCTTCCGCCACCTTCATGCTGTCGATGCTCTCGAGTGACGTGAAAATCGTGATCACCGCGTCGATCGCCGAATCCTCCATGACCGCGCGGATGCAGACCTCGTAGTGCTCCCCCCGCGCGCTGGCGATCATGTCCACCGGGTTGACCACCGATGCCTCCGGGGCCACGTGCGGCCGCATCCTCGCCTGCGTCGTGACCGAGAGTGGCGGCACGTCCAGGCCGAGCTGCACGCACGCATCGGCCGCGAGAATGCCCGGCCCGCCGGAGTTGGTCACGATCGCGATGCGATTGCCCTTCGGCGTCGGCTGGGTCGCGAACGCGGAGGCGAACACGAACATCTCCGCGATGGAGCTGGCCCGGATGACGCCGCACTGCATGAGCAGGGACTCGACGGCCACGTCGGCGCCAGCGAGCGACCCGGTGTGCGAGGCGGCTGCGCGCGCGCCGGCCGCCGTCCGCCCGGACTTCATGGCCAGGATCGGCTTGCGTTGCGCGACGCGCCGCGCGATCTGCAGGAAGCGGTTGGGGTTGCCGAAGCTCTCGAGATACATCAGGATGACGCGCGTGCGCGGATCGTGCTCCCACAGTTCCAGCACGTCGTTCCCCGAGACGTCCGCCTTGTTGCCGAGCGACACGAACATCGACAGCCCGAGGCCCAGTTGCGACATGAGGGCGAGGATGGCTTCCCCGAGCGCGCCCGACTGGGACGAGAACGCGATGTTGCCGGCCACCGGCTCGGTCGTCGCCGAGAACGACCCCTGGAGCCGCACCGCCGGATCGGTGTTGATCACACCCATGCAGTTCGGGCCGACCATGCGCATCCCGTGGCGGCGGACGATCGCGAGGACCTCCTGCTCCAGCGCCGCGCCGGCGTCACCCACTTCCTTGAAGCCGGCGGTAATCACGACGAGCCCCTTGACGCCCTTCCGGCCGCACGCGTCCGCCTGCGCCGCCACGAACGACCGAGGCACGGCGATGATCGCCAGGTCCACGGAATCGGGAATCGCCTCGACCGTTGGATAGCACTTGAGGCTGCGAAGCACCCCCACGTTGGGGTTGACGGGAAAGACCTGCCCCTGGAACTCGTAGCGGATCAGATTGTCGAGGATGTCCCAGCCGATGCTGTGCCGCTCGCGCGACGCGCCGATGATCGCGACCGACCGTGGGCGGAAGATCGGCTCGACCGACGGAAGGACGGGGCCGGACGGGAGTGGCAGCGTGGACATTGCGCGATTATAGGGGCGCGCGCCATGCCCCCGACGGCACCGCAGCCGTTTGCATTTTGCGGCGGGCGCCCCCATAATCGGGCGGTACCGTCACATTGGGAGGAGACAGATGAAGCGACTGATCGCACTGGCGACGCTCGTGGCCATGGTCGTGGCGTTCACCCCCTGGGTGGCCGCGGCGGCCGACAAGTCAGCCAAGGGCACCGTGTCCGCGGTGGCTGGGGATTCGGTAACCGTGAAGGTCGACGGCACCGACATGGTGTTCAAGGTCGATTCGAAGACCAAGGTCGTCGGCAAGGGCGGCACGACCGCGACCCGCGAGGCCCAGATGAAGGGCGAAGCCGGCCCGAAGCTGAGCGATGTGATCAAGACCGGCGATCAGGTCGAGGTCAAGTACGCCGAAGCGGCTGGCGTCATGACCGCGACCGACATCCGCGTCACGATGAAGGCGATGAAGTAAGAGCGCTCAGGACGACGCGTCGGCGCCGCGGCACTCCAGAGTGCTCTGGACGGTGCCCGACGCGTCGATCGATTCGAGCCGCACGGTGAACCCCCACAACCGTGCGAGGTGTTTCAGCACGTCCCGTGCCTCCTCCTCCAGGAGAGGACGATCTCTCAGCCGCGTGTGTCGCAGCGTCAGCGACCGGTCGCCGCGTCGCTCGAACTGCACCACCTGGATGTCCGGCACGGCTGTCTCCCGCTTGTACTGGTCTGACAGCAGTTTCCGCAGGCGACGGTAGCCGCGCTCGTCGTGAATCGCCTCCACGACCAGCTCCGGCTCCGCTGCGTGATCGGCCACCGCGAACAGCCTGAACGCGCGCATCACCGCCGGTGACAGGAACTGGCCGATGAACGACTCGTCCTTGAAATTGCGCATGGCGAAGTCGAGCGTCGCGCGCCAGTCCGTGCCTGCGATCTCCGGAAACCACGCGCGATCCTCGGCCGTCGGCGCGTCGCACACCCGCTTCAGGTCCTGGAACATCGCGAACCCGAGGGCGTACGGGTTGAGCCCCGAGAAGCCCGCCTCGTCGAACCCGCGCTGCGTGACCACGTTCGTGTGCGACTGCAGGAACTCGAGCATGAACCCGTCGGTGACCTGCCCGTCGCGGTAGAGATCGTTGATCAGCTGGTAGTGCCAGAACGTGGCCCACCCCTCGTTCATGACCTTGGTCTGGACCTGGGGGTAGAAGTACTGGGCCAGCTTCCGGACGATGCGCACGAGCTCGCGCTGCCAGGGCTCGAGCTTCGGCGAGTGCTTCTCGACGAAGTAGAGCACGTTTTCCTCGGGCTCGGCCGGGAACGGCTCCTTGCGGACGGCCGGCTGCAGCGGTTCGCGGCCAGGAACGGTCCGCCAGAGGTCGTCGAAGCGCTGCTCCTCGTAGGCCACCCGCGCCTCGAGCCTCGCTTTCTCCTCCCGCGCCGAGATCGGCTGCGGTCGCTTGAACCGGTCCACGCCGTGCGCGCTCAGCGCGTGACAGGAATCGAGCACCGCCTCCACCGCCGCTTCGCCGTGGCGCTCCTCGCACTCCATGACGTACCGCCGCGCGAACACGAGGTAGTCGATGATCGCGTCGGCGTCGGTCCACTGCCTGAACAGGTAGTTGCCCTTGAAGAAGGCGTTGTGCCCGAAGCACGCGTGCGCCACGACGAGGGCCTGCATCGCCATGGTGTTCTCCTCCATGAGGTAGGCGATGCACGGGTTGGAGTTGATGACGATCTCGTAGGCGAGCGCCTGGTAGCCCTTCCGGTACAACTGCTCGTTGCGGATGAAGTCCTTGCCGTAGGTCCAGTGCGGATACCCGACGGGCAGGCCGGCGCTCGCGTAGGCATCGAGCATCTGCTCGGAGGTGATCACCTCGATCTGGTTCGGATAG
This sequence comes from uncultured Vicinamibacteraceae bacterium, assembly GCA_964387935.1. GTDB lineage: Bacteria > Acidobacteriota > Vicinamibacteria > Vicinamibacterales > JAFNAJ01 > CAYLZN01. Next base: position 696 of record CAYLZN010000143.1, on the reverse strand, counting down.
GTGTCGAGCCCGTGCGCGGCGGCGTGCTGGCCGATGGCGCGTTCGTAGCGCTCGATGAGCGCGAAGTCCCAGTCGGCACCGGTCGAGAGGGCGCTCATGCGGCCGACACTCCGGGTTCCTTGCGGAACAGCTCACGGAACACGGGGTAGATCTCCTCACGGCGGGTCACGCGGCGCATGGCGAAGGCCCCCCTGGGGGCGCGGATCTGCTCGTACTCCACCCACAGGCTGCTCGTCCGCCCGTCGGCGTGATCCGGCGTCTCCAGGTAGGCGAAGTACCGCGTGAGCGGCAGCAGGCGTTCGCCGAGGAACCGCGCGCTCTTGGCCCCGTCCGCACCGAAGACGTCCCCGTCGGACGCCTGTGCGGCGTAGACGTTCCAGCCCCCGCTGAGGTAGCGGGCCTCCACGATGTCCGACATCAGCTCCAGGGCCGACAGCACGATCGTGCCGCCGCTCTTGGTGGCGTGGAAGAACGTCCGTTCGTCCACCTCCTCGGCATCGTCGGTGTGGCGGACGAAGACCAGCTCGACGTGGGCGTACTTGCGAGTCAGGAACAGGTACAGCAGCGTGAAGAAGCGCTTGGCCAGGTCCTTCTTGCCCTCGTCCATGGAGGCCGAAACGTCCATGAGGCAGAACATGACGGCCCGGGCCGTGGGCTCCGGGACCTGCACGCGGTTGCGGAATCGGAGGTCGAGGT
>CAYLZN010000142.1:0-12946 GCA_964387935.1 uncultured Vicinamibacteraceae bacterium | reverse complement strand
ACGCGTCGGGCTTCGTCATATCCTCGGACCGCACATCGGATAGACTGGGCCCTAGCATGAGTCTCGTTCGCCTCAGCATCAGCCTGTTCGGAGTGGTGGCGGTGCTCGCGGCGACGCTGGCCGGCGCCACGATCTGGCTGCTGCTGACCGATCCCGTCACCGTGGCCGACGCCGTCAACGAAGGCAGCGTGTCGCCCCTGGTGCGCGAGCTGGCGGGCGCGCTGTACGGAGCGCTGCGCGGCATTCTCCGCTGGCTCTGAGGGCGTCCGTGTTCCGGTCGCCCCGAGTGTGAGAAGCTGGGGACATGGACACCGGGCGCGTGCTCACCGCCGACACGAAGTACCGGCTGCTCCTGCAGATCGCGCAGACGATCAGCGGCACCCTCGACCTCGACGAGATCCTGAACCACATCCTGAACACGGTGCGCACCGTGATCGACTACGATGCCGCCGGCATCTTCGTGCTGACGCGCGAGGATCCGTTCTCGCGCGTCGGCCACCGGCAGCAGGTGATCGCGGGCATGGCCTCACGCGGGTTCGATCCGCGGCCGCCCGAAGACGACGAGATGCTGCGTCTGGGCAAGGGTATCATCGGCCACGTGATCGCCAGTGGTCAGCCCGTGGTTGCGTCGGACGTGCGCGTCGACCCGCACTACGTGGAAGGGCGTGCCTCCACGGAGGCTGAAATCGCCGTACCGATCTCGCTCGAAGGACGGGTGGTCGGCGCCGTGAACCTCGAAAGCGATCGCCGAGGTGCCTACGGCGACCGTGACCTCGAGACCCTGCAGTTCTTCGCGGACGCCGCCGGCATCTCCATCCAGAAGGCGATGCTCCACCGCGAGTTGCTCGAGAAGCGGCGAATCGAGACGCAGCTCCAGATCGCCCACGACGTCCAGTCCCGCCTGCTGCCCACCGCGTCGCCGCGCCTGCCCGGGTACGACATCGCGGGCGTCAGCATCCCGACCTACGACATCGGCGGTGACTATTTCGACTACCTGCCGCTGCCGGGCGATCGCCTCGGCCTGGTCGTGGCCGACGTGGCGGGGAAGGGCATTCCGGCCGCCCTCATCATGGCGACCTTCAGGACGCTGCTCCGGCTGAGCGCCCGGTTCGAGCCGGACGTCGCCGCCGCGATGCGCGCGGTCAACCGGTTCCTCGTGGAGTCCAGCAGCCTGCCGGGGTTCGTCACCGCCGTCTATGGGGAACTCGACCCGGGGCAGGGGCGCTTCCTGTATTCGAACTGCGGCCACAACCCGCCGCTCGTCGTGCGCGCCGACGGCCGGCTCGAGCAGTTGACGGCCGGCGGGCCCTTCCTGGGCGTCTTCGACGCCATCAGCTACGAGTCGGACGAAACCCGGCTGGCCCCCGGAGACGTACTCGTGCTGTACACCGACGGCGTGGTCGATACCTCGTCGGCAGGAGGCGACGAGTTCGGCGTGGCGCGCCTGGCGGCGGTGGCGCATGAGGCGCGCGCGGAGCCCGCCGCCGCGATCATCGACCGGCTGGTGGCGGCGACGCGGGAGTTCTCCGGGGCCCGTTCCTACGATGATGACTTCACGCTGCTCATCGTGCGGCGCGCGGCGGGCACTACAGGTTTTCCCTGAGGAAGCGCGTCAGCACGAAGCCGTCCATCCACTTCCACGGCGTCAGTCCCGTGCTGTAGTGGCCGCACGGGAGCACCGACACCTCGTGCGGGAGGGCACGGGCCCGGAACTCGTGCACGAGCTGCAGCGAGAGGCCGAGCGGGAATGAGAGGTCGTACTTCGCGTAGACCAGCAGCACACGCGTGTCGCGCACGCGTTCGACATAGGTCTGGGGGCTGATCGGCAGCCACAGCCGCCGCAGGTGCGGCAGATCGACGTGGCCTTCCAGGCCCTCGCGCACGTGTCGCGTCGAGAGCCCCTCCCACACGACATCCGCGAAGTAGGGCGAGATGTGGTTGAGCGCGGCGGCCCGGACGAGTGGCTCGTGCGCCGCTGTCAGCATCGCGAGACAGGACCCCAGGCTCGTGCCGAGGATGCCGATTCGCTCGTAGCCACGTGCCGCGAGCCAGGCCACCGCACGCCGCGCGTCCATCACCGCCTGCCGGCACACCTGGATCGTGCGCACGATGTTGGGCGAGACGATGTAGTCGGCCCGCGTGAGCTCGGACGGCATGCGGGCATCGTGATAGGGCAGCGACATCCGCAGCGCGCTCATCCCGAAGAGGGAAAGCAGCCGGCTCAGCCCGATGTGCGCCTGCGCGTCGGAGTTCCACTGCGGCAGCACGACCACCGCGCGGCGGCGGTCGCGGCCCGACCGGCCATGCCCCGGGAAGTAGGTGCCGTAGACCGTGTTGTTCTCCGGATGGGGCGTCTCGAACGCGCTCGGAAACCGCAGGCGGCCCGTCGCCTCGTCGAATTCGTAGTCGGCCGTCGGGGGCGTCTCGAAGAAACGCCGGCTGTCGTCGAGCACGCGGGCCACCCAGCCTTCGACCTGCTCCCCGGCCTGCCGATCCGGGACTCGGGCGTCCTCGGGCAGCCAGTCGAGCCCCCAGTCGAATGGCCGCACGACGCGGTCGGTGGTGGACGCGTGGAGGCGATGCTCCAGACGGTGGAAAAACGGCGCAAACATCGAACACCCATCGTAGCATGGCGGCCTGGGGGCCCCCTCGCTGGAGCGGCGGCCTCACTCCCCGCGCGTCAATACCGATTCACACGCTAAAGCGACCGCCAGCAGGCGCGCCGTCTCGTCGCGCCGTCCCACGAGCTGGAGGCCAGCCGGCAGACCCGGGGCCGCATCGCCAATGGGCAGGCTGATGGCCGGATGCCCCGTCACGTCGAACACCTGGGTCAGCCGAAGCGTGATGTTCCGAACGCTCTCGGCGCGTCCCCCGACCGTCACGCGGCTCTCCCCCAGCCCGGGCATCGTCACGGGCAGTGTCGGAAGCACCAGGGCATCGGCCTCGTGGAGCAGGGTCTCGACCTCTCGCGTGAGGACCGCGCGGCCCAGCGACGCGCGGGCGTAGTCCTCACCGAGCACATAACGGCCCATCTCGAGGCGGGCGCGCACGGGCGGGGTGTAGTCCCCTGGCCTCCGGTCCAGTGTCGGCCCGTGATACGCCGCGGCCTCCGCCAGGACGAGGTGCAGGTACACCGGCGCCACGACGCCGGCGTGTGGCAACGCGCCTGGCGTCACGTGGACACCCGCGTTTGCGAGTCGCGCGACCGCTGCGAAGAACGCCTGACGCACGCCGTCCTCGAGGATGTCGCAGAAGTAGGGCTCGAGCAGCACGAGCCGCAGGGTCGTCGGATCCGGTGTGACCCTGGTGGTACCGTCCGTCACGGGCCGCCCGCTCATGACTTCCCACAGCAGCCACGCGTCGTCCACCGAGCGCGCGAGCGGCCCCACGTGATCGAAGGACCACGCGAGCGGCACGACCCCGTCGGTCGGCACTTCCCCGAACGTCGGCTTGAGTCCAACCAGTCCGCAGGCCGCAGCGGGGATGCGAATCGAGCCCCCGGTGTCGGTCCCGATCGAGGCGATCCCCATGCCGGCACGCAGGGCCGCGGCCGATCCCCCGCTGGAGCCTCCCGGCGACCGGGAGGGATCGACCGGATGCCTCGTCGGACCGAAGGCCGAGTCCTCGGTCGTGGTGCCGAAGGCGAACTCGTGGAGGTTGGTCTTGCCCAGCACGATGGCGCCAGAATCGCGAAGGCGACGCGTGACCAGCGCATCCCGCGCGGCCACGACGTGGCGCCGGACGTTGGACGACGCCGTTGTCGGACAGCCCTCGAGGTCGATCAGGTCCTTGAGGGTCAGGGGAATGCCGTGCAGAGGTCCATGCAGGTGCCCGGCGGCGCGCGCGGCATCGGCCCGGACGGCGGCGGCGCGCGCGGCATCGGCCAGGACCGTGACCATCGCGTTGAGCGTCGGATTGTCCCGCGCGACGCGGGTCAGGCACGCCTCGACCAGATCTCGGGCCAGGAGTTCGCCGCTGGCGAGGCGCGGAGCGAGATCCGCGATGGTCAGCAACTCGATCGGCGGTTCCGAATCGACCGCGGGTGTTGTGCTCGCGGTGTCCTCGAGGGAACGCCCGGGCCCGGCAACGGTTTCGCCGGCCGCCACCGGCGGGGACGCCTCGAGGGCGTCCGGAGGCTGTGCATCGGCCGGCACGTTCCACGTGGCGGCGCGCAGCGCTCGCGTCGAATCGGCCAGCGTTTCGAGCAGCGACGCCACCTCGGAGAGGCCCCGCGCCCTGGCATCCTGTTGCGCGGCTCGCAGCCACGACCCGATGCTGTCCGACTGGAGCGTAGTGGAGGGGTGCATATCGTGAGCTCCCGCGGCGTGAATTGCCGCCACGCTGCGGGCGATTGTAAGCTGAGTCGCGTCCACGCCTTCAGTTTGCGGCCATGACTTCGGACAGTGCGGCGGCCTTGCTCGGCACCTGGGGATATCCGGCCTATTTCCTGCTGTTCCTCGCAGGGGCGGTCGGGTCGCCGCTCAATGAGGACCTGCTGCTGCTCCTCGGGGGCTACCTGATCGGTGTCGGGATGTTCAGCTGGCCGATCGCCTTCCCCGTCGCCTGGTGTGGCATCGTCGCCTCGGACTCGCTGCTCTACCTGTTCGGGCGGAAGCTGCGAGCGCACTCGCTTCGCCGCGGCCCGATCCGCAACTTCATCCGACCTGGTCGCCTTCGCGTGGCGACCCGCTGGTTCGGGCGCTTCGGCGAGCCCATCGTGCTCCTGTCCCGACTGGTGCCCGGCACTCGCCTGGTCGTCTTCGTCAGCGCAGGCGTCAGAGGGATGGCCTACTGGCGCTTCGTCGCGTACGATGGCCTGGCGGCGCTGCTGTGGGCGCCGCTCATCCTTGGGCTGGGCTCGAGCCTCGGAGAGCGGCTGGGCGGCGTTGAGCGAGCCCTCAAGTGGATGAGCGGGCGGGTGGTCTACGTCATCCTCGGTGTGGCCGCCGTTGTCGTGCTCCGGGAACTGTGGTTCGCCTGGGCCCAGCGCAGGACCGCCGCGGACGACTCGTTCTGAGTGGGGAGCAACCGGCTCATGGCCAGACCCGGGGTCGTCGTGATGAAGTTCGGCGGCACGTCCGTGAAGGACGCCCCGGCCGTCGAGCGGCTCATCGGTCACGTGACGCGGGCCCGTCTCGGGCACGGTGACGAGCCTCGCCCGACGGTGGTCCTCGTATCGGCCCTGTCCGGCGTGACCGACGCCCTGCTGACCCTCACCGAGGATGCGGTGGCCGGACGTGAACGCCAGGCGCACGCCGCGATCGCCGGTCTGCGCGACCGACACGCGGAGATGCTGGGCGCCCTCGTGCGCGACCACACCCGCCGGGAGGCCGCCCTCGAGCGCCTCCACCGCGATCTGGACGAGATCGACGCCATCATCCACGCGCTGGCCGTGCTCGGGGAAGCGTCGCCGCGATCGCGCGACGTGATAGCGGCCACCGGCGAACTCGTGAGCAGTCGCCTCGTGGCCAGCGCCCTGGAGGACGCCGCGCTCCCGTCCGTGTGGATCGACGCGCGCCGCGTCATGGTGACGAGCGATGATCACGGCGCCGCGGTTCCGCTCATCGATGAGACGCGTGCTGCGCTCGAGGCCGACGTGGCGCCCCCGCTGGCCCGGCATGTCGTTCCGGTCCTGGGTGGGTTCATCGGGGCGACTGCCGCGGGGGTCACGACCACGCTGGGCCGTGGCGGGTCGGACTATTCCGCATCGGTCATCGGCGCCGCGCTGGGGGCGGACGAGATCCAGATCTGGACGGACGTGGACGGCATGCTCACCGCGGATCCCCGGCTGGTCCCGGGCAGCAGGCTCGTGCCGGAGCTCTCGTTCGACGAAGCCTCGGAACTGGCCTACTTCGGCGCGAAGGTCCTCCATCCGAGTACGATCCTCCCGGCCATGCAGCGTGGCATCCCGGTGCGCATCCTGAACGCCACCAGGGCCGATGGCGCGGGCACGCGCATTGCGGCCGCCATCGGCGGGTCCCGCGACACGCTGGCCGCGATTGCCTGCAAGCGCGACGTCAGCCGCATCGGCATCACCTCGACCCGCATGCTCATGGCCTGGGGTTTCCTGAGTCGCGTCTTCTCCGTGTTCGAGCGGTTCCAGACGCCCGTGGACGTCGTGACCACGAGCGAGGTCGCCGTGTCGGTGACGATCGACGACCGGCGCCGTCTCGACGAGATCGTCGAGGCGCTGGGGCAGTTCGCGGACGTGGACGTCAGAAACGACATGGCCATCGTGAGCGCGGTGGGCGAACGGCTCCGATCGGATCCGACACTCGGCACGCGCATGCTCGGCGCCCTCGAGGGGCTGCCCCTCGAAATGGTGTCCCAGGGCGGTACGCGGAAGAACCTCACCGTGGTCGTGGCTGACCAACACGCGGTGGCAGCGATGACCCGGTGGCACGACCGCTTCTTCGTCCGGGGACCAGCGGCACCCTCAGGAGACCCGCCATGAAGATGCTGATCGTCGGCTACGGTCGGATGGGGCAGCTCATCCAGCACCTGGCCCCGTCGTACGACTTCGACGTCGTCGGGACCCTCGACGCTGCGGAGAACGCGGGCGGGCGGGCGCTGGCCGGAGGCCGATGGGCCGGCGTCGACGTCGCCCTCGAGTTCACGCAGCCGCACGCGGCCGCCGACAACCTCCGGGCGCTCATCGAGGCCGGGCTCACGACGGTGATCGGCACGACGGGCTGGCGCGACCGCGAAGCGGAGTTGCGTGCGCTCGTGGAGCGAGCCGGCGTCGGCGTGGTCGCGGCCGCCAACTTCTCACTTGGCGCCAACCTGCTCGAGGCCCTCGCGGCCCACGCGGTTGCACTGCTGCGCGGTCGCGACGACTACGGCGCGTGGCTGCACGAGGCGCACCACGCGGCCAAGAAGGACGCCCCGTCGGGGACCGCGCTGGCCATCGTCGAGGCCATGCAGCGGGTGGACCCGACACGGGCTGTGGACGTGGCCTCCACCCGCGCCGGGCACGTGCCCGGCACGCATACGGTGGGACTCGACGGTCCTGCTGAACAGTTGACGCTGACGCACCTCGTGCGCGACAGGGCCACTTTTGCGCACGGCGCTCTCGTGGCGGCCCGCTGGGTGGTGGGCCGTCGGGGCTGGTTCACCATGCGGGACGTCCTGGGCCTGTAGGCCAGGAGGGGCAGGAGGACACGATGAGGCAGCCGTTCACCGGGTGTGGTACCGCACTCGTCACGCCGTTCACGTCAACCGGTGCCCTCGACGAAGCCACGCTCCGCCGCCTGCTGAAACGACAGGTACACGAAGGGATCCACTTCCTCGTGCCGTGCGGGACCACCGGCGAGAGCCCGACGCTGAGCGCTCACGAGCGACGCCGGGTCGTCGAGATCACGCTCGAAGAGGCCGGCGGGCGGGTGCCCGTCCTCGCCGGCGCGGGCGGATACGACACGCGGGAGGTGATCGAGACCGCCCGCGAGATGGCCAGCATCGGCGCCCAGGGCGTGCTCTCGGTGACCCCGTACTACAACAAACCGACGCCCGAGGGGTTGTATCGCCACTACAGCGCGATCGCGGAGGCCGCGTCGCTGCCACTCATCGTCTACAACGTGCCCGGGCGGACCGGCTGCAACGTGGACCCCGCCACGCTGGTGCGCCTCGCCACGATTCCGCACGTGGTCGGCGTCAAGGAGGCGTCCGGCAACGTGACGCAGATCTGCGAGATCTGTCACGACGTGCCGCCAGGCTTCCTCGTGCTGTCGGGCGACGACATGCTCACGCTGCCCGCAATGGCCGTCGGCGCGCACGGCGTGATCTCGGTGGCCTCGAACGAGGTTCCCGGCCTGATGGCGCGGATGGTGGAGGCCTACGAGCGCGGGGACGTCGCGGCGGCCCGCGACATCCACCAGCGCCTCCTGCCGCTGATGCTGGCCAACTTCGCCGAGTCGAATCCGATTCCCGTCAAGGCCGCCCTCGCGATGATGGGGCTTGTCGAGGAATCCTACCGGCTGCCGCTCGTGCCGCCGCGCGCCGAGACGAGGACGCGCCTCGCCCGCGTGCTGTCAGGGCTGGCGCTCATGACCCAGGAGCACTGATCCACCATGAACCTCTCCGAACTGCAGGCGACCGTCGAGTGGCTCGTGGCCGCGGGGGCGGACGTGCCGCGTGCAGAGGCCAGGCGCGCGTTCGACGCGCTGCGCCGGGCCCTCACCAGCGGGCAGGTCCGGGCCGCGGAGCCGGATGCCTCGGAGCCTTCGGGCTGGCGCGTGAACACCTGGGTCAAGCAGGGCATTCTGCTCGGGTTCCGGGTGGGCATCATCACCGACGTGTCGGCCGACCACGGCCGATGGCCCTTCTTCGACAAGGACACGCTCCCGCTTCGCGCCTTCGAACCCGACAGCGGTGTGCGCATCGTACCCGGGGGCTCGTCGGTCCGGGACGGCGCCTGCATCGGGCGTGGCGTGATCTGCATGCCGCCCATGTACGTCAACATCGGGGCCTGGGTCGGCGAAGGCACGCTGATCGACTCGCATGCCCTCGTGGGCTCGTGCGCCCAGGTCGGCGCACGGGTCCACCTGAGTGCCGCCGCCCAGATCGGGGGGGTCATCGAGCCTGTCGGGGCGCTGCCCGTGATCGTCGAGGACGACGTGCTCGTGGGGGGCAACACGGGTCTCTACGAAGGCGTCGTGGTCAAAGCGCGCGCGGTCATCGGCGCCGGCACCATCATCACCGGATCGACGCCGTTGTACGACCTGCCGCGCGCGCGGGTGCTTCGCCCCGCCGATGGCCAGCCGGTGGTCGTGCCCGAGGGCGCCGTGGTCGTCCCCGGGGCGCGGGCTGTCAACGTCGAGCCTGGTGCCTCGTGGGGGCTATCGCTCATGACGCCGGTGATCGTCAAGTATCGGGACGAGCGCACCGACGCGCGAACGGAACTCGAGCAATGGATCCGCTAGACGTGGTCACCTTGACGAGACGGCTCGTGGACCTGGATTCCACGACGGGCCGCGAGGCGGAGGTCGGCGTGTGGCTCGCCGGCTACCTGCGCGACCGAGGCTTCGCCGTGTACGAGCAGCCGGTGGAGGGAGGCCGCTTCAACATCTTTGCGACACCGGCCGACTCGCCGACACCGCCGGTCGTCGTCCTGTCGACGCACTTCGACTGCGTGCCGCCGTACTTCCCAAGTCGCCTCGAGGGCGAGCGGCTGTACGGTCGCGGCACGTGCGACGCGAAGGGCATCCTCGCGTCCCAGGTGATCGCGGCAGAGCAGTTGCGGGCAGGGGGCCACGCGGGCATCGGCCTGCTGTTCGTCGTGGGTGAGGAACGCGGCAGTGACGGGGCCGTGGTGGCCAACGCCTGGAGCCCTGGCAGTGCGTTCCTCGTCAACGGCGAGCCCACCGACGGACGCCTCGGGCTCGCCACGCGAGGCGTGCTGCGGGTGCGACTGCACGCGGCCGGCCGCGCCGCGCACTCGTCGTACCCGGAAACGGGTGAGTCGGCTGTCGAGAAGCTCGTCGATACGCTGGTCCGGCTCCGCGGCGTCGATTGGCCGGCCGACCCGGCCCTGGGGAGGACCTTCTACACGGTGGGCGTCATTCAGGGAGGCGTGGCCCCGAACGTCGTCCCTGCGCAGGCCGTGGCGGAAGTGCTGTTCCGGACCGTGGGCCCGGCGGAGGCCGTGCAGGCGCTGCTGGACGACATCGACGACCTGGTCACCGTGGAGCACGTGCTCGAGGTGCCGCCGGTGCGGCTGACCACCGTGCCGGGCTTCGAGACGGCGTCGTTTCCCTACACCACCGACATCCCGTTCCTGTCGCGGTGGGGAACGCCACTCCTGTATGGCCCGGGGTCCGTGCTCGTCGCTCATACGGCGGAGGAGCACGTCGAAGTACCGGCGCTTCTGCGGGCCGTCCAGGACTACGTCAGGCTCACGCGCATGCTGATGACTGGGGAGGTCCCATGACGAAGGAACGACGCCAGGAACTGATCGCGCGCTACAAGGATGGTCCCCGCGTGGTGGGCGAGGCCCTGTCGGACATGACCGAGCAGGCACTGGATGCCCGGCCCGCGCCGGGCGCGTGGTCGCCACGGGAGATCGTGCATCACCTGGCGGACTCGGAGATGACGAGCGCGATCCGGCTCCGGCGCCTCATCGCGGAGGACGCGCCCGCGATCCAGGGCTACGACCAGGATGAGTATGCACGACGCCTGTTCTACGACCGCCCGATCGCGGCGTCCCTGGACGCGTTCCGCCTCGCGCGGGAGACGACAGGGGAGATCCTCGATCGACTGACCGAGGCGCAGTGGCAGCGTGCCGGCACGCACTCCGAGTCGGGGCCCTACTCCGTGGACCGGTGGCTGGAGATCTACGCCGAGCACGCCCACGGGCACGCGAGCCAGATCAGGCGGGCACGGGGCTGACCGCGGCGCGTCAGTCGTACAGCAGGACCTCGCGACGGATGGGAGCGAAGCGTTCGAGGCCTTCGCGCCAGCTCTCGCCGATGCGGGTCGGCTCCTCGTCGCGTTCGATCTGCGCCCGCAGCGCGCCGGAGCCGGCGAGGATGTCGATCGGCATCTTCTCGTGCTCGTACTCGTAGGGCGGCTGCCGCCAGTGAAACCTGTCCGGCGCCTGGCGGTAAATCTCGCGCATCCAGGTCACCGGAGCGAGAACGGCGTCGAATCGGGCGCGGTCCGTCACGTGCAACTGGCAGCCGCCGCACGCGAGGCCCGCATGCTTGTGGAAGGTCGGCTCGAAGTGCAGCGCCCGGAACCAGGCCCCGGGCAGCCGCGCGGCGTTGAGCGACGCGGCCAGCCGCTCCGCGTGGACCCAGGGCGCCCCCATGATTTCGAACGGCCGCGTGGTCCCACGGCCCTCCGAGAGCTGGGTGCCCTCGAACAGGACCGCGCCCGGGTACACGATGGCCGTGTCCAGCGTGGGCATGTTCGGCGACGGCATGACCCAGGGCAGGCCGGTTGCGTCGAAGTAGAGCTCGCGCCGCCAGCCGGCCATCGGCTCGACCATGACGCGGCCCCCGATGCCGAAGTGTTCCGTGAAGAGGCGCGCAAGTTCGCCAATCGTCATCCCGTGTCGCAGCGGGATCGGGAACTGCCCGACGAACGACTCGTAGCCGGCCTCGAGGAGCGGGCCCTGCACGGCGATGCCCCCGATGGGATTCGGACGGTCGCAGACGATGACCTCCAGCCCGGCCCGCGCGGCCGCCCGCAGGCAATTCGCCATCGTGTACACGAACGTGTAGACGCGCGTGCCGATGTCCTGCAGATCGATCACGAGCACGTCCAGATCGCGCAGCATGTCCGGCGTCGGTTCACGCGTCTCGCTGTAGAGCGAGTACACGGGGACGTTCCGACCGGAGTCCCGGCCATGCGGCGACTCGATCATGTTGTCCTGAACGTCCGCGTGAAACCCGTGCTGCGGTCCAAAGAGCGCCGCCAGCGTGACGTCGACTGCCGCACGCAAGCGGTCCGCCGTATGCGTGAAGCCGGTGTCGACCGACGCAGGATTGGCCACGAGCCCCACGCGTCGGCCCTTCAGCCGACCGGAGGCGAGCAGGCGTTCGAGACCGAGCGTGACGGGCATGGCCCGCAGTATAAAACGACGGACGCCAGCGGCCGGTCAGCGGGAGGACGGGGGACGATGACGTCGACGTGCGAGCGAGGAGACGCCCACGAGCCCGGACCCCAGGAGGATCAGGGTGGCGGGCTCGGGGACTGCGGTCTGTGGCGCACTCTCCTGGACGGCGAAGCTCTCGACCGGTGCGCCGAACTCTGGCGCGACGCCGGCGTTGAACGCCATGAACGCCATCCGTGCGAAGGGGTCGTCCCATTCCACGGTGACCGTCCCGGTGAGCATGCCGAGGTTGTCGAGGGCGCCCTGCCTGAAAAGTGAAAGGTTGAGGCTGTCGAGCAGGACCGTATTCACGGGCAGCGTGTTGATGGCCAGGTCCGTGAACGTGAGCGACGCGGTCGGGTGGACCTCGCGCAGCCGGTCGAACGCGTCGGTGCAGCAGGTGAAGAGCGAGTCGTACACCGAGGTCCCCAGCCCCTCGACGGTGAACATCGCCTCCGTGCCGTTCCACGTGAGCTCGAAGCTCCGGGACTCGCCGTTGCCCCAGGCGAAGCTCTCCGTGGTGGGGGCGCCGATGGGCCCGGCCGCGGCCGAACCGACGCACGCCAGGAGCGAGGTGACCAGGAGCGCAAACGACCGCCGCATCGGGTTCTCCAGACAGGTCGACACCGGCCCCGCGCCACGGGTGCCCGGCCCAACCTGCACGTTCCGTATCAAGAACCATTCCGACCGGGTCCGGCCTCGGCAGGTCCTCAAAAGGCCCTTCGATGGCGGGCAACCGCACCCCGCGCGGCATCGGTTCGACCCGGACCCCCGCGCTGCCGACGGATTTGTGAGCCACGCACGGATCTGTCGCGCGACCGGTGGCCTGCCGCGGCCGGCCGGTGATACGGTTGCGCTCGTGGTTTGGCCGGTGGCAGGCGACGCGTTGACCTTCGTGGCCGACCGGGGCGACCAGGGCCGACGCCTGGACCTGGTCCTGGCCCGTCACCTCGCATCCCGCTCCAGGGTGTCGCGCACTCGTCTGCAGGCGTTGATTGAAGGGGGCGCCGTCGAAGTCAGCGGGCACCCCTGGACACGGGTCGCGCAACGTGTCCAGGCGGGGTTCCTGGTTCGTGTGCGCCTGCCCGCGGCACTCCTGCGCCCCGAGGGCCCTGAGGCGGAGCCCATCCCGCTCGACATTCTGCACGAGGACGACACACTGCTCGTCATCAACAAGCCGCCGGGGCTGATCGTGCATCCGTCCTACGCCCACCGCGCGGGGACCCTGATCAACGCGCTCGTCCATCTCGCGCGAAGCTGGCCCGACGGACGCCCGAGCCTGGTGCAGCGCCTGGACAAGCACACCTCCGGTGCGCTGGTGGTGGCCAAGTCCCGGGAGGCCCACGCCGCGTGCGC